>NZ_CM002285.1:7611927-7676840 GCF_000497445.1 Streptomyces roseochromogenus subsp. oscitans DS 12.976 | reverse complement strand
GTTGGCCGTCGCGCTGACCGGTGGGGCGATCGCCGTCGGCGCGAGTCGCGCGCCGGACCCGGTTCCGGTCGCCTCCAGCGCCATGGACCCCGGTGTGCTGGGCGGCGGCAACCTGGACGCCTCGGTCGCCGCGCTCCAGGCGCATCTGCGCACCCAGCCCAAGGACTCCGGTGGCTGGGCCACCCTGGGCCTGGCCTACGTCGAGCAGGCGCGGACCAAGGGCGACCCCGCCCGCTATCCGCAGGCGGAGCAGGCGCTCAAGCGGTCCCTGTCCCTGTCCCCGGACAGCGACCAGGCGCTGGCCGGCCGCGCCGCCCTCGCCGCCGCCCGGCACGACTTCACCGGCGCCCTGGCCTACGCGGACGCGGCGCTGCGGCAGAACCCGTACAGCGAGCGCGCGTTGTCCTCCCGTATCGACGCCCTGGTCGAACTCGGCCGGTACGCCGAGGCGTCCCGGGCCGCCGAGACCGCCGACGCCCGCAGACCAGGCGTACCGGTCTTCACGCGGTACGCGTACGTGCACGAACTGCGCGGGGACGTGACGACGGCACGCCGGGTCCTGCGGCAGGCCCTGGCGAGTGCCACGTCGCCGGGCGACATCGCGTACGTCGCCGCCCAGCTCGGCCAACTCTCCTGGAACCAGGGCGACTACAAGACCGCTCTCGCCTCCTACGCCCGTGCCCTCGCCGCCGACGACACCTACCTCCCGGCGCTGGAGGGCCGGGCAAGGGCGCAGGCGGCGAGCGGGGACCGCGCGGCGGCGGTCAAAGGGATGGAGACAGTGGTGTCCCGCTATCCGCTGCCGGGCCCCCTCGTCGAGCTGGGCGAGCTGTACGAGGCGCGGGGCGCGGCCGGCGACCGGGCCAGGGCGCGACGGCAGTACGCCCTGGTGGACACCTGGATCACGCTGGCCCGCGCCAACGGCGTCAACGCCGACCTCGACACCGCGCTGGCCGCCGCCGACCACGGCGACAAGGCGGCCGCCCTGCGCGCGGCCCGCGCCGAATGGGCCCGTCGGCACACCGTGCACACCGCGGACGCGCTGGCCTGGGCGCTGCACGTCAACGGCCGTGACACGGAGGCCCTGGCATACGCCCGCCAAGCCACCGCCACCGGTTACCGCAACGCCGCCTTCCTGTACCACCGCGGCATGATCGAGCTGGCCACGAGCCACCGGACGGCGGGCCGCGCCTCGCTGGCCTCGGCCCTGAAGCTGAACCCGGGTTTCTCCCCCCTGGGCGTCGCCGAGGCCCGTAGGGCGCTGGAGGCCGCGAAGTGAGGCCGCGTCTCGCGTTCGTCCTCTGCGCCCTGTGCGCCCTCGTGCTCCTGCCCGCCCCAGGCGCGAGCGCGCATCCCCTCGGCAACTTCACCGTCAACCGGTACGACGGCCTTGTCGCCGCGCCCGGCCGGCTCCGGGTGGACCATGTCGAGGACCTGGCCGAGATACCGGCGACCCAGGCCAGACCGGACATGGCGCGGCTGGGCACGGCGGAGTGGGCCCGGCAGCGCTGTGCGCAGGCCGCCCGGGGCAGCGAGGCGACCGTGAACGGGCGCGAGGTCCCCCTCACCGTGCGGGACAGCCGGGCCGCCCTGCGTCCCGGGCAGGCGGGCCTCAACACCCTGCGGGTGGAGTGCCGTTGGACGGCGCCGCTCCCCCGGGCCGGCTCGGTCGCCCTCGGCTTTCGCAGCGCGACGAACTGGTCCGGGCCCGGCTGGCGGGAGATCACCGCGCGCGGCGACCGTATGACGCTCACCGCGACGGACGTACCGAAGACGTCGGTCTCGCACGAACTGACCACGTATCCGAAGGACTTGCTGTCCTCCCCGGCCGACATCACCACCGCCTCCGTACGGCTGCGACCCGGCGGTCCGGCCCTCACCGAGGAGCCGCGGGCGGAACCGGGGGCCGCCGTCCTGCCGCGGGGCGCCGACCGCTGGACCCGCGCGCTGGACGACCTCGTGGCCCGCCATGACCTCACCGTCGGCTTCGCCGCGCTCGCGCTGCTCGTGGCGGTCGTGCTCGGCGCGCTGCACGCGCTCGCGCCGGGCCACGGCAAGACCCTGATGGCCGCGGCCGCGGCGGCGCGCGGAGGCCGGGCCCGGCCCCGTGACGTGCTTCCGCTGGCGGCCTCGGTCACGGTGACCCACACTCTCGGCGTGGTCGCTCTGGGCCTGCTCGTCACGGCCGGTTCCGCCGCCACGCCCTCGGTGATCGCCTGGCTGGGCATCGCCGGCGGCGCACTGGTCCTCGCGACCGGCGCCGGCCTCGTACGGAGGGTGTGGTCCGCGCGCCATCATCACCCCGCTCAGCGTGTCGAGCACACCCATGGGGGACACACCCACAGCCACACCCACGCCAATCACCCGCACACCCATGGCGGTCACACCCATACCCACCCCGCCGCCCCCACCCTCCGCGGCACGATCCTGCTCGGGTTCGCCGGTGGCCTCGTGCCCAGTCCCTCCGCCGTGGTCGTCCTCGTCGGCGCCGCCGCACTCGGGAAGGCCTGGTTCGGGCTGCTGCTCGTCGTGGCCTACGGAGCCGGGCTCGCGCTGACACTCACGGCGGCCGGGTTCGCCGTGGTCCGGCTGGGCTCGGGGGTGACCCGGGTGCTGGAGCGGCGTCCGCGCTGGACCACCCACCCGGTGGCCACGCTGGTACGCCGGTCCGTGCCGCTCGCGTCCGCGCTGGTCGTCATGGCCCTGGGTGCCGGATTGGTGCTCAGGGGGGCCGCATCCGCGCTGGGCTGAGCTACTTTGGTGCAGAAATCACGCGATATGCCTTGGGGGCGCCCGTGTCCGAAGAGCCGGGCCGTGAACGTGTGATCGCGGGCCGCTACCGTCTGCTGTCCCCGCTGGGCGAGGGCGGCATGGGCACGGTGTGGCGTGCCCGGGACGAGGTGCTGCACCGCGAGGTGGCCGTCAAGGAGGTGCGGGCGCCGGCCGGGCTGCCGGCCTCCGATGTGGAGCGGATGTACGCGCGTCTGGAGCGCGAGGCGTGGGCGGCGGCCCGGGTCTCGAACCGCAACGTGGTCACGGTGTACGACGTGGCGCTGGAGGGCGGCCGGCCGTGGATCGTGATGGAGCTGGTGCACGGGCTGTCGCTGGCCGACCAGCTGGAGGCGGAGGGTGCGCTGTCGCCGCAGCGGGCGGCGCACATCGGTGCCGAGGTGCTGTCCGCGCTGCGCGCCGCGCACGCCGCCGGAGTGCTGCACCGGGATGTGAAGCCGGCCAATGTGCTGCTCGCGAACGACGGCCGGGTGGTGCTGACCGACTTCGGGATCGCCTCGGTCGAGGGCAGCTCCGCGCTGACCATGACCGGCGAGGTGGTCGGCTCGCCCGAATTCCTCGCACCGGAGCGGGCGTTGGGGCGGACGCCGGGGCCGGAGTCAGATCTGTGGTCGCTGGGGGTGCTGCTCTACGCGGCCGTGGAGGGTGTCTCGCCGTTCCGGTACGACACCCCGCTCAGCACCCTGCGTGCGGTGGTGGACGAGGAGTTGCCACCGCCGCGCCGAGCCGGGCCGCTCGCCCCGGTCGTCGAGGGGCTGCTGCGCAAGGACCCCGCCGAGCGGCTCGGTGCCGAGCGGGCGGAGCACGAGCTGCGGATCGTCGCAGCCGGGGGTGCCCCCTCTCGGGGAGGAACGCCCCGCGCGGCCACGATGCCGCTGCCGCCGCCGTACACCGCCCCGACGGCCGTGGACCGGGAGTACGCGGCCCGGTATCCGGGGCCGCCCGCTCCCACCCCACCGACGCCCCTGTCCGGCACGACGACGTCCGCGGCGCCGGAACGCTCCCGGCGAGCCGGTGTGGTGCTGGTGGCGGGTCTGCTCGCGGTCGTGCTCGCGCTGGCGGGGCTGACGTACGCGCTGCTGCACCGCGACAACGGCGGCCGGGGCAACGCGGGCGACGTCTCGGCGAGCGACAGCGCGCACACGCCGACCGCGCGCGGCAGCACCGACTCGAACACCCAGGCGCCGTCGACCGCGAGCGGCAGTGCGTCGTCGAGCCCGCAGCCGGCGCAGTCCGTGCAGGTCGCCGTGGCCGGCGCGCACACCACGTACGCCGGGACCTGTCCCCCGCCGGCCGCTCAGACACCGGTCTTCACGGCGACGTTCACGGTGGGGCGGCTGCCGGCGCGGGTGGAGTACCGCTGGGTGTCGACGCGCGGGTCGGTGTCGGATCCGGGGTGGCGGACGCTGTCCTTCCCGGACGGCGGAGGCAAGACGCAGAAGGTGCGGGTGACCCTGACGGTGTACTCGGGCAGCGGAACGACCGAGGACCAGATCAGCGTGACGGTACGCGGTCCCGTGCAGATGACGTCGAACTCCGTGCCGTTCTCGGTGAGTTGCTCGGGTACGGCGACCGGGACGGCGACGGAGACCCCGACAGGCGGGGCCTCCGCTTCGGCGTCGGGCTCGCCGGGGAGTTCACCCTGAGGGCGGGAGGGTTCACCCTGAGGGGCGAGCCCGTGCGGGTCACGCGTTGTTCGTGAGCACGGGCAGATAGCCGCCGGACTGGCCGGCCGCGGTGGGGTGGTACGACTCGCTGATGTCGAGCCAGTTGACGCTGTGCAGCCAGGAGTCGCCGGAGCAGATCTCGTGGCTGGAGAACGCGGAGCGGACGTCGCCGAAGACGAATCCGTGGGCCTGGGCGCGCTTCTGGATGGCGGCGTCGATGTAGTCGGCCGCGCCGTTGATCGCGGACCGCTTGGTGTCGGAGAGGCCGAGGCAGGTCTGTCCGAGCAGGTAGAAGCGGGGGTAGCTGAGGACGACCACCTTGGCACCCGGGGCCTTGGCGGTGATCGCGTCGTAGACGGTGTCCAGTTTGCCGGGGAGCGTGGAGTCGACGTACGCCTTGGCGGTGTCGATCCGGGAGAGACAGGCGCTGTCGGACTGGATCACACAGGTCGTCATGACGTCGGAGAAGCCGGCGTCGTTGCCGCCGATGGTGAGGGACACCAGTGAGGTGGAGGAGTTCAGCGAGCCGAGCTGATTGGCCATCACGTCGTCCGTCGTGGCGCCGGAGCAGGCGTCGAAGGCGAACGAGGACGGGCTGTGGGCGGCGTTCCACAGGTACGGGTACGCCTTCGTGCTGCGGTCGCAGTCGCCGCTGGAGCTGATGTAGCTGCCCGAGCCGACTCCGGACGAGTAGGAGTCGCCGAGGGCGACATAGCCGCCGGTCACGGCCGCCGAGGAGGCCTGCGCCGACGCGGCTCCGGTGAGTCCGAGGCCGGCGGCGAGGAGGAGTGAGGTAACGAGTCCGGTAAGTCGGGAACGTCTCATGGAACCTCCCTTTAGCAGGATCTCTGCCGTAACTGTCGTAGCAACTACGCGTGTTGACGGGAAGTGTCCATGCCAAGACTTTTAGGGTCTCAACAGGATCAACCAGAAACATTCACCGTTCATCTATTGCGCGTACATGTCATCCCCGGTGACGGTTCGACAACCGTCGTCTTGACGGCGCCGCTTGGACTGCGCCACATTGAAGCCCGGCATCCGGCGCGTCGGGGGGCAAAGTCGCCAATGCAGACCTTACGTATCAAGACATCTTCATTGCCGCTGCTCGCGGGGGCCGGGACCGCCGTGGCGGCGGTCGGCGCGCTGCTCGCCCTCCTCGACTCGACCTCTCCGCTGCGCGGCCCGTGCGCCTTCTTCTTCCTGCTCGCGGCGCCGGCCGTGGCCATCGCCGCGGCGCTGCGCGGGCTGGATCCCTTCGGCCGGACGCTCTGCGCGCTTGCGGGCTCGGTCGTCGTCAACATGCTGGTGACCCAGGGCATGCTCGCGGTCCATCGCTGGTCGGTCCGCGGCGGGGTGGTCGCGGTGACCGTGCTGAGTGTGCTGCTTCTGCTCCTGGCGTCACTCCGGGAACAAATTTCCGGAAAACGCACACAACACTGAGTAAGACCGGCCAAAGTTGTGTAACGGCCAAACCAACAAAAGCGTGAGGCAGCCTTCCAGGGCTTGCCTTTCGGGTTCAATCGTCAATACCGTCATACAACTCACCCGCACCGGCACGTCGGCACACGGCTCCAGGGGAGGGCTCAGGGCCACGACGTCCGCCGGCGCGGGGCGCGGTAGGGGGGTGCCGTGCTCGGTGACCGCAACTGTGACCGAGTCGTGCCGCGCGACCGGCTGCCGTTTTTCTCCGGCAGACCGGCCAGCTTTGCCAGCTCGTCTGCGGGTACGGAGATCAATTCGCCGTGCCGAAGATGAGAAACCCCCCTTTCGAACCGGAACAGAGCCGGGCCGCCCGGGGGTGGGCGGTCCACCGGACGAGAGGGAAAAAGACTCATGAGTTCCGTTCTGCGCCCGCCCAGTTCAGGGCAACAAGATCCGTCGATCGCCGCGCACTATAGGCCGATCTCCTCTCACCTCGCGATCACTCCGCCGGTGAGCGTGGTGATTCCCGCCATGAATGAGGCGGAGAATCTTCCGTACGTCTTCAAGACACTTCCGGACTGGATACACGAAGTCGTCCTGGTGGACGGCAATTCCACCGACGACACCGTCGAAGTGGCCCGTTCCCTGTGGCCGGGCGTCAAGGTCGTCGAACAGCACGGCAAGGGCAAAGGGGATGCCCTGATCACCGGGTTCGAGGCCTGCAGTGGCGACATCATCGTCATGGTCGACGCGGACGGCTCGGCCGACGGCGGCGAGATCGTCAGCTATGTCTCCGCGCTGGTCTCCGGCGCCGACTTCGCCAAGGGCTCGCGCTTCGCCAACGGCGGCGGCACCGACGACATGACCTTCATCCGCAAGCTCGGCAACTGGGCGCTGTGCACGGTCGTCAACCGCAAGTTCGGCGCCCGCTACACCGACCTGTGCTACGGCTACAACGCGTTCTGGCGGCACTGCCTCGACAAGATCGACCTGGACTGCACCGGCTTCGAGGTCGAGACGCTCATGAACATCAGAGTGGTCAAGGCCGGTCTGAAGGTCCAGGAGATCCCGAGCCACGAGTACCTCCGCATCCACGGCACCAGCAATCTACGGGCCGTGCGCGACGGGTTCCGGGTGCTGAAGGTCATCCTCGGGGAGCGCTCCAACCGGCGCGAGCTGCGCCGCCAGGAACAGCACTCGCCGATGCTCGACACGGTCCGGGGAGAGTTGTCTTGACAGATCCCGGCATCTCCGTCGTGATCTGCGTGTACACCGAGGACCGCTGGGAGGACATCCTCGCGGCGGTCTCCTCGGTGCGCGCGCAGTCGTATCCGGCGCTGGAGACGCTCCTGGTCGTGGACCACAACCCGGCGCTGAGGGACCGGCTGGCCCGCGAGTACAAGGAGACCGAGTGCGTCCGGGTGCTGGCCAACGCGGGCCCGCGCGGCCTGTCCGCCGGCCGCAACACCGGCATCGCCGCCTCCCACGGCGAGGTCATCGCCTTCCTGGACGACGACGCCGTGGCCGAACGCGACTGGCTGCGCCGCTTCGCCGAGGGGTACGCCGACCCGCGCGTCATGGCGGTCGGCGGCCGCACCGAACCCGTCTGGGCGTCGGGCCGGCGGCCGGCCTGGTTCCCGGAGGAGTTCGACTGGGTGGTGGGCTGCACCTACAAGGGGCTGCCGCCGGGCCGGGTCCGGGTCCGCAATGTGCTCGGAGGAAACGCTTCCTTCCGGCGTACGGCGTTCGATGCGGCGGGCGGCTTCGCCACCGGCATCGGCCGCGACGGCGACCGCCGTCCGCTGGGCTGCGAGGAGACGGAGCTGTGCATCCGGCTCACCCGGGTCCGCCCCGACGCCGTCCTGCTCATCGACGACCGCGCCGTCATCCACCACCGGGTGCCCGCACCCCGCGAGCACTTCGCCTACTTCCGCACCCGCACCTACGCCGAGGGCCTGTCCAAGGCGCTGGTCGCCCGCAGCGTGGGCGCCGGCCAGGGTTTGCGGTCCGAACGCCGGTACACCACAAGGGTGTTGCCCGCAGGGGTCGTCCGTGGTCTGCGGGACGCCCTGCTGGCCCGGCCGGGCGGCGCGGGCCGCGCGGGCGCGATCGTCGCCGGAGTCCTCACTGCGGCGGGCGGCTATGTGGTGGGAAGCGTGCGGGCGCGGCGCAGCGGTACGACCTTCTCGCCGGCGCCGATCCCGGAGAGCACCGAGGCCCGCGCCGGTTCCGAAGGGGGCACCCATGAGTGACACGCCCGTCCCCATCCTCATGTACCACTCCGTGGCCACCGCGCCCAACGACGCCACCCGCGCCCTGTCGGTGGCGCCGGAGGCGTTCGCGGAGCAGATGGCGCTCATCGGCGACCTGGGCCTGACCCCGGTCACCACCGCCGACCTCGCGGGCCGCTGGCGCAGTGGCGCCCCGCTGCCCGCCCGGCCGGTGCTGATCACCTTCGACGACGGCTACGAGGGCGTGCACCGGCACGCGCTGCCCGTGCTCGCCAAGCACGGCTTCCCCGCCACGCTGTTCGTCTCCACCGGCTGGATCAGGGGCGGGTACGACACCGGAGGCGGCCTCGACACCATGCTCGACTGGCGGCAGGTGCGCGAACTGGCCGCCGCCGGCGTGGAGATCGGCGGACACAGCCACACCCACCCGCAGCTCGACCAGCTCGACGACGATGCCCTGCGCACGGAGCTGACCCGCTGCACGGAGATCGTCACGGACGAACTCGGCGCCCGCCCGGTGTCGTTCGCCTACCCCTACGGGTACTCCAGCCGCAGGGTCCGCCAGGCCGTGCGCGCGGACGGCTACGCCCAGGCGCTCGCCGTCGGCAACGCGCTCGCCCGCCGCCGCCAGGGGCCGTACGCGCTCGAACGGGTCACGGTGCGGCGCGCCACGGGTGCCGAGGAGTTCGAACAGCTGCTCCACGGCCGTGCCGTCACCCGCGCCTTCGCCAGGGACCGTGCCCTCACCAAGGGGTACGCCCTCGTCCGCAGAGCCCGCCAGGTCCGCCGGAAGGCCATCCGTTCCCGTGTCTGACACGACCACAACAACCGAGGCCGCGACGCCCGGCGCCGGGGCGCCCGAGAAGTCCGGGCGGCGCCTCCGGCTGCCCGGCACGGGCCGGTCCGGCGGCGGCAGCCCGCTGTTCCGCAACGCCTACGCGCTGATGCTCAACACGGGTGTCAGCGCCGTCCTCGGGCTCGGCTTCTGGCTGGCGGCGGCGCGCTACTACTCCGAGTCGGCGGTCGGGCAGGGCTCGGCCGCCATCGCCGCGATGAAGTTCCTCGCCGGGCTGACCGCGGTGACCCTGACCGGTGCCCTGGCCCGCTTCATCCCGGTGTCCGGGAAACGCACCGGCACGCTCATCTTCCGTACCTACGCGGGCAGTTCCCTGGTGGTGGCGCTCGCGGCGGGCGTCTTCCTGCTGACCCTGGACACCTGGGGGCCGTCGTACCGGTTCCTGCACGGCACGGTCAACGGGCTCGGCTTCATCGTGGCCGTCGTCGCCTGGAACCTGCTCACCCTGCAGGACGGGGTGCTGACCGGACTGCGCAGCGCGACCTGGGTGCCGGTGGGCAACACCGTGTTCTCGGCCGTGAAGCTGGCCCTGCTCGTCGCGCTCGCCGTCGCCATCCCGACCGCCGGTGTCTTCGTCTCCTGGGTGGCCGCGATCGTCACCTCGGTGGTGCCGCTGGGCTGGCTGGTGTTCCGGCGGCTGGTGCCCCGGCACGTCAAGGCGACCGAGGGCCGCGCCCAGCCGCCCACGCTGACGCAGGTCGGCCGGTTCCTGGCCGGGGACTACACCGGCTCGCTGTTCTCGCTCGCCGTGATCTACCTCGTGCCGGTGCTCGTCGCATCGCAGGTCAGCTCCGCCGAGAACGCCTACTTCTACATCGCCGCCACCATCGGCGGTACGACCGACCTGCTCGCCATCAACATGGGCGCGTCCCTCACGGTCGAGGGCTCGCACGACCCGGATCGCCTGGCTGCCAACACCCGTGCCGCACTGCGGCGGATGGCCCGGATCATGCTGCCGGTCGCGGGCCTGCTGATCACCGGCGCGCCCTGGATCCTCGGCGTGTTCGGCACGGGCTACGCGGCCGCCGCGACCCCGCTGCTGCGCTGGCTCGCGGTCGGCTCGATACTGCGGGTCGTCATCGAGACGTACTTCGCGGTGCTGCGGGCCCGCAGCCGCACCGCCGGACTCGCCCTGTTCCAGGGCCTGTTGTGCGCACTGACGCTGGGTCTGACCCTGCTGCTCCTGCCCCGGATGGGGCTGACCGGAGCGGGCATCGCCGAGGCCGGCAGCCTCGCGGTCATCGCGGCGATCGCCGCGCCGCGGCTCTGGAAGACGATCCGCACCGCCGCCGACGCCGTACCCGACACGGCGGCACCCGACGGGGACCTCGCCGACCTGGGGGCGCGCGAGATCCCAGCCTCTCCCCCGGCCCACCGGCACAGCCCTGCCTGGGCGCTGGACAACGACACCCTGGCTCTCGGCATCCATGTCGACTTCGACCATGTGGAGCGCCGCCCGGACGTCCGCCCGGGCCCCGGCACCCCACCCGCCGGTACGCCGGTGCCCCCTCCGGCGCTTCGGGCCGGGCTTCCGGTGGGGCTTCCGGTGGAGGAGAGGGAACCCGGCAGCGAGGCATCGCTGGGCCCGGCCGAGGCCGAACTGCTGCGCGAGGCCGAGGCGGCGGAGGTCGACGCACCGTTCACGACCGAGGAACTGGACGCGTCCCTGGCCGGGAACGACGCACCCGCGCCCCGACGCGCCGTACCGGACGAAGCCATGCCCGAGGAACCACCGGCACCCGTATCCCCATCCCTGCGCCGGCGGCGGCTGCCCACCCGCTCCGGAGTCGTCCTCGGCTGTCTGCTGATCGCCGCGCTGCTGCTGTACTGGGTGCCCGCGCTGCGGCTCGGCGAGGCCGATCTGGACCGGATGGGCGGGCTCGGGCTGATCTCGGTGCTGCCGCTGCCCACCCTGGTCGGAGCGGGGCTGCTGGTCGTCGTCTTCACCGCGCTGCTCTGGCTGCGCCGCGAGCACCGGGCGCTGCTGCTGCTCACCCTGCTGGCGACGGTCGTATCACTGCACGCGCTGCCCGCCGTGATCGAGACCGAGCCGCGGTTCCCGACGGCCTGGCAGCATCTCGGCTTCATCGACTACATCGACCGCACCGGCTCCGCCGTACCGGACCTGGACGCCCGCTGGAGCTGGCCGGGCTTCTTCGCGGTGGCCGCGTTCGCCGGCCGGGCCTGCGGGGTCACCGACTTCACCGAGGTCATCCGCTGGTGGCCGACGGCCGTCCAGCTCGCCTATCTGGCACCGATGTTCCTGCTCACCCGGTCGATGCGGGCGAGCTGGCGGGCGAAGTGGACCGGCGTCTGGCTGTTCGTGCTGTGCGGCTGGGTCGGCCAGGACTATTTCTCGCCGCAGGGCTTCACCTATCTGCTGTATCTGATGTTCGTGGCGATCCTGCTGGTCTGGTTCCGCCCACCGCGCGTGATCTGGACGAAGTTCCGTCCGGGCGAGGCGGAGGCGGAGCCGGCGGACCGGCGCCAGCGTGCGGTCCTGCTGATGGTGTTGATCGGCCTGTACGTGGCGAGCGTGCCCGCGCACCAGCTCACCCCGTTCATCATGCTCGGCGTGCTCGCGGCCCTGGTCCTGCTCGGCCGGTCCGAACTGCGCGGGCTGCCGTTGCTCTGCGCGGTGCTGGTCGCGGTGTGGGTGGGCTTCATGGCCGAGCCGTACTGGTCCGGGCACTTCAACGATCTGTTCGGCGGGGTCGGCGGGGTCGGCAGCAATGTCTCCACCTCCGTCTCCGGCCGGATCCAGGGCGGCAGTTCGACGCACAAGCTGGTGCTGTACACCCGGGTGCTGCTGGCCGGTTCGGTGCTGGCGTTCGCCTGCTGGGGCTGGTGGCGGCGCCGCTTCCACCGCTACCGCGAACGCTCCCTGCTGGTACTGACCTTCGTGCCGTTCCTGGGCTTCGGCATGCAGTCGTACGGCGGTGAGATGGCGCTGCGCGTCTTCATGTTCGCGGTGCCGGGCGCGGCCCTGCTCGGCGCCCTCGCCCTCTTCCCGCGCACCGGCGTCACGGCGAAAGAGCGCGACAAGGACCGGGTGAGCCTCGCTCCACTGGCCGCGCTGCTGGCCGGGCTGCTGCTGATGGGCGGCTTCCTGGTGGCCCGCTGGGGCAACGAGCCGTTCGAGCGCACCCGGCCCGGCGAGGTCGCCGCCATGAACTGGGTGTACGCCCACGACAAGCCGACGGTACGGCTGCTGTGGCTGACCCAGGACACGGTCAACGACGTGACCCCGGCGATGCCCTGGGGGTCGAAGGACATGGAGCGCGTTTCCTATGTGCCCACTCTGGCCCCGACCGACCCCGTGCTGGTGTCGGGCCTGGTCAAGGCGCTGAAGGACGCGGGCCCGCACTCGTATCTGATGATCAACCGAAGTCAGGTGACCTATCTGCAGCTGGACGCGGGCTACTCCGCGACCTGGGAGCCCCGGCTGATCGAGCACCTGGACGACCGGCAGGAGCTGACGAAAGTCCTGGTCAACGACGACGTCACGGTGTTCGCGCTGCGCAGGCAGCCGGCGGGCGCGGTGCCGAAGCCGCATCCGGGGCCGATCGGGCCGCAGGTGACCTGGACGCCGTGGTCGGTGGTCGGCGCGCTGTCCGCCGTCCTCCTGATCCTGCTGCTGGCGGCGCGGGAGGTGGTCCGGGTCGCGGTGCGGCCGGGAGTGCGCCAACTGCGGCTGCTCCAGGGCACGTTCTGGTTCGCACTGCCGTTGCTGGCGGTGGTGCTGGCCTCGCTGGTGCAGCGGTTCCTGACCTTGAAGTGATGACGATGAGGTGACGGGTGCGGGGTGGCTCAGCGGTCGAGCCACTTCACCTCGTACGGCCGCATGCCGAACCGTTTGCCGTCGACCTGGGCGCTGATCGGCCGGTTCTGTGTGTTGACCACGAGGACGGTCCTCCCGCTCGCCAGGACGCGGACATCCGGCACGTCGTCGGCCGCGACGGACACGTTCTGGTACGCCGTTCCGGGCGGGAACGCCTTGGCGAACCGGGACACCAGGTCGTACATGGGCAGGGCTCTGCCCCCGCCGGAGCCGTCGGTCGGCGTCCACAGACAGCCGGCGCAGCCGGAACCGGTCTTGTCCTCCGGGTTCCAGTAGAAGCCGGAGTCGGCGCCGCCCTTGACCATGGCGATCATGCCGGTGGCCTGGACGGCGACGCGGTGCGGCTCGGTCCAGCCGGTGCGGTCGCCGTTGCCGTCGCCGGGCTCCACGTAGTACTCGGCCCACCACAGCGGCAGGCCGTGGGTCTGCCGCCGCAGCCACTCGCTGACCGCCGTCAGCTTGTCGGTGGCCGCGAACTCGTTCGGCAGCAGGTCGTCGTCGTGGGTGTAGCTGGAGCCGTCGACGACGGTGAAGTCGGCGCCGGCCTTGTGCGCGTTCCAGTACGAGAAGGCGTCGAGCACCCGCCGGTCCATGGCGCCCCACGGGCCTTTCAGCGCGCCGGAGGCGTTCTGGTCACGCGGGTCGACACTGTCCATCACCAGATACGGCCCGCCGACCATGATGTCCTTGTCGACCTTCTTCAGCGCCGTGTACACGAGGTTGTACAGCCTGGTGTATCCCTCGTAGTCCCAGCGGGACCCGGCGTCGTTCCAGAAGCCCTTGAACTCGTTCCAGACGACGAAGTGCTTCACGTCCGGATAGCGGCGGGCGATGGTCGCGGCGAGGTCGGCGAAGTCCTGGTAGTGGTCGGGAGTGGGCGCCTTCTCCAGGGCGGACTGGCTCCAGTCCGTGTGGTCGACGCCGGCCCTGCCGCCCTTCATCCAGTCCGGGGAGCAGCACAGGGTGATCACGGGGGTGGCCCCGGAGGCGCGCATGAAGTCGATGCGGCGGTCGAGGGCGCCGAAGTCGTAGTGTCCCTTGACCGGTTCGGGATTGTCGGCGCCCCAGCCCATGATGTGCTGGTTCTGCGGCAGCCCGCCGCTCTGGCCGAGCAGCCGCTCCACGCTCTTGGTGGCCGCAGCGGCGCCTTCGTCGGCGCTGTACTGGGTGTGGGTGAAACCCCAGCCGACGTACGGCTCCGGTTTCGCGCTCGGACTCGCGGGGGTGCCGTGCACCGTGTCGCCGTCACGTGTGGTGCCGGCGGTGCTGGGACCGCCGGTCAGCGTGCCGAACAGGGTCACCGCCAAGGCCAGCGCGGCCGCGCCGACACCGAGCAGGGCGGTGAGCCGCCACCGCCGAGTATCCGAATCCCACCCATGTCGTCCCATCGAGGACAACGGTATCGGCGGAGGGAGGTCGTCCGGCGGGCTTTGGGGAGACCCGGAACAAACGGGGAATTGCCGTGCGCGGAGCCGGTCCGTGCCCGATCATGGCGACATGTCTGCCAACCCACACGACGCTCTGCCGATCCGGCTCCACGTCGACGACTCCGACTCGCCGTCCGACGTCGTCGACGCGCTGTTCCTCGGCCGCTTCGCGACGGGCGAGCAGCCGTACTCGCACGCGGCCAACATCGACCGCGTCCGCTCCGGCGCCACCTTGCTGCCCGACGGCGCCCGTGTGCTGCGGGCCGCCCGCGACGACGACCGCAGCGCCACCCTTGCCGAGGGCGACGGCTGGACCCTGCTGGTCTCGCGCTGGAACCGCGGCGCGGACGTCACGGTGACCGCGACCAGCGCCGAACTGGCCAAGCGGGTCCTCGACCTGGCCACGGACGGCGCGGCGGACGAACCCGAGCCCCAGCCCGAGAACGTGACGATGGGCTTCTGGTACGTCTCCCCCCGGCGCGGCCCGCACCGCACCACCCGGCAGATCTCCGCCGGCACCTGGGACGAGGTCCGGCCCAACTACACGGCACCGGTGGCGGACGCCATGGACCGCCTGATGAAGACGACCCCGGAGGACATCGCCGGCCGGCTGCTCCTCCTGCACGGCCCGCCCGGCACCGGCAAGACCTCGGCCCTGCGCACGCTGGCCCGTTCCTGGCGCGACTGGTGCCAGGTGGACTGCGTCCTGGACCCCGAACGCCTCTTCTCCGACGTCGGCTATCTCATGGACATCGCGATCGGCGAGGAGGACAGCGCCGGAAAGGGCCGCTGGCGGCTGCTGCTCCTGGAGGACTGCGACGAGCTGATCCGCGGCGAGGCCAAGCACACGGCGGGCCAGGCCCTGTCCCGGCTGCTCAATCTGACCGACGGCCTGCTCGGCCAGGGCCGCAACGTGCTGGTCGGCGTCACCACCAACGAGGACCTGGAGCGTCTGCACCCGGCCGTGGTCCGCCCCGGGCGCTGCCTGGCCCGTATCGAGGTGGGTCCGCTGACCCGCCGCGAGGCGGTGAACTGGCTCGGCATCGAGGCCCACGGCCGGGAGGATGCCATCGGCCGCGAGGGCGCGACGCTGGCCGAGCTGTACGCGCTGCGCCGTGGCACGGCGCCGACCTCGGTGCCGGGGGCGCGGGACGGCACGGACGCGGGCCTGTATCTGTAGTGCTTTGATGGTGCTGTGACCTTGTTCGTCGGCACCTCGGGGTGGCAGTACAAGGACTGGCGGGACCTCGTCTATCCGGCCGGGGTCCCGACGCGGCTGTGGCTGGAGGAGTACACCCGGCTCTTCGCAACGGTGGAGATCAACAACGCGTTCTACCGTCTCCCGTCCCGCGAGAACTTCGAGACCTGGCGGGACCGGGTCCCGGCGGACTTCGTCGTCGCGGTCAAGGCCAGCCGCTATCTGACCCACATCAAGCGCCTGAAGGACCCCGCCGAACCGGTCGGCCGCCTGATGACCCACGCGGCGGGCCTCGGCGACCGCCTGGGCCCGGTCCTCCTCCAGCTTCCCCCGACCCTGCGCGCCGACCCCGCCCTCCTGGACACCTGCCTGGCCTGCTTCCCGCCCGGTACGAGGGTCGCCGTGGAACCCCGCCACGACTCCTGGTGGACACCGCAGGTGCGGGGCGTATTGGAATCCCGGGGCGCGGCCGTGTGCTGGGCGGACGTCCAGGCCCACCCGACGACCCCCCTGTGGCGCACCACCGACTGGGGCTACGTCCGCTTCCACGAGGGCCGCGCCACCCCCTGGCCCCGCTATGGCCGCCGCTCACTGGAGACGTGGGTGGACCGCATCGCGACGACGTGGTCCGACCAGGAAGACGTGTACGCGTACTTCAACAACGATCCGGGCGGGGCGGCGGTGAAGGATGCGGTGGTGTTCGGGAGGGCGGCGGGACGAGCGGGTCTGTCGGTGACACGATTCCCGGAGCTGTCGAAACGTTCCTGACCTTGATTCCGCGTTTCCGTGTTTCCGCGTTTTCGCGTTTCCGCCGCTCCTTTTCCCCCGCCACAACGGTGCTCAGCCACGACGGCGGGATCCGGCGGTGCCGAGCCGTCCTCAGCCAAGCCCCGAAACCCCTACCCCCCGTAAGACCCCCCGTAAGACCCCCCGTAAGCCGCCCGCAGGGCATCCCGCACGGCAGCCAACGCGTCGTCCTCGGTAAGCCCGAGCCGCCGGACCCGCTCGGCGTACGCCTGTGCGGCCAAGGACGCCTCACGCTCCGCGGCCGAGCCGGCGGCAGCCACAAACGTTCCGTTGCGCCCCCGCGTCTCGATCACCCCGTCGGTCTCCAGCGCCCGGTACGCCTTGGCCACGGTGTTCACGGCGAGGCCCAGGGACTCGGCCAGCCCCCGCACGGTCGGCAACCGGTATCCCACCGGCAGCGTCCCTGACCGTGCCTGCGCGGAGATCTGCGCCCGCACCTGCTCGTACGGGGGCGCGCTGTCATCGATGCGGATCTTCAGGCTCACGGGCCGATTGTCCCTCACGGGCGGAAAATCAGAGGCATCACCGGCATGTATCCCCGTACGGTGCATCACCATGACTGTGATCGTGCGCGACCTCCGCCCCGGCGTCCCCGCGGACACCGAGGGCTTCGCCAGGGTCCGCCATCTCGCCCTTCCGTACATCCTGTTCACCTCGGAATCGATCCGCCACAACGCCCTCCACATGCCTCCCGAGGCGCGCTATCGCCCGTTGATCGCGGAGGAGGACGGCGAGGTGATCGGCACGGCCCAGGTCCATCTGGCCCACGACAGCACCGAGCCGGGCCAGGGTCTGCTGAACGTCTACGTCCGGCCGGACCGGACCGGTCGCGGTGCCGGCGGGCTCCTGCTGCGGGCGGCCGAGGAGCACCTCGCCGCCCAGGGAGCGACCAGGGTGTTCAGCTGGGTCCTCGACGAACCGGCCAACCGCGCCTTCGCGGAACGCCACGGTTATCGGGGCAGCCGTTCCGCCCACTTCCTGCGTCGCGACCTGGTGGGCTCCGCTCTCCCGCCCGAACCGGAGATCCCGCCGGGCGTCGAGCTGCGTACGGCCGCGGACTTCGCGGACGACCCGCGCCCGCTGTTCGAGCTGGACGCGGAGACGATGCTGGATGAACCGGGCGATGTCGACTACGAGTTGACCGACTACGAGGCCTGGATCGAGCAGCACTGGAAGCATCCGCTGCTGGACCGCGACCTGACGGTGGCCGCGTGTGTCGAGGGCCGTCCGGTCGCCTTCAGCGTGGCCTACACCGACGGCGGCACCAGGTACGCCACCGCGATGACCGGCACCGCCCAGTCCCATCGCGGGCGCGGCCTGGCCAAGCTCGCCAAGATCCACTCCCTGTACCGGGCCCGGGCCGCCGGTATCACCGAGGCCTTCACCGGCAACGACACCGGGAACGACCCGATGATCGCGATCAACAAGTGGCTCGGGTACGAGATCTGCGCGACGGAGGTACGCCATGTCCGTGAACTCGACTGACGAACAGGAGCAGTTGGAGGTCCTCCTGGTCAAGGCCGGCCGAACGAAGATCCGTTACCCGGCCGAGCTGCTCGGCGACGACGGCACCCGCATCGCCGTACGCGCGCCCTGGGCGGGCGCCGGCGCCCGGGACTTCGGCTTCGTCCGCTTCGAGCCGGGTGACGTCTTCACCGAGTACTACTGGCGGGACCGCTGGTACGCGGTGAAGGAGGTCCGCGCCGCGGACGGCACGGTGAAGGGCTGGTACTGCGACATCACCCGCCCGGCGGTGCGCACCGGCGCCGAGCTGATCGTGGAAGACCTGGACCTGGACCTGTGGCGCTCCGCCGACGGCACGGACGTACGGCGGCTGGACGAGGACGAGTTCGCCGGGAGCGGGCTGGCGGAGACGGACCCCGAGGCCGCCTCCGCCGCAGTGGCCGCCCTGGACGAACTGGAGAGGCTGGCCCGCGAGGGCGGCTTCGAGGAGCTACTGACCTGACCGGTGCCCCATGCCGGCCACCACGGCGTACCGCTCGTCCGTCACCGCCTTCCCCCACAGCAGCGGGTCGCCGGACAGTCGCTCCACGCGTATCTCCGGGCTCAGCGGCGCGAGCAGGGCGGTGAGGCGCTCGGCGGGTATGCCGACGGGGTTCAGGGTCCCCCAGACCCCCTCGACCAGCACGAGCCGCCCTCCGGGCCGCAGCAGGTCCCGCCAGTGCCGCAGCACCCTGTCCGGTCCCGGCAGGGTCCAGAGCACATGCCGTACCAGGACGACGTCGAAGCGCCGCTCCCCCACCGGCGGGGCGGCGGCATCCCCGCACAGGACCACCGCGTCGTACCCGGCGAGCTTGGCGCGGGCCCGCTCGGCCATCACCGGGGAGGAGTCGACGCCGGTCACCCGGTGTCCCTGTTCGGCCGCGAGGAGCGACAGGCTGCCGGTGCCGCACCCGAGGTCGAGGACATCGGCGGGGCGCTCGGGCAGCCAGGAGCGGAGTCTGGCCGCCCAGGCGGCGCGGATCTGGGGGTCGCGCAGGCCATGGTCCGGCTCGTCGTCGAAGGCGCCGGCCGCCGCGTCCCAGTCGACATCAGGGGCATCCCAGGCGACCGGCGCAACCGTCCGGCCCTTCACATTCGTCATGCCCACAGAGTGACACCCGCCACTGACAATCCGGCTCCGATGAGGAACTCTCGCCGAAAGGGTCTACCTCCGTGACAACGCGGACCACGGTAGGCACCGAAGGAGGCAGCCATGCGCCGCGTCACCGTGCAGAAGCCCCTGAAGAAGACGGACAGCCGCCGGGTCCGCGAAGAGGCGGAGGAGCGCCCCACGGTCCGTCCCGAGGTGCGCAAGGACATCGCACGCACCTGGTGGCCCGACGGCTGACCTCGCCGGGGCCGTCAGTCCAGCCGCTTCCGGTAGTGAATGCGGTCGTAGGGCCCGTCGACGCGGCGTTCCACGACCTCGTATCCGTACTTCGGATAGATCTCCTGGTTCTCCCACATCAGCGCGTTCGTGTAGAGCCTGATCTCACCGAGGCCCAGCGCACGCGCGCGTGCCTCGACGAAGCGCAGCAGGCGCCGTCCGACGCCCGTGCCGTGGGCGTCGGGGTGGACGGCGATGCTGTCCAGGAAGAGGTGGTCGGCGAACGCCTCGATCACGACCAGCCCTTCGACCGGTTCCCCGGTGACGAACACCAGGCCGGCGGCCACGTCCGCGGCGTGGTCGGCCACCATGGGCTGCGGCACCACGCCGATGCGCGCGATGTAGTGCTGATAGGCCGCGTCCGTCACCGCCTTGACGGTCGGCACATCGCCGGCGACGGCCACGCGGACCCGCTCCGGATTCCTGTCGGTCATGGCCGCACGCTATCTACCTGAGCACAGTCTGAGCACCCCCTTAAGCGCACCATAAGGATCTCCTCCTCCCGCCTCCAGCAGGCGATTTCACGGTTTCTTGGGTCTAGCTTCGGAGCACCCCACGGGATCCAGCCGCACCGAGGACCGTCTTTCGAGGAGTTCCGCATGCCCGCTCGCGCCCGCCGCACGGCCGCTGTCGTCGCCGTACTCGGTCTGCCGCCGCTCGCCCTGACCGTGCTCGCCGCCGCGCCCGCGTCCGCGCACGGTTCGATGGGCGATCCGGTCAGCCGTGTCTCGCAGTGCTACGCGGAGGGGCCGGAGAGCCCGAAGTCGGCCGCGTGCAAGGCGGCCGTGGCGGCCGGCGGCGCACAGGCGCTGTACGACTGGAACGGCATCCGGATCGGCGATGCCGCCGGACAGCACCAGAAGCTGATCCCGGACGGCAAGCTGTGCAGCGCGAACAACGAGGAGTTCAAGGGCCTGGACCTGGCCCGCGCCGACTGGCCGGTGACGAGCGTGCACAGCGGGTCGTACACCTTCAAGTACCGGGTGACCGCCCAGCACAAGGGGACCTTCAAGGTCTATCTCACCAAGCCCGGTTACGACCCCGCCAGGCCGCTGGCCTGGTCCGAGCTGGATCTGGAGCACCCGGTGGCGACGTCCACCGACCCGGTCGCCTCGGGTGGCCTCTACACGTTCTCCGGCACGCTCCCCGAGCGGTCCGGCAAGCAGCTGCTGTATGCAATCTGGCAGCGCTCGGACAGCCCGGAGGCGTTCTACTCCTGCTCGGACGTCGACTTCGGCGGCGCCGGCGCGGCGAACCCCGGCAACAGCCCCGCTCCGACGGCCTCCACGCCCTCCGACCGGCAGATCGCGGCCGGTGCCGACAAGTCGACGATGACGATGCCGCATCACCGTCAGGGCGGCGACGCCACGAGCACGCCGGCACAGCAGCCCGGCACCGCCGCCGCGCCCAACGCGCCGAAGGCGGCCGGTGCCGCGAGGAACCTCGCGGAGACCGGCACCTCCACCGGCACCTCGTACGTCGCGATCGGCGGCGCGGCGGCGCTTGCGCTCGGTTCGGCGGCGCTGTTCCTGTCGGTACGGCGGCGCTCGGCGGGCGGCGCCCACCGCCGGTGAGGGTTCCGGGGCCTGTCCGGCGGCTCAGGTCGGACAGGCCCCGGTGACACCTCAGCTGAAGGCCGACGCGCAGGTGGTGGCGGTGGCGTCGGCCGGGTCGAGCGCATTGGCCACCTCGTGGAAGGCGATACGGTCGAACAGGCCGATCGCAACGTGCTCGGTGAGGTCGAGCGGGCACAGGTCCTGCAGCAGGACGTTGTGGACGTCGGAGCCGCTCAGGTACTGGCTCTGCCAGGGCGTGGCCACCTCGTCGTACTTGGTGGCGATGACCGTGTAGTGCACTCCGGGGACGGTGTCACCGCCCGCGTTGAGCTGGGTGAGGAAGTCGGAGCCGGGGATCTGGTCGGCGAGGCCGGGGGTGGTGGCCTTGATCAGGTCCGTGGCGCCGGGGAAGTACGGCAGCAGGTTGGTGAGGCCGCTCAGGGTGGCGCCGTGGTTGTCGGGTGCGAGGCCGACGAGGGCGTTCACCTTGGCGGCTCCGCCGAGGAACTTCAGGTAGTAACGGGGCATCATGCCGCCCTGGGAGTGCCCGACCAGATCGGCCTTGGCGGCGCCGGTCGCGGCGAGCACCTTGTCCACGAAGGCCGACAGCTGCTCTGCCGACTTGTCGATGGGACCGAGGCCGTAGAAGAGGGGGACGCCGGTCAGTTGGCCGTAGTCGAGGGAGTAGACGCAGTATCCGCGGTCCTTCAGATAGGGGGCGAGGGACAGCCAGTTGTCGACCGAGTTGCCCAGGGTGCCGTGCACCAGGACGACCGGGCGGGGATGGTCGGCGGAGGGCTTGCAGGAGAAGTCGTTCCAGCCACTGCTGGGCCCGGTGTCCGCGGCAGCGGCCGTTGCGGCGGGAACGGTGGCGACGGCGGCGGTGAGGAGCAGCGCGGCGAGGGGTCTGAGCACTCGCTTCCAGGGCAGCATCGGGTGATCTCCTTGCGGCTCAAGGGGGGTGGGGGCCTTACCCTGTGATCCGGATCACGAGGATGCTGTTCACTCGTCAAGTTACGGGCGAGTAGCGCACATGTGAAGTTACGCGCCAGTAAAAACTTCCAGTGATAACCAACGCTCCACCAGGACTTGACAGCCCCTCACCAAGCGGGCCTGATCGGACCATGGGGCGCAATCCGCGCCAACCGCTCCCCCAGCACCCGCACTTCACCCTCACCCAACAGCCCGGCCCACGCCCCCACCACCTCGGCCGCCGCCTCCTCCGCCGCCCGGGTGCAGGCCCAGCCGCGCTCGGTCAACACGACCAGCCGGGCCCGCACGTCCTGGGGGTGCGGCCGCCGCTCGGCGTATCCCTTCCGCACGATCTCGTCCACCAGCTGGCTCGCGGCCTGCTTGGTCACCCCGAGGTGCACCGCGAGGTCGGTGACGGTGGCCCCGCCCGGGGCGAGCCGCGCGAAGGTGAAGCCGTGTGCCGGCCGCAGATCGGTGAACCCGCGCGCCACCACCCCGTCATGGATGCGTTGCGTAAGGTCACCGGCGACGGCGAGCAGGGCGGCGGACAGGGCCACGGCGCCCGCTTCGTCTCGTACGCCACCCCGCTCACCGGTAGCAAGGAACTCTGCGCCTGGCGCGGCGAGATCCCGGCCGGCATCAAGGCCCCCGCCCACACCGTCAGCCGCGAGGAGATCTTTCATCTGCTCGTGGGCGAACTGCTGATCACACTCGACGGCCGCACCGACCGCATCGGTGCGGGCGACACGGTGATCGTCAACCCGGGTACGACCCTCGCCGTGGAGAACCCGACCGATCACACCGCGCTCTCCTGGGTCACCACCTCCATAGGTCTGGAGGCGGAGCTGACCGACGGCAGCCGGATCACGCCGCCCTGGGCCAGCTGACAGCCGTGGAGCCGCAGTCACGCCCCAGCGCCCCCGGCATCACCGCCCGGGGCCCGAACTTCGCTCGCGCGCGGTCCGCGACCTCCTCGATCCGGCGGACCTTCTCGTCCACGGGGTCGAAGGTGAGCTGGTGGGAGGCCTGGTCGGCGGGGGCCAGGCCTTCGGCGCGCAGGGTGAGCGCGCGGACCCGGGCGCGCTGCAGGCCGAGCGCCTCGTACATGCCGTAGGCCACCTTCGTCAGGGCCGCCGAGTGCGCGGTCGGCTCCTTCAAGGTGCGGCTTCGGGTGGTCGAGGAGCGGTCGGCGTAGCGCACGGTGAGGGTCAGGGTGCGGCAGATCTTCTCCACCGCGCGCAGCCGTGCGCCGATCTCCTCGGCAGCCGACAGCAGTGCCCTGCGATGCCGTCCAGGGTCCAACTCATCGATGCCGAAGGCCCGTTCCGTCGCCAGTGACCGCGAGACGGCGTTCGGCACGACCCGGTCCCGGTCGACGCCGCTCGCCTTCTCGCGCAGCTCGCGGCCGGCTTTCGCACCGATCAGCCGCTGGAGCGTGGACAGCGGCGCGGCGGCGACCAGACCCAGGGTGTCCAGGCCGTACTCGCCCAGGGTGCGGGCGGTCGCCGCGCCGACGCCGGGCAGCGCGGACACGGGCCGTTCGGCGAGGAACTCCGCGATGCCGTCCGGGTCCTCGGGCACGACACAGGTCACCCCGGGCCGGGCGTCGCGCAGCGCCACGCGGGCCAGCGTCGGCCCCGGACCGGCGCCGATCACGCAGTCGACGCCGTGTCGCGCGAGCGCCCGCACCCGGATCACCGAGGCCAGCTCCACGGCGCTGCGCCCGAAGTACCGCTCGGCGCCGCGCAGATCGGCCAGCGCCCCGTCCGGGGACAGCGCCTCGACGACCGGGGTGAAGTCCTCCAGCAACCCGAGCAGTCCCGGCAGGGCCGCCTCGTACATCGGCGGCAGCTGGAAACGTACGCAGAGAATGGTCATCCCGCACTCCCCGGACTCTGGTGCCACAACTTCTTCATCGCCGAAGGCCCTTGCGCGGTCTCCTGGCCCGCGGGCCGCAGATCGGCCCACGGATGCATCTCGTACCCGGTCGGCAGCTGGATCCGCCGTCCACCGGTCGGATCACCGTCCGCACCCTGGGCCACCGGCTCCGCGAGCCGCGCCGCCACTTCGTCCAGCCCGCCCGTGGCCCGCAGTTCGACGAGCTCGGCGAGGTTCCAGGCGGCGGAACCCACCACGCTCAGACTGCGCGGCCCGCGCCGCTGCACCACTCCCCGCACCAGCAGCAGCCACGAGTGGAAGACGGTGTGGGCGCAGGCATCGTGCGAGTCGTCGAAGAACGCCAGATCGACCAGCCCTGTGCCGTCGTCCAGCGTGGAGAAGATGACCCGCTTGCCGGAGCGGATCGGTGGGGTCTGGGTGGCCGCCTTGGCGCCCGCGACCAGCACGGTCTCGCCGTGCCGCGCCTCGCGCAGCCGGCGCGCGGAGACCACGCCCAGCTCCTTGAGGAACTCCCGGTGGTCGTCCATCAGATTGCGCGAGGCGTCCATGGACAGCACACCCAGCTCGGCGCTGAGCCGTTCCGCCGAGGTGAGGTCGGGCAGCCCGGCCGGAGCCGTCTTCCGCCCGCCCGCCAGAGGGAGCTGCCCGCCGCCACCGCCCCGGGCGCCCCGGTGCAGCTCGGTCAGGTGCAGCTGCAGATCACGCCGGTTGGCACCGAAGGCGTCCAACGCCCCCACCTGGGCGAGCCTTTGGGCCAGCGGACGACTGGGGCGGCCCCGCTCCCAGAAGTCCACCAGCGAGGAGTACGGCTGCCCGCCCGCGATCCGCCGTGCCTCGGCCTCGCTGATGCCGTGCACATCGGAGAGAGCGAGCCGCAGTCCCCACACTCCAGATTCAGACACCAGTTCGATCCGATGGGCGACCCCGGACACATTCACGTCCAACGGCAGGATCGGCACCCCACGCCGCCGCGCGTCGGCCAGCAGCAGCCGCTTCGGGTACATCCCCGGATCGTGCGTGAGCAGCCCGGCGTAGAAAGCGGCCGGGTGATGGGCCTTCAGCCAGGCCGACTGGTACGTCGGCACGGCGAACGCGACGGCATGCGCCTTGCAGAACCCGTACGACCCGAAGGCCTCGACGATCTCCCAGGTCCGCTGAATCGTTTCCGCGTCATATCCGTTCATCGCGGCGCGCTGAGCGAACCAGACCCGGATCCGCCCCTGCGACTCGGGATCGGACAGCCCGCGCCGTACCGCGTCCCCCTCGGCCCGCCCGCAGCCGGTCATGATGTCCACGATGTGAATGATCTGCTCATGAAAGACGACGACGCCGTACGTCTCCTTCAGCGGACGCTCCAGATCCGGATGCGGATAACGCACCGGCGCCCGCCCGTGCCGAGCCTCGACGAACGGCCGCACCATGTCGGCGGCGACGGGCCCGGGCCGGAACAGCGAGATATCAACAACCAGATCATGAAACGTACTCGGCTGCAGCCGCCCCACCAGATCCCGCTGTCCGGGCGACTCGATCTGGAAGCACCCCAGCGTCTCGGCGGACCGGATCAACTCATAGGTCTCCGCGTCCCCCGGCGGCACCGCGTCCAGATCGACCCGCTCCCCCGTCGCCCGCTCCACCTCGGCGACCGCATGGGCCATCGCCGACTGCATCCGCACGCCCAGCACATCGAGCTTGAGCAGCCCGAGGTCCTCCACGTCCTCCTTGTCGAACTGCGACATGGGAAAGCCCTCACCGCTGGTCGGCATCACCGGCGTACGTTCGAGCAGCGAGGCATCGGACAACAGCACCCCGCACGGATGCATGGCGACCCCGCGCGGCAGCGCGTCCAGCGCCTCGACCAGCTCCCACAACCGCCCGAACTTCTCCTTCTCGCCCGCCAGTTTCCGCAGCTCGGGCAGCTCCTCCAGCGCGGCCCGCGCATCCCGGGCGCGGATGTGCGGAAAGGACTTGGCGACCCGGTCGATCTCGGCCGGATCCATGGACAGAGCGGCGCCCACGTCCCGGATGGCATGCCGCACCCGATAGGTCTCCGGCATCGCGACCGTCGCGACCCGCTCGGTCCCGAACCGGTCGACGATCGCGCGGTAGACCTCCAGCCGGCGCGCGGACTCCACATCGATGTCGATATCAGGCAGGGCGATACGGCGCTTGGAAAGGAAGCGCTCCATCAGCAGCCCGTGCTCGACCGGATCGGCATGCGCGATCCCCAGAAGATGATTGACCAGCGACCCGGCCCCGGACCCCCGGGCGGCCACCCGGATCCCCATCTTCCGTACGTCATCGACCACTTGAGCCACCGTCAGGAAGTAGGAGGCATAGCCGTAGTAGGCGATGACGTCCAGTTCTTCATGTATCCGCGCCCAGTAGTCCCGGCGGTCGTCGTAGCCGCGCAGCACCATGCCCGCCGCCACCCGCGAGGCGAGCACGCGCTGGGCGGTACGCCGCCCGGCACCGACGAGATACGCCTCGGGAAAATGAACCGTGCCGATGCCGAGATCGTCCTCGGGGTCGACCAGGCACTCGGCGGCGGTCGCCCGGGTCTGCTCCAGCAGCCGGTACGCGACGTCCCGCCGATAACCGGCAGCCTCCACGACCCGCTCGGCTACCCGCAGCATGTCACCCGCGTCCTTGAGCCAGGCCTCGCCCGAGTCCAGCTCCTTGGCGGGGTCGATGGGCACCAGCCGCCGGGCGGCATCCAGCACATCGGCGACAGGCCCCGCCCCGGGGTCGGCATACCGGACGGCATTGCTGAGCACAGGCCGCACCCCCTGCTCGGCAGCGAAGCCGACGGTACGGGCGGCCAGGCGCAGGGAGCCGGGGCCGGTGCCTTCGCGCTGATGCCAGACGGCCTCCAGCCTCAGCGCATCGCCGTAGACCTCGCGCCAGGGGGCGAGGAGCTTCGCAGCCCGGTCGGGACGGCCCGCGGCGAGGGCGCGGCCGACGTCGGAGTCGGGACCGAGCAGCACGGTCAGGCCGTCGGCGTGGTTGTCGGGCCAGGTCAGCCGGGGGGCGTCCGTGGCCGTATGGGCGGCGGTGACCAGGCGGCACAGGTCGGCCCAGCCCCGGGCGCCGTCCCGGGCGAGAAAGGTCACGCGGGGCGTCGACTCATCGACGAAAGCACCACCGCGCACCGGGGTGCCACGCCGTTCCCGGCGTACCGGATCATCCGCACGCACCCGCGCGGGCCCCTCCACCGCCAGATCGGCACCGAGCAGCGGGCGGACGCCGGCCTTCGCACAGGCCTTGGCGAAGCGCACCACCCCCGCGACGGTGTCACGATCGGTGAGGGCGAGAGCATCCATCCCTCGCTCCGAGGCACGCTCGGCCAGCCGCTCCGGATGGGATGCCCCATACCTCAGGGAGAACCCGGAGACGGTGTGCAGATGCACGAAGCCCGGCACGCCCACCTCCCGCACTCGAACATCAGTTCCCTACTTCCACCCCCACCATACCCTCATTCCCGAACATGTGTACGACATCCATTCAGCCGCCTCTCACCTGCGCAAACACCGTGGAGTCCCGCCCCCGCACACCCGCGGGGACGGGACTCCACGACAGAACGAATCAGCCGGAAGAACGAATCAGCCGATCTGCGCCCCGGTAGCGGACAGCGCGGCGGTGACCGGCTGGATGAACGTCTCCCCGCCGGAGGTGCAGTCGCCACTGCCGCCCGAGGTCAGCCCGATCGCGTTGCTCCCCGAGAACAGCGAGCCACCGCTGTCACCGGGCTCGGCGCACACATCGGTCTGGATGAGACCGCTGACGGAGCCCTCCTGGTAGTTCACCGTGGCGTTCAGCCCGGTGACCGTACCGTCGTGCACATGGGTCGTCGACCCACTGCGCGTCACCTTCATCCCGACCGTCGCCTCGGCGGCCCCGGTGATCTTCTGGGTGGACCCGTTGTACAGGTCGACCTCGCTCGGATGGTCCACGTCCGCCGTGTACTTCACAAGCCCGAAGTCGGTCCCCGGGAAGTGCGACTCCGCGTTCTGCCCGATCTCCTTGCCACTGGAGTCCGACCAGGTGGAGATGTCCGCGGTGCAGTGCCCGGCGGTCAGGAAGTACGGCTGCCCGTCCTTGACCACGTTGAAGCCGAGCGAGCAACGCCCACCGGAACCGCTGATCGCGTCACCACCGGCGATGAAGGGCTTGAACTCCCCCTTCGACCGCTGCAGTTCGGCCTTGCCACCGAGCCCGTCGACCACCTTGCTCAGCTTGGTCCACTCCGCGCCCGACACCGTCTTGTCGGCGGTGACGACGACCTTGTTGCTGACCGGGTCCGTCGCCCACGACGTCCCCGGAATGGTCGCGTCCTTCTTCAGCGTCGTCCGCGCACCGTCGAGCGCGGCGAGCGAGTTGGTGACAAGTCTCGCCTTGGCCCCGGCCGCCTCGACGGTTTTCACGGCACCCTGGTCGAGCACGTTGACGACAAGACTCTTGGCCTGGGCGTCGTAGTAGCTGCCGGCGGCCCCGGAGCCGAGGTTCTTCAGCAGCGTAGAGGCGAGGTTTCCAGCCGCCGGGGCGGACAGAACCTTCGCCTCCGGAGCGGACTTCGCCGGCTCACTGGCGTTCGCATTCTGCAAGGTGACACCCGCTGCGACCAGTGCGGCGATTCCCGCACCGGCCAGGGCGGCCCGCCGCCTGGGTATGCGTCGGTGCTTCAACTCACGTCCTCCTGTGGGGGGATGGTCCGCCGGTTTTGTGGGGGCGACGGACCGGAAGGCTGGTTGACGAGGGCCCACTCTTCCGAACGACACAGGGGGCACACAAGGTTGACTTCAGGACGCGCGGAGAAGCGACGTGCGCACCCCCGACGGACTTGACCGACCACGGTCACGCCGGGAAATTAACACTGCAAACACGAGGCGCAAGTAGCCCTCTGCACAACGTGACGAGATCACATGGCTTGTTCTCACCCATCCCCGTCAAGGGAAAGTCCCCGTACGCCGGGGGCGTACGGGGACTCGACAAGCCGGCTTCAGGGCAGCGTGACCCCGTAGTAGCTCAACGCCTCGGTGACCGGCTGGAAGAACGTCGTACCACCGGAGGTGCAGTCACCACTGCCCCCGGACGTCAGCCCGTAGGCCACAGAACCCGCGTACAGCGGCCCACCACTGTCGCCGCCCTCGGCGCACACCGTGGTCTGGATCAGGCCGCTGACGGTCTCACCGCTGTCGTAGTGGACGGTGGCGTTCAGCGCCGTGACCTGCCCGCTGTGCGTACCGGTCGTGGAGCCGCGCCGGTAGACGGTCTGGCCCACACTCGGCGTACCCGCGCTGGTGATGCTCTGGCTGCCGACCGCGCTCGGGTGCGCGATCGAGGAGTTGGTGTACCGCACCAGCGCGAAGTCGTTGCCCGGGAAGCTGTAGTCGACGGTGGTGCCCAGCACCGTGGTGTGGCCGGAGTTGCTGTACCAGGTGGAGGCGACCTGGCCGCAGTGCCCGGCGGTGAGGAAGTAGTACGTGCTGCCGCTGTGCACGTTGAAACCGAGCGAGCAGCGGTACTGGCCGCCGTAGATGGCGTCGCCGCCCGTGATGAGCTTGCTGAACTTGCCGGAGGTGTGCTTGATGGTCAGCGCCTCAGCGTTGGCGCCGGCCTGCCGCTTGATCCTGGCGATCGCGGCCTCGGACACCGTGCTGTCGGCGGTGACGACGACACGGTTGGTCTTGCTGTCGACCGCCCAGGCCGTACCGGCCACATCGGCCTTGCCGACGGAGTCGCTCGCCTTGGTGAGCTGGGCGGCGGTGAAGTGGTTGTCGCTCGCGTGCGCGGTGGGGGCGGCGAACGCCGCGGCGGCCAGGAAGCCGGTGGCCACGGCGATCAGCCGGGTCCGTCTCGCAGTGCCGTTGTGGGGAGTGGTGCGCTTGATCCTCACTTTTCGTTCCCTCCCAGGGGAAGTCGGGGGCCCGCGTGGGGTCGGGGCCCGTGAGGCGCAGCCAGGGGGCCGAGCCGGATTCCGAACATGCATGCCCCCCGACAAGCGCTCGCTGAGGGGGAGTATTCGGCCGAACGACCGGTCGCCACAAGAGTGCCTTTCGGCCGTAGGACTTTAAACCACTCTTACGCAGCAGCCCTTGACACCGACTCACCACACACCTGCACCGGCCCGGCACACCCTGCCCTCAGTCCAGCGCACGCTCCCCCGCTCCGATCGCCGCGTCCAGCGTGTTGCCGGGCGGCGGGAACGGGCAGATGAAGTGGTCGGCGAAGGCGCACGGCGGAAGCTGGGCGCGGTTGAAGTCGACCGTCGTGCGCCCCTCGGTGTCCGGCGCCGCCGGATAGAGGAAGCGGAACCGGAAGCTGCTGTCGCCGCTGGTGGCGTCGGCGAACACGGCCCACAGCCGCCCGTCGCCCTGCTGCGCGACCTGAAGCGTCAGCTCCCGCCCGTCCAGGGTGAAGGCCAGCTCTCCGGCGAGGGCGAGCCCCCGCTCGCGCCCGTCCGCGTTGCCCACCCGCACGGTGCGCGGCTCGTCGTGCGGCGTGAAACGCCCCGGCACCGACCAGCGCGGGTCGTACGCGGTGGCCACGATGCCCTTGAAGGCACGACGGGCCTCGGCCTCGGGGTCGTAGACCCGCACGCCCCACACGCCCTCCCGGACCAGCACGAACAGCCGCTTCTCAGCGAGCGCGACCCGCGCCTGAGCCTCCGGCCCGCGGTCGGCGGCGAGCCGGACCGCACCCGCGAAGGGCCGCCCGTCCACGCTCAGCCCGTCGGCCTCGACGGCGGTGAGCACCACGCCTTCCCCATCGGCCACCCAAATCCCGGGAATGTCCGGAAGCCGCCCCGCCGGATGGTCCTCGACCCTGGGGGTGCCCCCAGGCCGTTCAGGCACTGGGGGAAGGTGGCGGTCAGTGCGAGCGGCCCGTAGGGCGCCGAGACCTTCTCGACACGCTTCTCGTGCCGCCGCTGCCACGCGTCGGCCGCGTCCGTCGTCATGCCGTGTTTCCTTTCATCTGTGATCAGCCTTCCTCTCCCGGGTGAGGCAGCCCGAGATGGGAGCGGAGAGTGGCGCCCTGGTATTCCGTGCGGAACGCGCCACGCTCCTGGAGCAGCGGCACCACCCGGTCCACGAACTCCTCCAGTCCGTCGGCCGCCAGCAGGAAACCGTCGGCGGCTCCCTCAAGGACCTGGGCGTGCAGGTCGGAGGCGACCGAGTCGGGCGTGCCGACGAACGACTGCCTGCCGCTCGCCTCGATCACGGTCTCCCGGCCGGACAGCCCCTTCTCCTCCGCCAGCGCCCGCCATCTCCCGACGCGTGCCAGGGTCGCGCCGTCCCGGCTCCGCGGGGCGATCGCGGGCAGCGGGCCGTCGGGGTCGTGACCGGAGAGGTCCACGCCCCACAGCCGCTCCAGCGCGTAGCGCGCATACTGCGGGGTGACCCGTTGCCGTCTGATCCCGGCGGCCCGCTCCTGCGCCTCGGCGGCGGTGTCCCCGAGCACGACGGTGACGCCGGGCATGATCCTCAGCTCCTCCGGTGCGCGACCGTACGCGGCGAGCCGCCGCTTGACGCGGCCGTAGCGGAAGCGGGCCGTCTCCAGCGGGCCGTGCCGGGTGAGGAGCACATCGGCCGTGGCCGCGGCCAGTTCCCGGGTCTTGGCGGACTCGCCCCCGTGGATCACCACGGGCCGCCCCTGCGGGGACCGCGGGAGCCCGAACTGGCCCGCGATGTCGAAGTGCCGACCCTGGTGCGCGAACAGCCGGGGCATCCCGTCGGGTGTCCAGGAGTCCCACAGCAGCTTCGCGACGGTGACGAATTCGGCGGTTCTCGCGGAGTGCTCCGCCGGTGTGCCGGGGCGGAAGTTCTCGGCGGCGTCCGGCGTGGCCGTCACCCGCCAGGCCGCCCGGCCCCCGCTCAGGTGGTCCAACGTGGCGATTCTGCGGGCGAGTTCGTATGGTTCGCCGAAGGCGGTGTCCGCCGTGGCGGCGAGCCCCAGCCGTGCGGTGCTCCCGGCGAGCGCGTGCAGCAGGGCGGCCGGTTCCGGCCGGCTCACCGGTTCGAGGTCGTGGATCCGGCCCCGGTGCTCGGGCAGCCGCAGCCCCTCGCCGAGCAGCAGGAAGTCGAACAGCCCGCGCTCGGCGATCCCTGCCAGGCGCTCGAAGGAGACGAACGCCGTGTACGAGTCCGCGCGGGGATCCGCCCATCCGGTGGTGTCCTCGGTGCCCGGGCAAAGGGCCGCGAGATGCACCTGCCGCCGTACGCTCATGACGTTCCCCCTGTCATGACGCTCCCGGCCCCGGCGCGTACCGATGGGCGGGCCGCGCGAGCCCCAGGTGCTCGCGCAGGGTGCTGCCCGGGTAGAAGGTGCGGAACAGGCCGCGGTGCTGCAGCAGTGCCGCCGTGCCGTTGACCAGCCGCTCCAGGTCACGGCGCGGCTCGACGGGGACGAGGTGGAAGCCGTCGGTGACACCGTCGGCGTGCCAGCCGGCGACCAGTTCGGCGAGATCGACCGGGCCGCCCCGGTACAGCGGCCCCCGTGCGGTGGGCCGTGGGCCCCCGCCTCCGTGTCCGGGCTCGGCGGCGTGCTCTCCGTCGCCGAGGTCGATCAGCAGGCTCACCAGGACCCGTACACCGTCCGGATCCCGCCCGGACCGGGCGGCCAGAGCGCGCAGTTCGTCGCGTACGGCGGTGGCCTGCGCCGGGGTCGCGGCGCGGACCAGAGCCACGTCCGCGTACCGCGCGGCGACGGTACGGGCCTGGTGCTCGGTGGCGTCGACCACGCGGACGGGGTGGCCCTGCGGCGGCCGGGGCACGGTCGAGGGGCCCCGGACCGAGAACGCGGTGCCGGTGAAGTCGACGTGGTGCAGCTTGTCCCGGTCCAGGAAGCGGCCGGCCGGCACGTCCCGGATCTCGGCGCCGTCCTCCCAGCTGTCCCACAGCTTCGCGGCCACATCGGCGACCTCACCCGCCTCCCGCCACAGCGCGTCGGGCGGCGCGGCAGGACGGCGGCCGAAGAGCCGGGCCTCGTCCTCGCCGGCGGACACGTCGATCCGCCAGCCGGCCCGGCCGCGGCTGATCCAGTCCAGCGCGGCCACGGCGGCCTGCACCCGGAAGGGCTCGGTGTGGGTGGTGGTGACGGTCGGGACCAGGCCGATGCGCCGGGTCGCGGGCGCCGCCCGGGACAGCACGCAGAGGGCGTCGGGCCCGGGCCGGCCGAAGGAGTCGTCCAGCGTCACGAAGTCCAGCCCACCGCGCTCGGCGAGCCGGACCAGCTCGACGTACGGCTCGGCGCCGAAACAGCCGGCCAGATCGACGGCGGCGGCGAGATGCGGCAGCCCACGGCCGTGGCGCGCGCTCACCTCGACGCTCCCGGCACGGCGCGACCGACGGCGATGCCCACGCTCACAGCACCTTCGCCAGAAATGCCCGGGTCCGTTCCTCCCGCGGAGCACCCAGCACCTCACCCGGAGACCCCTGCTCCACGATCCTGCCGTCGGCCATGAACACCACCGTGTCGGCGACCTCACGGGCGAACGCGATCTCATGAGTGACGACGATCACCGTCGTGCCCTGGGCGGCCAGGTCCCGGACAACATCGAGGACTTCGCCGGCCAGCTCGACGTTGTCAAGGACCGTGAGCAGCTCGCAGCCGAAGCTCTTGTGCACCGGCCTGATGTCGACCATGACTGTCATCGAGCGAGTTCCTTTACCTGTGAAGCGCTCAGAAAGGCCAGTACCGCCCGCGCGGTGGCGTCGTTCTGCCGGAACGCGGCGCCGCCGGTGCGCGGCCGGGTGAAGGCGCCGGCGGTACGGGCCTCGGTGTACGGGCCGAGGGCGAAGCGCCGGGGATGCGGGCGGCCGGCGCCGTCGAGGATCCGGCCGTCGGCGGGGTCGGTCCGGAGCAGTCCGTCGGGGGTTTCGGCGGCGCCGCCGGCGTGCAGTGCGCGCAGCAGGCTGTCGCGGGCCCGGCCGACGGTGGGCTCGGGCAGCCGGGCCTCGACCAGCGCCCGGGCCTCGACCGAGAAGCCGGGCACGGTGGGGCTGGCAGCCCGGAACACCCCGTCCTCGGCGGTGACGGTCATGTCGGCGCCGACGAATCCGAGCAGTCCGGCGCGGGACAGCGCGAGCATCTGCCGCAGCCGGGGGCCGGGCGGCCCGGACGCCAGGTAGCTGAAGAAGCCGTGCCACCAGGGGCCGGTGTTCCCGAGCCGGACGAGCTGCCCGTAGACGGAGAGCAGTCCGAGGAAGACACCGAGATCCGCGCTGTGGGACGGGTCGTGACGGCGGCTCAGGTCGGCCTCGATATGGGCCCGCAGCCCGTCCTGGAACGCCTCGTGCGAGGCGTACCGCACCCCGTCCAGCGGGTGGTCGAGCGCGGCGAGGTCGAGGCGGTCGGCCGGGTCGGGTACGGCGGCGGCGGCGAGCGTCCGGACCTCGGCGGGGTCGCCTGCGGCCGCGTACTTCTCCTCGAAGTCGGCCCAGGCCATCGCCGTACGCTCGGTGTGGGCGGTGAACAGCCGGTGGTAGTGGGCGAAGCCCAGCTCCTTCTCCACCAGTGGCCACACATCGCGCCGGAAGTCGAGGCCGTCCTTCCTGGCCAGCAGATCTTCGACCGCGGCCGGTCCGAGGAAGCGGGGCAGCGGGGGCCGGTCGCCGGTCCAGCCGTAGCCGATCTTCGCGCGGTACGGCACTCCGCGCCGCGAGCCGGCATAGAGCACCGGCTCCCGCCCGGAGGGTACGTAGGTGTCGCCCTCGTACCGCCCGCCACGGCCCTCGGTGAGCAGCACCATCAGGTCGACGAAGGCCAGCCCGAAGCCCCGGACGAGGACCGGTTCGCCGGGTTTCAGCGCGGACAGGTCGCTGTCGGCGGTGAAGTCGGGCGGCAGGTGGACCAGGCCGTGCTCACGAGCGTATGCGGCCAACTCGGCCTGCTCCACGTCGAGTTCGGCGTCGAGGTGGCCGAGGGTGAGGATCACCAGGTCGGCGAGGAGGGGGCGCGGGCGGCCCTCCAGCCACACCTGCTGGCGGCCGTCGCGCGGGCCGCTGATGCGCAGGGCGCGCCGGGGATGGTGGTGGACGGCGATGCCCTCGGGCAGCTCGGCCAGCGCGCGCTCGTACACCCAGCGCAGATAGCGGCCCTGAAGCTGCCGGTCCGCGAAGGTGCTGCCGTCGAGTCCGGCCCACTCGTGCAGGGTGGGGCCCACGCGCACCGGTCCCGCCATGTTCACCGTCTCGTCGGTGAACATGGTGACGTCCTCGGCGTGCGAGTTCATCCAGAGCAGCGGCGACTGCGCCTGGCGCCAGATGCGTCCGCCGCCCGGCGGATACGGGTCGATCAGATGGATGTCGAGGCCCGAACCGGCGTACAGCTCCGGGGCGTTGGCGGCGATACGTTCCAGCAGTCCGGTCCCCCGCGGCCCGGCTCCCACGATCACCAGCTGCGGCCTCATCGGGCGGCCTTCACGCCGAACACCTGCGGGTACAGCGCCCCGATGGTGAACCACAGCAGCAGGACGACGACGGCTGCCGTCCACTGGCCGTACCGGCGCTGCGGGGCGTTTGCGGGCCCGGGTTTCTCCGGCGCGGTGGGGGATTGGGTGAGGGTGTCGGATGACATGCGAAGGCTCCGTGACGCGTGGGTCGTCAGAACGGGGTGGTGCCTTCACACGGGCGCGCCGTGCGGCGCGATGTACGGCCGAGCCCCTCAGCAGGGCCGTACCCCGAGACTACGTGGGCGTTTCCGCACGCTGTCAAGGCTGTCCGAACTGTGAGCCGTACGTCTCAAGTCAGTTGACGCGGAACCGGATGCCTGTTCCACTTGGCCCATGCATCCACAGCAGTGGCTGGTCACCCGCTCCCACATCGACTTCGGTCGCGTGTGGTCCTGTTCCTGTTGAGCTGACCCCCTGCGCGCGCCGGCCCATCGGCCGGCGTCATCGCGTTCTCCCTTCTTTCGGTACGCCTTTCGCCACGCCTTCACACGCGCACCCCTCCCCTCCCCTCGCGCCGCGCTTCCGCACACCGCTGCTCACAGGAGACCACTTCCCGATGCGTTCACGTCTTTTGCCACCGTTCGTCACTTACGGCAAGAACGTCAACTTGACCCGGTCCTAAAGGACCGGGCTTGGAGGTAGGGCGCCACTGGTTGTGACGTGGCCTCCTCCGTCCAGACACCCCGTTATGGGGTGGCAGGGACGCGTGACTCACGCCCCGCATTCCACACGGTCTCGCCCCTGCGGGCGAGGACGTGGGAAGCGTTCCGATCGGCGTGCGCAACGACGCCGCACGACCGGCATGCGAACTTGGCTTGGGAGATCCGGTTGAGGCGGTCGATGTGGCCGCACTCGGCGCACTCACGGGAGGAGTACGCGGGATCAACGAAGACCAGGGGCACGCCTGCCCGCTTGGCCTTGTAGACGATGAAGTCTCCGAGCTGGGCGAAGGCCCAGGAGTGGAGCGCGACCCGTTGGGGCTTGCGGAGCCGTACCCTCTGCCGGATTCCCTTGAGTTCTTCCAGGGAGATCCCGGCAGAGGTGCGTTCAGCCTCGGTCGCGATCGTCTTGGCGATGATGTGGTTGGTGTTCTTGACGTGCCGCTGCTCGCGGCGGGAACGCTCCTTCAACCGGCGCTTGGCCGACTTGGTGCGCTTCTTCTGGAGCTTGGCCCGCAGGGCAAGCTGACGCTTGCGATACCGGTTCAGGCCGCGCCCGGCGGCCTGGTGGTCCGTGCTGGTGGTGGCGATGTTGACGATGCCGAGGTCCACGCCGATGAAGCCGTCCGGCTCGTATGTCTCGGCCTCGGGTACCTCGCAGGTGGCGATCAGGTAGAAGTCTCCGTCACGCTCGATCAGGTCGGATTCGCCCTTGCGGTACTCGCGGAGCGTCTTGAGCGCATCGGCGGAACAGGCAAAGCGGACGTTCTTGATACGCCCGGCGGTGGTCCAGATCGAGACGGTCTGTGTGTCGTACTGCCAGCTCAAACACCGGTCGTCGTACGGCTGCGCGGCATCGGGACGGAACGTGATCGGCTTGGACTCCGCCTTGATCCGGCGCTTCGACTTCGGCTTGCCGAGGTTCCCGGCACGGATGTTGGCGTGCAGTGTGGTGTACGCGTCGCGGACCTTCTTGATGCAGTGCTGGGCGGCCTGCGCGCCGAGCCCTTCGGCCTTGAGGCGCGGGTACGTGTGTTTGCGCAGCTCATACTCACGCGGCACACCCTGGGCGAACGCCACTTCGGAGACCCAGCACGCCAGGTCGTTGACCGTGCGCAGGGTCGCGAGAAGCGCGGCGGCCTGGTCAGCCTCCGGCATCAGCTTCACCTGCGTCACGATCTTCATGGCGATCACCGTACTACAGTTGATCTATGTCACCACGCTGGGAGCCAAACCCCGATATCCGCAGGGGCCGAACGGTCGTTTACACCCTGCACGCACACTTGGTCTTCACCCCGAAATACCGGCGCGGACCATTCACCGACGACATCCTCAAACGCTGCGAAGCAGTCATGCGTGACGTGTGCGCCGACTTCGGCACGGAGCTACGGGAGTTCAACGGAGAACACGATCACGTCCACCTGCTCGTGCACTACCCGCCGAAGGTCGCCCTGTCCCGACTCGTCGGCAGCCTCAAAGGCGTCTCCGCCCGCAGGCTCCGCCAGGAGTTTCCCGACCACATCCGCAAGTACCTGTGGGGTGAGCACTTCTGGTCCCCTTCGTACTTCGCGGCTTCGTGCGGGGGCGCACCGCTCGCCGTGGTGAAGGAGTACATCGCGAACCAGAAGCGTCCCGACTGAGGTCAACAGTGCAGACCCGTGCGTCGGCGCAGGTCACCCCTATCTTGAGAAGCGATTCCTCCCGGGCCTGAAGGCACGGGGTTCCTCGCTAGATCCAGCTGAAGAAGTGGGGGACGACGGGCTCGCCATCACCAAGTCGCAGATCAGCCCGCCGGAACTAAAGGGCTGAACGACACCGTCACAGCCCGCAGTCACAGCACGAGCAGCATTCACAGCACTCGCAGCACTGACAGGCCTCGCAGCACGACGCGTCGCAGTCACAGTCGCAGTTGGCGCAGCAGCCCTCGCGCTTCTTCCGCGACCAGGGGCCCTCGAACTCGTCGGCGCAGCACACCTTGCAGGTGCAGCACAGGCCGAGGGCGGCCGCGCAACCGGCCCAGAAGCCCCGCTTGTCCGGGCGCGGCGGCTGCCCGCCGAGGGGATGGCCGAACGCCCGGTCCACGGACCGTCCCAGCTCGTGCACGAGCAGCAGATGGACGAGTTCGCCGTCGGCGAACTCGGCGTCGCGCAGGGCGAGACGGATGCCGTGCAGGGCGTCGTCGGCGAGCCGGCGGGCCTCGGCTCGTGAAGTGCCCGTGGCGGTGAGGGGGTTCCAGGCACCGGACAACGCGTCGGTGTGCTGGTCCTCCACGGCGTCCAGGAGATGCGCGAGCCGTCCGAAGAGCCGTCCGGCCTCCGCGAGCGGCCGTGCGTTGTCCGGCCGTCCGGCCAGTACCGCGGTGTGGGCGAAGGCGGCGGCGGTCGCGGTCTCGGTCGGCTCGGTGACGGTCAGGATCGGCGTGCCGTGCCCGGCGAGGGTCTCCAGTCCGAGCTGCCGGTCGACGGCCTCGACGAGGACACCGGTGTCGAAGCCGACCGCGGAGCCGCTGCGGGCACCGGCGTTGCCCCAGCCCGCGGCGACCCGGCGCGCGGCCGCGGCCAGCGGTCTGCGGGCCAGCAGCCCGTCCCCGTCGGCGACATGGTCGCGGACCTTCGCCGCGGCGAGCACCAGCGAGACCGCGGCGGCGAGCCGTGCGCCCTCGCCCTGGGCGACGGACGCGGTGCGCATCCCGCGCAACGCGCACGGCCCGGCCGTACGGCGGCCGTCGAGGGCCGGACCTGTCTGAGCATCCGTCAGAACCGATATGAGAAGGCCGTCATAGTTCGTCACGATCCGCGCGAACTGCCCGTGGTCGCGGCGCAGTGCGAGACAGAGCCCGCACAAATGCGCCATCCACTCGGCCTTGAGACGTTCACCGAGCCGATGAGCGCACGGTCTGACGATTCCGAACACGACGATCCCCCGTGATGTGGTACGACGTTGGCGTTCACCCGTACGCGCCGATGATCACCCATCCGCCGCCGACTATCATATTTCACTCTCAGTCAGCAGCCGTATGAGTCAGGACCCTTGGGGGACAAGGACTCTCGACGGATCGGCTGTGCACCAGTACCGTCACAAACCCCCCGGGCGGCGTCTATCCACTTGGCGCACCGTCCGCATCATGGATGACCATAGGGATGCGGAAAGCACGAAAGACCGCTGTGAGAGGAGGCGTCCATGGGATCGGTACGCAAGGCGAGTGCGTGGCTCGGCCTCGTCGACGACAACGATGACGAGCGTTACTACGACGACGAGTACTCCGAGGGCTCCGAGTCAGGGGACGCCTGGGTCACGGACCCCCGGGTGAAGGTGGCCACGGACACGGCCGAGGAGAAGGGCCGCCGGATCGGCACGGTCACTCCGGACAGCTTCCGGGACGCCCGCGCCATCGGCGAACTGTTCCGGGACGGCGTCCCGGTCATCATGAACCTCACGGCGATGGAGCCCTCCGACGCCAAGCGCGTGGTGGACTTCGCGGCGGGGCTCATCTTCGGTCTGCGCGGCTCGATCGACCGCGTGTCCAACCGGGTGTTCCTGCTGACGCCCGCCGACACGGAGATCATCAGCGGTGAGGCGTCATCCCATCGTGAAGACGGCTTCTTCAACCAGAGCTGAGGCAGGGCCGCTCGCCGGCCCTGCCCGCCCGGGGCCTCACCGGAAGGCGTCGAGCCCGGTGAGCGCCTTGCCCAGCACGAGCTGGTGCATCTCGACGGTGCCCTCGTAGGTGAGCACCGACTCGAGGTTGGTCGCGTGCCGCATCACGGGGTATTCGAGGGAGATCCCGTTGGCACCGAGGATCGTCCGAGCCGTACGGCAGATCTCGATCGCTTCGCGGACGTTGTTGAGCTTGCCGAAGCTGACCTGCTCGGGACGCAGGCGGCCGGCATCCATCCGCCGCCCCAGATGGTGGGCGAGGAGAATCCCCTTGTGCAGTTCGACCGCCATGTCGGCGAGCTTGGCCTGGGTGAGCTGGAAGCCGCCGATGGGCCGCCCGAACTGCTCCCGGGTCTTCGCGTAGTCCAGCGCCGCCTCGAAGCTGCTGCGCGCCGCGCCCATCGCGCCCCAGACGATGCCGTACCGGGCGTGGGACAGACAGCTGAGCGGGCCGCGCAGTCCGGTGACCTCCGGGAGTACGGCGGTTGCGGGCAGCCGCACGTCGTCCATCACCAATTCGCTGGTGACCGAGGCGCGCAGGGACCACTTGTGCTTGATCTCGGGCGCCGCGAAGCCGGGGCTGTCGGTGGGCACGACGAAGCCGCGGATGCCGTCCTCGGTCTGCGCCCAGACGACGGCCACCCCGGCGACCGGCCCGTTGGTGATCCACATCTTGCGGCCGCTGAGCACCCAGTCGTCGCCGTCGCGCTTGGCGTGGGTGCGCATCGAGGCGGGGTCGGAGCCGTGGTCGGGTTCGGTCAGCCCGAAGCAGCCGATCACCTCGCCGGCCGCCATGCGCGGCAGCCACTGAAGCTTCTGCTCCTCGCTGCCGAACCGGTGGATCGCGTACATGGCGAGGGAGCCCTGCACGGAGACCAGGGACCGGATGCCCGAGTCCGCCGCCTCCAGCTCCAGGCAGGCCAGGCCGTACTGCACGGCCGTGGCGCCGGCGCAGCCGTACCCGGTCAGGGACATGCCGAGGGCGCCGAGGGAGCCGAGTTCGCGGGCGAGGTCCCGGATGCCGGGCAGCTCGCCCTTCTCGTACCAGTCGGCGACATAGGGCAGCACCCGGTCGGCGGCCCAGCCGCGGACAGTGTCCCGGATGGCCAGGTCCTCCGGTTCCAGCAGGTCGTCGATCCCGAGCGGGTCGGCGGGATCGAAGGGGGGCAACTTCGAGGACGCGGACATGGGACACCCTCCGGCACACAAGAAAACTAGCACCGCTAGCCACGGATCGACGCCGACGTTACGGTGCGGTGTCGCCTACGTCCAGTGCGTCAGGCCGTGACGCGGGACTCCGCCACTTCCCGCGGCGCGGGCAGCTCCACCGCCGCCACCTGCTCCGTGCCGCACTGCATGACCCGCGGCAGCCGCAGCGCCATCACCGCCCCCAGCAGCAACAGGCCCGCGCTCACCAGCAGCGTCACATGCAGCCCGTGCACGAAGGAGTCCCGTGCGGCCCGGCGCAGCGCCGCCCCGGCGGACCCGCCCAGGCGTCCGGCGACGGCGTAGGCCTCGCCGAGCGAGTGCCCCGCCGCGTCCGACGCGTGCCGCGGGACGCCTGGCACCGAGCGCAGATGGGGGGCGTAGGCCGCGTTCATCACGGTGCCGAGCAGCGCGATGCCGATGCCGGCGCCGAGTTGGTACGACGTCTCGCCGATCGCCGCCGCACCGCCGGCCTGGTCGGCCGGGGCCTCGCTGAGCATCGACTCGTAGGCCCCGAAGAGCGTGGTCTCAAGACCGAAGCCGAGCAGCACGAACCCGCCCAGTAGCAGCGGCGCGTTGTCGGTGCCGCCCATCGCGGTGAGCGTCAGGACCGCGGCGGCGGTCAGCAGGAAGCCGACGCACACCATCCGGCGCGGCCCGAAGCGGCGCAGCATCCGCGCGCCCGCGAGGCCGGCCGCCATCGCCGCGACGGTCAGGGGCAGCAGCCTGAGGCCGGTCTGCAGCGGGGAGAGCCCGAGGACCAGCTGCAGATACTGGGCGGCGATCAGCTCCAGCCCGACGAGCGCGAGCATCGCCAGCACGATGCAGCCCACCGAGGTGCTGAACGAGGGCCGGCGGAACATCCCGAGGTCCACCAGCGGATGCGGGTGCCGCCGCTGCCGCCGTACGAAGAGGAGGAGAAGGGCCGCGCCGGCCAGCAGGGGCAGCACGGTGGAGGGGCTCAGCGGGGCCCCTCCACCGCCCAGCTGCTTCACGCCGAGGACGGCACCGAAGAGACCGCCGGCCGCCATCAGGGCGCCGACGACGTCCCAGGGGCCGCTCCGCCCGCCGCGGGACTCGGGCAGCAGGATCCGGCCCACCGGCAGGCTGACCAGCATCAGCGGGATGTTGACGAGGAAGACCGCGCCCCACCAGAAGTGCTCCAGCAGAAAGCCGCCGAGCAGCGGGCCGACGGCCGCGCCGACGGCGGCCACCGCGCTCCAGATACCGATGGCGAGCGCGCGCTCGCGCCGGTCGGGGAAGACCTGACGCAGGATCGACAGGGTCGCCGGCATGATCATGGCGCCGCCCACACCGAGCACAGCGCGGGCGAGGATCAGTGTCTCGGCGGTCGGCGCGAAGGCGGCCACGGCGGAGGCGACCCCGAACAGGCCGTAGCCGAGCAGCAGAACGCGTCGGCGGCCGATCCGGTCGCCGAGGGTGCCGAAGAGGATCAACAGCGAGGCACAGGCCAGCGGATAGACGTCGACGATCCAGAGCAGCTCCAGGGCACCGGGCTTGAGGTCCTGGGTGACGGCGGGAACCGCCACATGCAGCACGGTCGCGTCGACGGCGACGAGCAGCAGGCTGACACACAGGACGACGAGAACGACCCAGCGGCTCGCACCGGCCCCGGCCGCCCGACGGCGCGGCCGAACGGCAGCCGTGGTCGTCCCGGACATGCGCGTACCTCCCAGATGTGCCGCGCGTGGGGCGGAGCGACGGGGCGGGGACTCCCTGTCGTACGGCCGGAGAGGAGCGGGGTCTCCGGCCCGCGCGAACCCACGCGGGTGACTCGTCAGCGTACGCGAGTCCGCCACGGGGTCACGTGGCGGACCTCTCACACGCACACGGGAACCCTTGTGGCGTACCGCACACCGTTCTGCCCTGACCGCGCCCCGGGGACGGTGCGGGTCCACCGCCGGTCGATAATCGAGTCCGTGAGCGATCTTGAAACGCGCGTGGCGCCACCCCGCGCCCCACTTCTGCGCCGGGCGGCTCCGGCCCTGCTGGGCTATGCGGCGGTCCGCGCCCTGGGGCTGGTCGTGCTGGCGGTGTGGAGCGCCGCGCGCGGCAAGAGCGCGTACACCGTGCTGACCGCGCGCTGGGACTCACTCTGGTACACCCGGGTCGCCGAGCTGGGGTACGGCTACGAGGTACGGCTGCCGAACGGCGACGTGCACTCCAATCTGGCGTTCTTCCCGCTGCTGCCGTGGCTGGAGCGGTCGCTGCACGCGGTCACGCCGCTGTCGTACGCGGACGCCGGTTTCATGGTCAGCCTGCTCGCCTCGCTCGCGGCGGCCTGCGGGATCTTCGCGGTCGCCGACCAGGTGTACGGCCCCCGGGTGGGGATCTGCGCCGTTCTGCTGTGGGCCGTGCTGCCGGTCGGGATCGTGCAGTCGATGGCGTACAGCGAGTCACTGTTCACGGCGCTGGCGGCCTGGTCGCTGTACGCGTTGCTGACCGGCCGCTGGGTCTGGGCCGGCACGCTGGCCGCCCTGGCGGGGCTGACCCGGCCGGTCGGGGCGGCGGTGGTCGCGGCGGTGTGGGTGACGGGCGTGCTCTCGTTCGTGCGAGACCGGAGCACGACGTCCGCACCCGGCGCGCATCACACCGAACACTCCCCGGCGCACACGCTCGGCGCGCCTGACGGCACACACGCCCCGGCTCTCACTCCCGGCGCACATGCCTCGATCGCACCGTTCGCCCCATCCGCCCCCGCCTGGCACCGCGCCCTGGGAATGGCCATCGCGCCCCTCGGGGCCGCCGGTTACGTGTTCTGGGTCGGCCGGCGGACCAGGAAGGGACTTTTCGGGTACCTGGACGTACAGGCCGGATGGCGCAACGGGTTCGACGGCGGCTACGCATTCGCCCGCTTCGTGGCCGACAAGTTCACGTCATTTCCGTCCGCCCTCGCGGGCGTCGGCCTGATCATCGGGGTCGCCCTGCTGCTCTGGCTGTACGTCACCGGGATCCGCCGGCGCCAGCCGGTCGCACTGCTGGTGTACACCGGTGTCGTCCTCGCGCTCGCGCTGTGCGCGTCGAGCTACTTCGGGTCCAAGCCACGGCTGCTGATGCCCGCCTTCCCGGTGCTGCTGCCGCTCGCCGGTGCCCTCGCCCGGCTGCGGACGAGCCGATCCGTGCTGGTCACGGCCGTGTTGGCGGGCGCGGCAGCGATCTACGGGGCGTTCTGGCTGAACGGTTCCGGTCCCCCATGATCGACCATGATCGACATCGACGAGCCCGATGACGCTCCGGAAAATTCCGCTCCAGGGCCGGGTTAACGTATTCATAAGCACCCATATAAACAACGCCCGGCATGATCAAAGGAATTGCACGGAACGGCCTCACAGGATTGCGGAATCCCTGGAATTCGGACGCTCTTGAGAGGTTTGCCACATCACATCGTCATCACAAACCCGCTGTTTCGACGGGGTTCACAGCTCACTCGCTGTAACGTCGATTGGGTGCGTACCGAACGAAACGTCACCCGGCGTCTGGACCGGGTGTTCGCCAGACTCGACCGTGAGCCGGAACGACCGGCCCACATCGATGTGCCAAGGATGAGCCGGCACCGGGTCGTTCTCTTCACCGCGACCCTGGCTTTCTACCTGGCGATCGTGTGGGCCGTGGTGATCACGTCCTGGCTGGTCCGGCTCGACTGGCAGGTCATGTTCTTCCGGCCGTACCAGCAGTGGCCGCAGATCCACGCCTTCCTCGACTACTACGTGGTGCTCGGCCAGCGCGGCCCCACCGCGGTGATGGTCGCGGCCTGGCTCGGCTGGCGCTCCTGGCGGCAGCACACCCTGCGCCCGCTGCTCACCCTGGCCGCCTCGCTGCTGCTGCTGAACATCACGGTCGGCGCCGCCAAGTACGGCATGGGGCGCCTCGGTCCGCACTACGCGACCGTGATCGGCTCGAACGAGATGATGCGGGGCGGCGATATATTTCCCAGCGGCCACACCGCCAACGCGGTCGTGACCTGGGGAATCCTGGCGTATCTGGCCTCCACCCCGCGGGCGCGCCGCTGGCTGTCGGCGCTGTCGGCGATCACCGCGCTCGGCGTCGGCATGACCACCGTCTACCTCGGTACTCACTGGCTGAGCGACGTCCTGCTGGGCTGGGCCGCGGGCCTGCTGATCCTGCTCGCCCTGCCGTGGTTCGAGCCGCTGATCGCCAGAACCGAGACCGCGCTGTTCGATCTGCGCGACCGCTGGCGCGGCCGCCGCAGCCGGCCCGTGCCCGAACCTGTCGTCCCGGTCACGCCGGTGGTGCTCAGGCCGCGCGGCGTACCGGCCGAGCAGCCGGCCCCGGCGCGCGAGCCGGTCACCTCGACCCGCGCCGTCCGGGCGATGGCGCATCTGGCCCCGGGACCGCACACGACCCGTTCGGAACGCACTCCGGTCACCCCGGTGGGCAGCCGCCGCCCACCGCACACCGACCACCGCCTCCCGCGCGGCACCACCCAGCCGGCCCGGCCGCTGACCGGCGGCTGACGGCTCGCACGGCGGCGGGGCCCGGTACGCACACCGCCCCGCGCCACTGCGAAGGCCCCGCTTCCCCCGGAGGGAGGCAGGGCCTTCGCAGTAGGGGCACCGAAAACGCCCTGAAGGGGCGCGGGGCCGTGTCCGATATGCGGCTGCCGCCGCGTGGGCGGAGCGTCACCCCTTCCAGGCGCGGGCCACCCGGCCGTCGCGTACCTCGAAGTTCAGGCGTCCCACCCGGTACTCCATGGTGATGATCGCGCCCGGCGGCAGCGACCGTACCGTCGGCCATCCGCGCTGCCGGGCGAGCCGCTCGGCGTTCGCGGCGTCGAGGCCGACGTACCCGTCCGGGCTGTCCTGGGGCTCCGCCGGCGGAGTGGGAATCGGTGCCATGCCGCCACGCTAGGCCGCAACCGGCGATGAGGGAAGCCGGGCACGGCGGGTAAGAGTCGTATCCGAGTACGGTCACACTTCTGTCACAGCTTCCCGGCCCCGGTTCCGTCGCGCCGAGTCACACGTACGGGGGTTTCCGGTGGGCTCACCGGGGTAATCGAACGGAATTCACGAGCCGCCGAGCACCCCTTGGATTTACCCCGCGAAAAAGGCGGCGTTGATCCACACGGATCCAGGAACGTGATTCCCCGTGCAATCCGGCGCGATGCAAGAGCTGCTGACGCCGCATAGGAAATTCACGAATTCTGCACACGGCCGCCGCGGCTCCCTGTCAGGCGGGCTCCGCGGCCCGCGTCAGCGCCGCGTCCAGCCGGTCCCGGATCGCTCTGATCGCCTCGGTCAGCTCGGCGGGCTCGATCACCTCGAACGGGAAGCCCAGCATCATGAGGTGAACGACCATCACCTCCAGGTTCGCCGCGCCGGAGCGCAGGATGCAGGCGTCCGCGCCGTCGGCCTCCAGCGTCCCCGCGGACGGCGAGATCCGCGCGGCGGCCTCGTGCAGCGGCGCCAGCAGCCGTACGACGGAGTGTGTGGCGTACGCGCGCATGGAGACGCCCTTCGAGACATAGGCGGCCAGATCCTCGGCGGGCGCCTCGCGCGGGGTGAAGCGGGGCCCGTGCGGCGGCTTGAGGGTGATGCGGTCGACGCGGAAGGTCCGCCAGTCCGCCCGGTCGACGTCCCAGGCGACCAGATACCAGCGCCGCTCGGTGCAGACCAGCCGGTGCGGCTCGACGGTACGGCGGCTGTCCGCGCCGTCGTGCCTGCGGTACGCGAAGCGCAGCCGCTCGGCGTCCCGGCACAGGTGCGCCAGTTCGGTGAGCAGCGCCGGGTCGACGGCATCGGCCGGCGGGCCACCGCGCAGCATCGGCACGGTGAAGGCGTTGAGGGCGCTCACCCGGCGTCGCAGCCGGTTCGGCAGCACTTGTTCGAGCTTGGTGAGGGCGCGCACGGAGGTCTCGCCGATGCCCTCGATGCCCTGGCCCGCGGCCGTGCGCAGACCGACCGCCACGGCGACGGCCTCGTCGTCGTCCAGCAGCAGCGGCGGGAGTTCGGCGCCCGCGCCCAGCTGGTAGCCACCGCCGGTACCGGGGCTGGCGTTGACCGGGTAGCCCAGCTCGCGCAGCCGGTCCACGTCCCGGCGGACGGTGCGCGGGGTGACACCGAGCCGTGCGGCGAGTTCGGGGCCGGACCACTCGCGGTGGGCCTGGAGCAGCGAGAGCAGGCGCAGCAGACGTGCCGAGGTCTCCAACATGGGGCCGAGTCTGCCAGGGGATGCGGACAGCCGCTGTCCTCGAGGGGCAGCGGCTGTCCTCACCGGGTGCTCGGCCCGAAGGGTGCTTCAGAGCGCCAGGCGCTGGCCGGGCAGGATCAGGTTCGGGTCGTCGCCGATGATCTTCTTGTTGGCGGCGTAGATCCGCTGCCAGGTGGTCCCGTGCCGGGCGGCGATGGCACTCAGCGTGTCGCCCTCGCAGACGGTGTAGTCACCGCGGGAGTCGCTGCGGCCGGTGTGGGCCGCCGGGCGTTCCGGCGTCTTCGCCGGAGCGGAGTTCGACGGCGCGGAGTCAGTCGGAGCGGACTTCGTCGGGGCGGACTTCGTCGTCTCGCTGCCGTTCGAAGCCGTCGTACCGGAGGAACCCGTGTGGTCCGCCGTGGGGGCGGCGCCAAAGGCTCCGGCTCGGCCCGAGCAGACCGGCCAGGCACCCCAGCCCTGAGCCTGCTGAACCTTGGTGGCGACGGCGATCTGCGCGCTCCTGGAGGCCTCGTCGGCCGTCGGGGCGTAGGCGGTGCCGCCGTACGCGCGCCAGGTGCCGGCGGAGAACTGGAGCCCGCCGTAGTAGCCGTTGCCGGTGTTGATGTGCCAGTTGCCGCCGCTCTCGCACTGGGCGATGCGGTCCCACACCCCGTTGTCCGCCGCCGCGGCGTTGCCGGTCGCGGCCAGCAGCCCCAGCGGGGCGAGCAGCGCGGCTCCGGCGAGCGCGGCCGTCGTACGGCCCTTGCGGGTGCCGTCGTGACAGGCGTTTCGGGTGGTATCGGCACACTCGGACATGTAATTCCCTCTCCACGAACCCGGGCTCCCCCAGGCGGTGCACGTCTCGCCGCGCAGGACCGCGGTTCCTCGTGCCCGCCCCGTCCGCGCGGCCGGTACCGGCGTTACCGCTCTGCCGGTCCCGGGCGTCGGACGCACCCAGGCGGTGCTCGTTGCACACGGCGGAGGAATGTAGGGAGGAGGAGCGGCCCGAATCAACCAACTCCCTGTCATTCCAGGCCAGTTGCTGGTTACCGCAGGTATCGTCGATTTTCGGCCACCCACTACATCCCTGGATTTCCGGATTTATCGACCAGCGGCCGAGGCGATCTGTGAGCCACTTCACCCCTACAAGTTCCTTGACTTGACGACGAGTTGACGATGAGTAGCGCATTCCGCACATGATGTGACCGTGCGCGGCGGATGGTGCGAACCGGTTGTCCCCAGAGCGTGACTCCCACCACAGGACGTCCGTTGTCTCCTTCATGAGCCCGGAACGCCGGGACTCATCGGCCGGGAGCCACCCGGTCGACCCAGGACCGCATCCCGAGGGAGCCACCGTGCCGCGCATGCTCGACGTCAGTGACGCCGTACGCGCCGAGATCGGCGACGAAGAAGCCGACCGGCTGGTCGCCGGAGAGAACGCCCCGGGCAGTTACGACTGCACCTCCTGCCGCACTCCGGGCGACTCCGAGCAGGAGCGCACCAGCACCGTTCTGTTCGTCGGCGACGAGACCGCCGTGCTCGCCTTCGCCCACGCCAGCTGCCTGCCCTCGCAGGTCGTCCAGGTCACCGAGGAGCAGTTGCAGGGCGCCGTCCGGTCCATCGGCGGCGTGGCCGGTGCCACCGCCGCCGGCACGCCGCAGCAGGTCGCGCCCGAGCAGGCGGTGCTGGGCGTGACCAGCGGACTCGTCCTGATCGAGGGCGAGTTGCACCCCGCGCTCGTCGTCGAGCCGACCTCGGCGATCGTACGCCCCGGCTCCGCCGGGACCGGCGACGACTTCCTTCCGCTCCTCATCGAGCAGGGGTTCATGCCGGTGACCGAGCTGTCGTCCGTGCCGCCGGTGCTGCACGGCTGGTCGGTGCTGCTCGCCATGGGGCAGCTGCATGCGGTGCTGCAGCCCTCGGCGAGCGGCGGACAGCCGGTCGCCTGGTGGCAGGCACATCAGCCGCTGCAGGTGACGGACGGGTGGCGGGCCGCGGCGAACAAGCATCAGCAGGTGCTGATGTTCGCGGCGCCGGTGGGGTCGATCGGGCGGCAGCCGCGGGAGGATCTGCTGCGGGAGTCTCTCGACAAGTCGGCGGCGCAGGGGAAGCTGGTGGGGGCCGCGCTTCCCCTTGCGGGTACGTGACATTCGCGCCCAGGGGGCGGGGGGCGGCTGTACGGGGGCGGGTGCGGGTCGTTCGTGGTTGCTCGCGCAGTTCCCCGCGCCCCTAAAGGCAGGTTGCAGAACCGCATCTCTTTAAGGGGGCCGTCGTTTGGACATACGTGCACGCATACGACACTCCTCCCCGCCGGTCATTGTTCTCCGCTATCCCGTCCGCGCGGACGGGGCAGGAAGGTGGGGGCTCCCCCACGCCGATCTACGACTCGCTCTACGCGGAGTGGGTCAAGGCCTTCCGTACGCTGCCGGGTGACCGGAGCGGGGAGGAGGGACTGAGGTTCAGCCCGTTCGGGCAGCTGTCGGACCGTACGGGTGGCTACGGCGGGCATCGGGCGGGGTCGTTCAGCAGCTCGTACAGCGCCTACAGCGCGGGGGCGTACAGCGCGCGGCAGCAGTCGCAGTGGCAGCGGATCGGCACGCTGGGGCGGCAGCACGAGGACACCGGGATGCACCATGTTCCGGCGGCGCTGCCTCCGGGACCGCGCCGGGGCATGTGACCGGCGGACGCTGAAGGGCGGCCTCTGGACTCTGGTCTCCAGGGCCGCCCTTCACGTCGTACAGCCGTTACTTCTTCTTCGCGCCGCGCTTCTCGCGCACCCGCACCGAGATATGGATCGGGGTGCCGTCGAAGCCGAACTCCTCGCGCAGCCGACGCTCGATGAAGCGGCGGTAACCCGCCTCGATGAAGCCGGAGGCGAAGAGGACGAAGCGCGGGGGCTTGGTGCCTGCCTGGGTGCCGAACAGGATGCGCGGCTGCTTGCCGCCCCGGATCGGGTGCGGGTGGGCCGAGACCAGCTCGCCGAGGAAGGCGTTGAGGCGGCCGGTGGGGACGCGGGTCTCCCAGCCGGCGAGGGCGGTCTCGATGGCCGGGACCAGCTTCTCCATGTGGCGGCCGGTGCGCGCCGAGACGTTCACACGCGGGGCCCAGGCGACCTGGCCCAGCTCGGTCTCGATCTCGCGCTCCAGGTAGTAGCGGCGCTCCTCGTCGAGGGTGTCCCACTTGTTGTAGGCGAGGACGATCGCGCGGCCCGCCTCGACGGCCATGGTGACGATCCGCTGGTCCTGCACGGAGATGTTCTCGGAGGCGTCGATCAGGATGACGGCGACCTCCGCCTTCTCCACGGCCGCTGCCGTACGCAGGGAGGCGTAGTAGTCGGCGCCCTGCTGGAGGTGGACGCGCTTGCGAATGCCCGCCGTGTCGACGAACTTCCAGGTCACGCCGCCCAGTTCGATCAGCTCGTCGACCGGGTCGCGGGTGGTGCCCGCCAGCTCGTTGACGACGACGCGCTCCTCGCCCGCCACCTTGTTCAGCAGGGAGGACTTGCCGACGTTCGGGCGGCCGATCAGGGCGATCCGGCGCGGGCCGCCGATGCCGCTCCCGCCGAAGGTCTCGCGCGGCGCGTCCGGCAGCACCTCCAGGACCGCGTCGAGCATGTCGCCGGTGCCGCGGCCGTGCAGCGCCGAGACGGGGTGCGGCTCGCCGAGGCCGAGGCTCCACAGGTAGGCCGCGTCGGCCTCGCCGCTCGGGCCGTCGACCTTGTTGGCGCACAGTACGACCGGCTTGCCGGCCTTGCGCAGCAGCCGTACCACCGCCTCATCCGTGTCGGTCGCGCCGACCTTGGCGTCCACGACGAAGACGACCGCGTCGGCCGCCTCGATCGCGAACTCGGCCTGGGCGGCCACGGAGGCGTCGATGCCGAGGACGTCCTGCTCCCAGCCGCCGGTGTCGACGACCTTGAAGCGGCGGCCGGCCCACTCGGCCTCGTAGGTGACGCGGTCACGGGTGACGCCCGGCTTGTCCTCGACGACCGCCTCGCGACGGCCGATGATCCGGTTCACCAGGGTCGACTTGCCGACATTGGGGCGGCCGACGACGGCGAGCACGGGCAGCGGACCGTGGCCCGCCGCCTCGATGGCGCCCTCGACGTCCTCGATGTCGAAGCCCTCTTCCGCGGCGAGCTCCATGAACTCCGCGTACTCGGCGTCGCCGAGAGCCCCGTGGTCGTACTCGTGCTCAGCCGAGTCGCCGGGCTGGATGTCGTCGTTCATGTAGTCCGTACCTCGTCGTTCATCGTGGTGATCGGTGGAACAGGCCCTGATGGGATGAACCCGGTGGGCTGATCCACTACTCAAGTGTCGCCTAGCGCCCGGTCAGGCGCCTGGCGGTTTCCAGGTGGCTGGTGAGCTGCTTCTGGATGCGCTCGGTCGCCTCGTCCAGCGCCTTGCGCGTGCGCCGCCCGCTGCCGTCGCCCGCGTCGAAGGGGTCGCCGAAGACGACGTCGACGCGGGAGCGCAGCGGGGGCAGCGCCTTTATCAACCGTCCGGGCTGCTCGGCGCTTCCCATCACGGCGATGGGCACGATCGGCGCCCCGCTGCGTACGGCGAAGTAGGCGAGCCCGGCGCGCAGCGAGGCGAAGTCGCCGTCGCCGCGGGTGCCCTCCGGGAAGATGCCCAGCACGCCCCCGGCCTCCAGCACGCCGAGGGCGCGGGTGATCGCCGTGCGGTCGGCGGTGGCGCGGTCCACCTTCAGCTGGCCGATGCCGGTCAGGAAGGAGCCCAGCGGGCCGACGTACGCCTCCTTCTTGATCAGGAAGTGCGTCGGCCGGGGTGCCACGCCCATGACCATCGGGCCGTCGATGTTGTGGGAGTGGTTGACCGCGAAGATCACCGGGCCGGTGGCGGGCACCTTCCAGGCGCCGAGCACGCGCGGCTTCCACAGCCCGTACATCAGGCCGACGCCGATGCGCCGGCCGACCTCGGCGCCCCGCCCCGACGGGGGCTTCTCCGGCTGCTGGGCAGGGGCTGACGGAAGGCTCACTTCCCGGCCCGCTTCTCCTCGACCAGGGTGACGACGCACTCGATGACCTGGGCGAGGGTGAGCTCGGTGGTGTCGACCTCGACCGCGTCGCCGGCCTTGGCGAGCGGCGAGGTCTTGCGGGAGGAGTCGGCCGCGTCCCGCTTGATCAGCGCCTCGCGGGTGGCGTGCACGTCGACGCCCTTCAGCTCGCCACTGCGACGGGCCGCGCGAGCCTCCGGGGACGCGGTGAGGAAGATCTTCAGGTCGGCGTCCGGGAGAACGGTCGTACCGATGTCACGGCCCTCGACCACGATGCCGTGCTCCGCGCCGGCGGCGATCGAGCGCTGCAGCTCGGTGATCAGGGTGCGCACCTCGGGCACCGCGCTGACCGCGCTGACCTTGGAGGTGACCTCCTGGGTGCGGATCGGGCCGGCCACGTCGGTGCCGTCGACCGTGATGGTCGGGTTGGCCGGGTCGGTGCCGGAGACGATCTCCGGCTTGCCGGCGACCGCTGCGATGGCCGTCGGGTCCTCCAGGTCGATGCCGTTGCTCACCATCCACCAGGTGATCGCCCGGTACTGGGCGCCGGTGTCCAGGTAGCTCAGGCCGAGCTGCGCGGCGACGGCCTTCGACGTGCTCGACTTGCCCGTGCCGGAGGGGCCGTCGATCGCGACGATCACGGGCTGGGCGGTCGGGGCGGCGCCGTTTTCCACGGAGGGAGACCTTCCTGGTGCGGGGTGGGCGGGTACGGGGGGAGCGAGAGCGCCCTGCACAAGGTTACTGGGTGCGGGTCACTCGTCCGGACGCCTGTGGACGCCCTACTGCCGCAGCGCCCAGCCCCGCTCCCGCAGTGCCTCCTTCAGCGCGGGCGCCGCCTTCGGTTCGACCATGAGCTGGACCAGACCGGCCTGCTGCCCGGTCGCGTGCTCGATGCGCACGTCCTCGATGTTGACCCCGGCCCGTCCCGCGTCGGCGAAGATGCGGGCCAGCTGGCCGGGCTGGTCGTCGATGAGGACGACGACGTTCTCGTACCGGTGCGGCGCGCTGCCGTGCTTGCCCGGCACCCGCACCTGGCCCGCGTTCCCGCGGCGCAGCACGTCCTCGATACCGGCGGTGCCCTCGCGCCGCTTGGCCTCGTCGGAGGACTGCAGGGCGCGCAGCGCCTCGACGGTCTCGCCCAGGTCGGCGGCGACGTCGGAGAGCAGGTCGGCGACCGGGCCGGGGTTCGCGGACAGGATGTCGATCCACATACGCGGATCGGAGGCGGCGATCCGGGTCACGTCCCGGATGCCCTGCCCGCACAGCCGTACGGCGGCCTCCGCGGCGTGCTCCAGGCGCGCGGCGACCATGCTGGACACCAGGTGGGGCATGTGGGAGACGAGGGCGACGGCGCGGTCGTGCGCGTCGGCGTCCATGACGACCGGTACGGCCCGGCAGTGCGAGACCAGCTCCAGGGCGAGGTTCAGCACCTCGGTGTCGGTGTCCCGGGTCGGGGTGAGCACCCAGGGGCGGCCCTCGAAGAGGTCGGCGGTCGCGGCCAGCGGGCCGGACTTCTCGCGGCCGGACATGGGGTGGCTGCCGAGATACCTCGACATTACGGACAGGTCCAGGCCGAGCGCTTCCAGCTCGCGGCGCGGGCCGCCCTTGACACTGGCCACGTCGACATAGCCGCGGGCCACGCCCCGGCGCATGGCGTCGGCGAGCACACCGGCCACGTGCGCGGGCGGGGCGGCCACGATCGCGAGGTCGACGGGTCCGTCGGGGGCCTCGTCGGTGCCGGCGCCCAGTGCGGCGGCCGTACGGGCCTGCTCGGGGTCGTGGTCGACGAGGTGCACGATGACGCCGCGCTGGACCAGGGCCAGGGCGGCGGAGGTGCCGATGAGGCCGGTGCCGATCACGAGTGCGCTTCTCACTGGGCGATGTCCTTGCGCAGGGCGGCCGCGGCGCCGAGGTAGACGTGGTTGATGTCGGCGCGGGGCCGGTCCGACTCGATGTGCGCGAGGAGCCGTACGACCCGGGGCATGGCGCCCGCGATGTCCAGTTCCTGGGCGCAGATCAGCGGCACGTCGACGATGCCGAGCTTGCGCGCGGCGGCCGCCGGGAAGTCGCTGTGCAGGTCCGGTGTGGCCGTGAACCAGATGCTGATCAGGTCGTCGGCGCTCAGTCCGTTCCGCTCCAGGACCGCGGTGAGCAGGGCTCCGACCTGCTCGTCCATGTGCCCGGCCTCGTCCCGTTCCAGTTGGACGGCCCCCCGGACCGCTCGTACCGCCACGGCGCTGCTCCCTGCTGACATGCGGATCTGGTCTTGGTCCGTCCAGGGTAGTCAGCCCGCGCGCGACAGGTGCGGGTCGCCCGATCACTGAGACGATGTAGAGCATCCGATATGTATCAACATGTATCGATTTCTACGGCGTACGGAGACTGGCATGACCGAGGACGTGAAGCGGCGCACGGTTCTGGCGACGGGCGCGGCGGCAGCGATCGTCGCACCCGTCGCGGCATGCGGCGGCACCAAGAGCAGCGGCAGCGCCAGCAGCAGCACCGAGAGCGCGAGCGGTGTCAAGACCGCCGGCACCGGCGGGGTTCTGGGCAGGACCAGTGACATCCCCGTGGGCGGCGGCACGATCTTCAAGGACCGGAAGGTGGTCGTCACGCAGCCGAAGGAGGGCGACTTCAAGGCCTTCTCGGCGATCTGCACACACCTGGGCTGCACGGTGAACAACATCGCGAACGGCACGATCGACTGCCCGTGTCACGGCAGCAAGTTCCACATCGCCGACGGCTCGGTGGCCCACGGCCCCGCGAAGACGCCGCTCCCCGAGGAGTCGATCAAGGTGGAGAAGAATTCGATCCGTCTGACGTGACAGGTCCGCGTACGCTCCCGGCATGCAGCCCGAGACGCTGGTACGCGACCACACCGTTTACGCCTGTGTCATGGGTTCCCGGGCCTTCGGGCTGGCGACGGACGCGAGCGACACCGACCGGCGGGGTGTGTTCCTCGCCCCCACTCCCCTGTTCTGGCGCTTCGAGAAGCCGCCGACGCATGTGGAGGGGCCGGGCGAGGAGCAGTTCTCCTGGGAGCTGGAACGGTTCTGCGAGCTGGCGCTGCGCGGCAATCCGAACATCCTGGAGTGCCTGCACTCCCCGCTGGTGGAGCACCTGGACGACACCGGCCGGGAGCTGCTGTCCCTGCGCGGCGCCTTCCTCTCCCGCCGGGCCTACGACACCTTCACCCACTATGCCTTGGGCCAGCGCAAGAAGCTCGACGCCGGCATCCGCGCGACGGGCGCCCCACGCTGGAAGCACGCCATGCATCTGCTGCGCCTGCTGATGAGCGCCCGTGACCTGCTGCGCTCCGGCGAGCTGCGGATCGACGTCGGCGACCGGCGCGAGGCGCTGCTCGCGGTGAAGCGGGGCGAGGTCCCCTGGGCCGAGGTGGAGGCGTGGATGGCCCGGCTGGGGACGGAGACGGAGCGGGCTCTGCACCGCAGCCCGCTCCCGTCCGAGCCGGATCACGCGCGCGTGGCCGGCTTCCTGTTCCGGGTACGCCGGGACTCAGCCCTGCAGACGGACGCGTATCACGAAGTCGTGCAGGGCGTCGTACGCGGTGGGGGCGTCGGGCAGGGCTGAGGCGGACTGGGCCTCGTCCAGCACGGCGTGCAGGCGCTCCACGTCGGCCTCCACGCGCGCGTGCGGGATGTCGGCGATGCCGTGTTCCAGCTCCCCCTTGGCGGCTATCAGCTCGGGCAGATAGCCGGGTGCGTCGATCTGCTCCAGGAGGGTGGGCAGGTGGGCCTGGACCTCGCCGCTGCGCATGAGGTGAATGCCGGTGAGCAGCACCCTGAACGTGTAGAGCAACGGCTTGAGTTCGCCGGTCTTCTCGAACAGCCGCCACTGGGTCACCGCGAACCCCCGGTAGTGGTGGGCGTGGTGGCCGGTGAGGACGCCGGGGGCGAGCGCGGCCAGCTCCCGGTGCGTGTCGCCGCTGTGCACGACCAGCGGTGAGAGCAGTTGCTCCAGGACGTAGCCGTTGCGGCGCAGCATGAGCCGGACGAACTTGCGCAGATCATGGGTGACGAGGTCCAGCTCGACGCCGTAGCGCACCCAGGCGCGCGAGCGGGTCTCCTCCGGCTCGTGCAGCCCGACGAGGTCGGCCGCCGGGAGCAGATGGACGCCCCGCAGGTCCACGTCCGAGTCCTGCGAGGGGAAGCCGTACAGGTGGGCTCCGGAGACGGTCGCGAACAGCAGCGGGTCGGGCTGTTCCGCGACCACGGGCGCGAGGTCGAGGTCTTCGATCATGGTCCTAAGCGTCCCAGAGCGCCCCCAGGGCCAAAAGGTCACCTCGGTACTCGATGCGCTCGGTCCAGTCGGCCGGCCAGGCCTGCGCGCCCGTCCAGGCGCCCGCGAACGCGCCGGTGAGGCAGGCGATGGAGTCGGAGTCGCCGGAGGTGCAGGCGGCCCGGCGCAGGGCGGTGACGGGCTCGTCGGGGAAGAGCAGGAAGCACAGCAGCCCCGTGGCGAGGGCCTCTTCGGCGATCCAGCCCTCGCCGGTGGCCAGGCACGGGTCGGTCTCCGGGGAGACGGTCCGCACGGCCTCCTGGAGCCGGTCGAGGACCGCCAGGCACTCGTCCCAGCCCCGCGCGATGAAGTGCTCGGGGCTGGGGTCCTGGGACCGGGTCCACAGGTCGCCGAGCCACGTGTGGTCGTACCGCGTGCGGTGGTCGAGGGCGTACGAGCGCAGCCGGCCGACGAGCCCGGCCGGGTCGGTGCCCCGGGCGAGCAGGTGGACGGCGTGCGCGGTGAGGTCGGAGGCGGCGAGCGCGGTGGGGTGACCGTGGGTGAGCCCGGACTGCAACTGGGCGGCGCCGGAGCGCTGTTCGTCGCTCAGCCCGGGAGCCAGCCCGAGGGGCGCGACGCGCATGTTGGCACCACAGCCCTTGGAGTCGATCTGACTGGCGTGCTGCCAGGCCCGGCCGTCCTCCTTCAGGAGGCCGCACGCAGTCAGACAGGTGTGGCCCGGGGCGCGGTTGTTGTCCGGCGAGTGGAACCAGTCCACGAACTCCTCGCGCAGCGGCCGCTCCAGCCGCTTCGGGCCGAGGAAGCCACGGTCCAGGGCCGTGCGCAGTCCGCGGCCGACGGCGAGGGTCATCTGGGTGTCGTCGGAGACGAAGGCGTGCCGCGGCAGCTCCATCTCCCGCCAGGGCCCGCACTTGGCGAGGATGGACGGTACGTCGTTGAACTCGGCCGGGAAGCCGAGGGCGTCCCCGAGGGCGAGGCCGAGAAGTGCGCCGGTCGCCGACTGCTTGGGCATATGCGTCATCCCCCTTTATTGTCGTTGTGACGATAAAGGGGGACGGCGATGCGGCGCAAGCCGCGCTCTAGAGATCGACTTCCTGCATCAGCATCCCGACCTCGGTGTTGGACAGGCGGCGCAGCCAGCCCGACTTCTGGTCGCCGAGGGTGATGGGGCCGAAGGCGGTGCGGACCAGCTTGTCGACCGGGAAGCCGGCCTCCGCCAGCATGCGCCGCACGATGTGCTTGCGGCCCTCGTGCAGGGTCACCTCGACCAGGTAGTTCTTGCCGGTCTGCTCCACGACCCGGAAGTGGTCCGCGCGCGCGTAGCCGTCCTCCAGCTGGATGCCGTCCTTCAGGCGCTTGCCCAGGTCGCGCGGGATCGGGCCGACGATGGCGGCGAGGTAGGTCTTCTTCACGCCGTACTTGGGGTGGGTCAGGCGGTGCGCCAGCTCGCCGTGGTTGGTGAGCAGGATGACGCCCTCGGTCTCGGTGTCCAGCCGGCCGACGTGGAAGAGGCGCGTCTCGCGGTTGGTGACGTAGTCACCGAGGCACTGCCGGCCCTCGGGGTCCTCCATGGTGGAGACGACACCGGCGGGCTTGTTCAGCGAGAAGAACTGGTACGACTGCGTCGCCACCGTCAGGCCGTCGACCTTGACCTCGTCCTTCTCCGGGTCGACCCGGCGGCCCTGCTCCAGGACGATCTCGCCGTTGACCTCCACGCGCGCCTGCTCGATCAGCTCCTCGCAGGCCCGCCGCGAGCCGTAGCCGGCGCGCGCGAGGACCTTCTGCAGCCGCTCGCCCTCCTGCTCGGCACCCGGGAAGGTCTTGGGCAGCTTGATGTCCTTCTTGCCGGCGTAGCGCTCCCGGTTGCGCTCCTCGGCGCGCGCCTCGTACTCACGCGAGCGCGCGGGGGCCGTACGACCGGACTGCTGGGGCTTCTTCGGGCCGCCCTTGGCTCCGCCGCGCGCGGCGGAGCCGCGTCCGGACTTGGGGCCGTCCTGGGAGGCGCCGGGGCCCACGTCGTAGCGGCGCTCCTCGGGGCGGGGCTTGCGGGGCCGGCCCTGCCCCTGCCGCTCGTCCCGGTTGTTACCGGCGCCGCGGTAGTTACCGCGCCCGCCGCTGTTCCTGCCGCTGCCGCTGCTTCGCATCAAAGTTCCGTCTTAGTCGTCTGCGTCCTCTACGCCGGGCGCGTCGGGCGCGTCCGGGTCGAACGACGGGACCCCTTCCTGGGTCTCGGCCTCGATCGCCTCCGCCTCCGGGAGGAAGGGCGCGAGCTCCGGAAGCTCGTCCAGGCCACGCAGGCCCATCCGCTCCAGGAAGTAGTTCGTCGTCCTGTACAGGATCGCACCTGTTTCGGGTTCCGTGCCCGCCTCCTCGACCAGACCGCGCTGCAGCAGGGTGCGCATCACACCGTCGCAGTTCACCCCGCGTACGGCGGAGACGCGGCTGCGGCTGACCGGCTGGCGGTAGGCGACCACCGCGAGGGTCTCCAGCGCGGCCTGGGTGAGCCGGGCGGTCTGGCCGTCCAGGACCAGCCGCTCGACGGCGGGCGCGTACTCGGCCCGGGTGTAGAAGCGCCAGCCGCCCGCGACGAACCGCAGCTCGAAGCCGCGGCCCTGCACGGTGTACTCGTCGGCCAGCTCCCGCAGCGCGTCGGCGACCTGTCGTTTCGGCCGCTCCAGCAGCTTCGCGAGGTGCTCCTCGGTCGCGGGCTCGTCGACGACCATGAGCATCGCCTCCAGGGCGGGCTTGAGATCGAGTTCGGCGACGGCCGCCAGTCCGGCCGGGACCTGGGTGGTCTCGCTCACGGCTTCTTCTCCTCCTTCGGCGGCTCGGGCGGCCGGTCGAACTCGTCGGTGACCATCGGCGCCGAGTCGGCGTCCCCGCCGGTCCAGCGCACCAGCAGCTCCCCGAGCGCGGCCTCCTGCTCCAGGGCGACGGCCTTCTCGCGGTACAGCTCCAGCAGGGCGAGGAACCGCGCTACGACGGTGAGCGTGTCGTCCGTGTCCTCGATCAGGGCCCGGAAGCTGACCTCGCCCAGCTCCTTCAGCCGGGCGACCACGATCCCTGCCTGCTCCTGCACGCTGACCAGCGGGGCGTGGATGTGGTCGACGTAGACCTGCGGCTTGGGCCTGGGCTGCATCGCCTTGACCGCGAGCCTGGCGAACCCCTCGGGACCGATGCTGATGACGACCTCGGGCAGCAGCTCGGCGTGGTGCGGCTCCAGGCCGACCGTACGGGGCCAGCGGCGGGCCTCGTCGTCGAGGCGCCGGTTGAAGATGTCCGCGATCTGTTTGTACGCGCGGTACTGCAGCAGCCGCGCGAACAGCAGGTCCCGCGCCTCCAGCAGCGCCAGGTCGGCCTCGTCCTCGACCTCGGCGGCGGGCAGCAGCCGGGCCGCCTTCAGATCGAGCAGCGTGGCCGCCACGACCAGGAACTCGGTCGTCTGGTCCAGGTCCCAGTCGGGTCCCATGGCCCGGATGTGCGCCATGAACTCGTCGGTGACCTTCGACAGGGCCACCTCGGTGACGTCCAGCTTGTGCTTGGAGATCAGTTGGAGGAGGAGATCGAAGGGACCCTCGAAGTTCGAGAGCCGCACCTTGAAGACACCGTCACGGACTTCTGCGGGCTCGACGGGCGCGGGCGCTGCGGATACGGAAGCCTCGGGCGCTTCGGGTACGACGGCTTCGGGCGTATCGAGCACGACAGCTTCTGGCGCTTCGGGTACGGAAGCCTCGGGCGCTTCGCGTACGACAGCTTCGGGCGCCTCACCCGGCACACCGGCCTCAGCCGGAACCACGACCTCCGCCACAGACGCACCCGGCCCTCGGCCCAGGGCACGCCTGCGACCGGCGTTCGTGCCGGGAGCGGGAACGTCAGACGAGGTCATAGCCCCCGCAGGCTACCCCTACCGTCCCCGCAGCCGTCGTACGAGGATGCTCGCGTCCCCGCGTGACTCCAGGTCGGCCAGGACCACGGCCACCGCCTCACGGACGATCCGCCCGCGGTCCACCGCCAGCCCGTGCTCACCACGGAGCACCAGGCGGGCGTGTTCGAGGTCCATCAGCTCCTCGGCCGACACATACACCGTGATCTTCTCGTCGTGCCGCTCGCGGCCGCTGGGCCGGCGGTTCGCCGCCCGCCCTCGCTTGCGCGGCTGCGCGGCGCCAGAACCTTCCTGCGCCGCCTGCCGGCGCGCCGGGCGGCCGCGGGACTCGCCGGTCCCGTCCTGCTCGGCCTCCGCGGCGACATGCTCCGCGCCCGCTCCGTCACCGCCCTGGACGGGCACCGACTGCGGTGCGTCCTCGGCGGCGGCCACGTCGTCGCTCTCCCCAGCGGGAGCCGGCACCCGTGCCTCGCCGTTGGCGCGCCGGGGCGTGGACGGCTGGAGCGCAGTCCCCCCTGTCGTACGGAAGAGTTCGTCGGCCCCGGGCAGACTCACTCGGCGTGACACCGGGCGAGCACCTCCCTGGCGAGCTGGCGATAGGCGGCGGCACCGACGGAGTTGGAGGCGTACGTGGTGATCGGTTCACCGGCGACCGTGGTCTCCGGGAAGCGGACCGTGCGGCCGATGACCGTGTGGTAGACGTGGTCGTCGAACGCCTCGACCACGCGGGCCAGGACCTCGCGGCTGTGGACGGTGCGCGAGTCGTACATCGTGGCGAGGATGCCGTCCAGTTCCAGCTCGGGGTTGAGCCGCTCCTGGACCTTCTCGATGGTCTCGGTCAGCAGGGCCACACCGCGCAGGGCGAAGAACTCGCATTCCAGCGGCACGATCACCTTGTGAGCGGCCGTCAGGGCGTTGACGGTGAGCAGGCCGAGCGAGGGCTGACAGTCGATCACGATGTAGTCGTAGTCGGACATCAGCGGCTTCAGGGCGCGCTGCAGCGTCGACTCGCGGGCGACCTCGGAGACCAGCTGGACCTCGGCGGCCGACAGGTCGATGTTGGAGGGCAGCAGGTCCATGTTGGGGACCGCCGTCTTCAGCAGGACCTCGTCGGCGGACATGCCCCGCTCCATGAGCAGGTTGTAGACCGTCAGGTCGAGTTCCATCGGGTTGACGCCGAGGCCCACCGACAGCGCGCCCTGCGGGTCGAAGTCCACGAGCAGCACGCGCCGGCCGTACTCCGCGAGCGCGGCACCCAGGTTGATGGTCGACGTCGTCTTGCCGACGCCGCCCTTCTGGTTGCACATCGCGATGATCTTCGCGGGGCCGTGGTCGGTCAGCGGGCCCGGGATCGGGAAGTACGGCAGCGGGCGTCCGGTCGGGCCGATGCGCTCACGGCGCTGGCGGGCCGCGTCGGGCGCGAGCGTGGCCGCGTACTCCGGATCGGGCTCGTACTCGGCGTCGGGGTCGTAGAAGTGCCCCTCGGGCAGTTCGTCGTAGTCGGCGAATTGGTTGTGGGGCGCGCCACTTCCGTCGCCGGCCATGGCGTTCACGTGATGGCCATCCATGCTCTGGTGTGCTGTCCCGGCCGCCTGCGGACCGGAACTCTGGTGGGCTGCGAAGGTGCGCACAGCTACGGAGCCGACAGCCTCGAATCCCGCGGAGCCCTGGCCCCGTGCAGGCATTCCTGGTTGACCACCCCCGGGAGAAAATGTCGACTCATTCACAAGTCGTCTTACCTCCTTGGTGACCAGGAAACTTCTAGACAAGGTCAGCGTGGCACCATGCCGACGGTTGGCGACTCTATGGCGTGTCGGCGGTCCGCAGCAACACAATCCGCCGGACCCGGCAGGATGTGTCGGCAATGAAACATCTCGCTGTCAAGGGCGTACGGCCGTCGCACAGCAGGTTTCACCGGTGTGCGAATCGGTCGAAGGGTTACGTTCGAGGCGAGTTGACCGAGAGCCGCAAAGTGACCATACACACATCCGGCCGGACCTTGTCGGGCAAGGTCCGGCCGGGCGCGCGGTGTTGACGACGTGTGTTGACGAATCGCCTTTTACCTGTTGGTGACTTAGTGACTCACCAGGTCACGGGGTCGGTCGGCGTCAGCCGAGCAGGGTCTCCAGCTCGATGTGCTCCAGACCGTGGGCCTCGGCGACCTCCCGGTACACGACCTTGCCGTCGTGGGTGTTCAGGCCCTTGGCGAGCGAGGCATCGCGGCGCAGCGCCTCGACCCAGCCGTTGTTGGCGAGGGAGACGATGTACGGCAGCGTCGCGTTGGTGAGGGCGTTGGTGGAGGTGTTGGGCACCGCGCCGGGCATGTTGGCGACGCAGTAGAAGACCGAGTTGTGCACCTTGAAGGTCGGTTCGGCGTGCGTCGTCGGGTGGGAGTCCTCGAAGCAGCCGCCCTGGTCGATCGCGATGTCGACAAGGACACTGCCGGGCTTCATGCGGGCCACCAGCTCGTTGGTGACGAGCTTCGGGGCCTTGGCGCCCGGGATGAGGACCGCGCCGATGACGAGGTCGGCGTCGAGGACGGCCTTCTCCAGCTCGAAGGAGTTGGACATGATCGCCTTGACCTTCGTACCGAAGATCTTGTCGGCCTCGCGCAGCTTGTTGATGTCGCGGTCGAGCAGGGTCACCTCGAAGCCCATGCCGACGGCGACCTGCGTGGCGTTCCAGCCGGAGACGCCGCCGCCGATGACCACGCACTTGGCCGGGGTCACGCCCGGGACGCCGCCCGGCAGCACACCGCGGCCGCCGGCCGCGCGCATCAGGTGGTAGGCGCCGACCTGCGGGGCGAGCCGGCCCGCGACCTCGGACATCGGGGCGAGCAGCGGCAGCGCGCGGTTCGGCAGCTCGACGGTCTCGTAGGCGATGGCCGTGGTGCCGGACTCGATGAGCGCGTCCGTGCACTCCTTGGAGGCGGCCAGGTGCAGGTAGGTGAAGAGGATCTGGTCCTTGCGGAGGCGGTGGTACTCCTCCGCGATGGGCTCCTTGACCTTCAGCAGCAGGTCGGCGGCGGCCCAGACCTCGTCGGCGGTGTCCAGGATCTGGGCACCGGCGGCCACGTACTCGTCGTCCGTGATCGAGGAGCCGACGCCGGCGGCGCGCTCGATGACGACCTGGTGGCCGTTGCGCACCAGCTCGTGCACACCGGCGGGGGTGATGGCCACCCGGAACTCGTTGTTCTTGACCTCGCGGGGGATGCCGACCTTCACGTCGATCACGGTCCTTGGCTCAGAGGGTATGGGGGGTGCATTACATGACATACCCAGGCATGCAGGGCACACCGGGAGACACCGCAGGAGAACGTGCGGCGGAGCCAGTCTAATGAAGGCGTTCCAGCTGTCTAGCCTTTCATTGCATCAATCTTCGCTGGATGCACTACGGATTTCGCAGGCTTCAGCGTCCGTTTTGGGGCTTGCGTCGTCCTCCGGGGCCTCCTGGACCAGCATGCGCTCGGCCGCGCCGCGGTGCAGACGGGCGGCGGCCGAGTCGCCGAGGCGCTCCAGGGTGTCGGCCAGCCGGAGCTGCAGCGCGGCCTGCAGCCGGACGTCCTCGGCGCGCCGCGCCCACTCCACCGCCTCCTGGCAGGTGCGCCGCGACTCCTCGAACCGTCCCGCGTACTCCTGCACCCGGGCCAGCTCGCTCAACGCCCGGGCATGGGCGGCGACATCGCCGCTCCTGCGGTAGCCGGCGACGGCGGCCCGCCAGTTCCTGAGGGCCTCGCCGTAGCGGCCCGCATAGGTGTGGGCGGTGGCGATCCGGCCGTACAGCCGGGCAGCCGGCTCGCGCTCGCCCCGGGCCAGCCGCTCGGCCAGGGCCCGGCCGAACCAGTCGGCGGCCCGGTCGTAGTCCCCCAGCTCCTGGTAGGCGCCACCTACGGATTCCATTGCGCGACCGGCCGCGTACGGGTCATTTGCTCTGCGTCCGGCCACCAAAGCCAACCGATATCGTGCCAGCGCGTCCTTGGTTCGGCCGGTCTGCGCGTCCACGTCGCCCAGGTTCAGCAGGGCCGCGGCCTCCTCCCGGGGCAGGCCGCGCCGCCCCGCGACATCGAGGACCAGGCTGTGTACGTCGTACAGGTCGGGGGCCGCGGCATGCATGCCCTCGTGCGCCACCAAGGCCCTGACCAGCTGGGACATCAGCCGGCGAGCGAGGGTGTCCAGCTCGCCGTCGGCCACCGCGAGCCGGGCGGACGCCAGCAGCGCGGGCCGCCGGATGCGCAGCCAGTCGGCGGCCGCCCTGGGGCTGGGGAAGCGCACCTCGCGGGGCATCGCGTTCAGCTTCTCCCGGGCCTGCGGGCTGTCCGTCTCGGTGATCGCCCGGCAGGACTGCAGCAGCCGTACGGTCCGCTCCAGCATCCGGGCCCGGGCCAGCTGCAGCTCGGCGGGCCTCTCCTGGCTGTCGGCGCAGGCGCGCAGCAGCGGGTGCAGGCAGCCGGGGACGTCGTACTGGGGCAGCGGGGAGTCGACCGCGCGCAGCAGGCCGAGCGCGACGAAGTCGTCCAGGGTGGAGCGGGCGAAGCTCACCGAGCAGCCGGCGAGAGCCGAGGCGGTGTGCGGGTCGATCAGGCCGGCCGGGGCGAGGGAGAGCAGCCGCAGGATGCGGGCGGCCGCGCCGGCCAGCTCATCGTGGACATGCCGGAAGACTCGGGCCTGCGGGGTGGTGTCCGTACCGTCGTCGGTGCCGGTGCGCAGCCGTTTGGCGAGGTCGGAGACGGCGGCCTGGGGACGGGCGGCCAGCCAGCCGCCGGCCAGCACGAGTGCGGCCGGATGGCCCTGGCAGGCCTCGACCAGGCTCTCGGCGGCGCGCGGGTCGACCGTGATGCGGACGGAGCCGGTAGCGGGTGAGCAGTTCCACCGCGGACTTGGTGTCCAGGCCGCCCAGAGTGCAGGGGCGGACGTCCGCGATGCCGGTGAGCGGGCCCGAGGAGACGGCCACCACCAGGCAGTCCGGGGCCTCCGGGAGCAGCGCGTCGACCTGCCCGGCGCCGGCCGCGTCGTCCAGCAGCAACAGCGTGCCGGTGGGCGAGGGCGGCGCGCACGGCCTC
>NZ_CM002285.1:7603783-7611117 GCF_000497445.1 Streptomyces roseochromogenus subsp. oscitans DS 12.976 | reverse complement strand
GGGCCGGCAGCTCCAGCGCGGCGAGCAGCTCACGGGCGACACGCCCGACCGGAACGGGGGTGCCGCCGGGCTCGCTGAGCCGGGCCCGCAGCACCCCGTCGGGGTAGCGGCCCTCGACCTGGCGTACGAGTTCCTCGGCGAGGGCGGTGCGGCCGGAGCCGGGGCGGCCCGCGATCAGGAGCACGCGCGCGCGTGGTGCCTTGCGGCCGGAGAGGGTGTCCAGTCCCGCGCGCTCGATGTCGGCGCGCAGCTCCTTCAACTCCCTTGTACGGCCCAGGAAATGGTCTTCCGTGCTCTCGTACGCCGAGCGCCGCACGCCGCCTGTGTCCACCACCTGATCCGTCACGGGCCACGCTCCCGTCCCACCGCACACGCAAGCCCGCCGGATCTTCCGCTACGGGCGTACAGAGCCTAGTTCACGCTCTGCGACGTGCTGCGAGGAGCGCGGCGGACAGATCCCCTGATCGGATCAGGCGATCGTCACACCACTGACCCGAACGGGTGCGGCTCAGGTCTCGAAGGGCCGGGCCGGCCAGGGGGCGCCGGCCGGGCGGAGCGCGTCGAGGCCGTCGCCGCTCCGAGCGGCCACCAGGGACAGCACGCCGACGACCAGGCAGTTGTTGTGCACATCACCGGCCAGGACGCGGCGCACGAGCTCCTCCACCGGCACGCGCGCGTGCTGCATGTCGGTCTCCTCGTGCTCCGCCTCGAAGCGCTCACCCTCGGCCTCGGACAGGCCACGGGCGAGGAAGATCCGTACGGCCTCGTCGCAGCCGCCGGGCGTGGTGTAGACGTCGGTCAGCACCCGCCAGTCCTCGGCCTTGACGTGCGCCTCCTCGTACAGCTCGCGCTGGGCGGCGTGCAGCGGGTTCTCACCGGGGATGTCGAGCAGGCCGGCCGGGATCTCCCACAGCTTGTACCGCACCGGGTGGCGGTACTGCTTGATGAGCAGCACCCGGTCCTCCTCGTCCAGGGCGAGGACGGCGACCGAGCCGGGGTGGACCTGGTAGTCGCGGCGGGCCACCGAGCCGTCGGGCATGACCACCTCGTCCGTGCGGACGGAGGTCTTGTTGCCCACGAAGGGGGTCTCCGTCGCCCGGATCTCCCATGCCTCGGGGGTGTCCTTGATCGTCATGCCCTGTCCCTCCACATGCGCCGGCGGCCGGGGCGCGATCCTTTTGAATGCGCGCGCCCCGGCCACCGTACAACCCTTGTGTTACTTCGCGATCTTCCGCACGCCCTCGGCCCGCTGACGCTCCACGGCCGCCTTCACCAGGCTGGCGAAGAGCGGGTGCGGACGCGTCGGCCGCGAGCGCAGCTCGGGGTGCGCCTGGGTGGCGACCAGGTAAGGATGCGCTTCGCGCGGGTACTCGACGTACTCCACGAGCTTGCCGTCGGGCGACGTGCCGGAGAACAGGATGCCCGCCTTCTTCTCCAGCTCCGCACGGTAGGCGTTGTTCACCTCGTAGCGGTGGCGGTGGCGCTCCTCGACGTACTCCTTGCCGTCGTACACCTCGCGCACGATCGAGCCCTCGGCCAGCTTCGCCGGGTACATGCCGAGGCGCATGGTGCCGCCCATGTCGCCCTCGCCGGCGACGATGTCCATCTGCTCGGCCATGGTGGAGATCACCGGGTGGCCGGTGGCCGGGTCGAACTCGGTGGAGTTGGCGTCCGGGATGTCGGCCAGGTTCCGCGCGGCCTCGATCACGATGCACTGCAGGCCCAGGCAGAGGCCGAGCAGCGGGATCTTGTTCTCGCGGGCGAAACGGATGGCGCCTACCTTGCCGAGCACACCGCGGTCACCGAAGCCGCCCGGGATGCAGATGCCGTCGACGTCGCCGAGCACGGCCTTGGCACCAGCCGGGGTCTTGCAGTCGTCCGAGGTGACCCACTTGATCTTCACGCGGGCGCGGTTGGCGAAGCCGCCGGCGCGCAGCGCCTCGGTGACCGACAGATAGGCGTCGGGCAGGTCGATGTACTTGCCGACCAGCGCGAGGGTGATCTCGTGGTCGGGGTTGTGGACACGGTCCAGCAGGTCGTCCCAGGTGGTCCAGTCGACGTCCCGGAACGGCAGGTCGAGCTTGCGCACGACATAGGCGTCCAGGCCCTCGGTGTGCACGACCTTCGGGATGTCGTAGATCGAGCGGGCGTCGGGGCAGGCGACCACGGCGGCCTCGTCGACGTCGCACATCAGCGAGATCTTCCGCTTGATCGCGGTCGGCACCTCGCGGTCGCAGCGCAGCACGATGGCGTCGGGCTGGATACCGATGTTGCGCAGCGCGGCGACGGAGTGCTGGGTGGGCTTGGTCTTCAGCTCGCCGGAGGGGCCGATGTACGGCAGCAGCGAGATGTGGACGACGAAGACGTTGTCCCGGCCGACCTCGTGGCGGACCTGGCGGACGGTCTCCAGGAACGGCAGCGACTCGATGTCACCGACCGTGCCGCCGACCTCGGTGATGACGACGTCCACCTCGTCGGTGGCCATACGGCGGATGCGGTGCTTGATCTCGTTGGTGATGTGCGGGATGACCTGCACCGTGTCACCGAGGTACTCGCCGCGCCGCTCCTTGGCGATCACGGTCGAGTAGACCTGGCCTGTAGTGACGTTGGCGCTGCCGTCCAGGTCGCGGTCGAGGAAGCGCTCGTAGTGTCCGATGTCCAGGTCGGTCTCGGCACCGTCGTTGGTGACGAAGACCTCACCGTGCTGGAAGGGGTTCATCGTGCCCGGATCGACGTTGAGGTACGGATCCAGCTTCTGCATCACGACGCGCAGACCGCGAGCCTTGAGCAGCATGCCCAGGCTGGAGGCGGTCAGGCCCTTGCCGAGCGAGGAGGCGACGCCCCCGGTGACGAAGATGTGCTTGGTCGTCGTGGCTGTGCTCGATCGAAAAGCAGCGGGCGGCATGGCCAAGAGGGGGCTCCCGTGGTCGCGGTCTGTCGTGCGGTACGGCTGCCTTTCCGGAGGTCTCCGGGGGTTTTGCCGTCGCTGCGGTTCGGGGGTTTCAGGCCCACCGGTCCACGGGCTACCAGGGTATCAGCGCCTGGACGAGATGGCTTCCGGCCACGCTCCGCACGCGTCCGGGCACGGAATGCCTCGCCACCCCTGTCAGCACAGGCACGCCCAGGTCACACGGTTATTACCCGCTGCTCACCCGTTCGGCCCACACGGGTTGCCCGGAGCGGCACGCAGATCATCTACGTGCGTCGTATCCTGCTCGGACACTCGCTGCCGTGCCCGGCCGGACCGAGGGCACACCCCCGCCTGCACCAACCGGAAACAACGAGCGCGCGGCAGTTCGTTGAGCAGAGACTGTCGTGTTGCCTCAGGGCTCGGCGGGCTGCTTTGCTTCACCGCTCAACGACGCATAACAACGACCCCTTGACCGCACCAGCGACCGCCCCCCTGCGCGGGGGTGACGTGGCCGTTCGACTGGAGTTGCACGTGGCCGGGCGCATCGAAGACTACGCACTCATCGGAGACATGCAGACCGCCGCACTGGTCTGCCGGGACGGCACAGTGGACTGGCTGTGCCTGCCCCGCTTCGACTCGCATGCCATCTTCGCCGGCCTGCTGGGCACCGAGGAACACGGCTTCTGGCGGCTCGGCCCGGCGCACGCGGCCGACGCCCAGCCGCCGTCGGCGGCCCGGCGCAGCTACCGCGGCGACTCGCTGGTCCTGGAGTCGGAGTGGGACACCCCGCGCGGCACGGTCCGGGTGACGGACTTCATGCCCCCGCGTGAGGGCGCGCCGCAGCTGATCCGGATCGTGGAGGGCGTCACCGGCCGGGTGCCGATGCGCTCGGCCCTGCGGATGCGGTTCTCCTACGGCCGTGTCGTGCCCTGGGTGCACAAGCACGAGGGGCGGACCGTCGCCGTCGCCGGTCCTGACTCGGTGTGGTTCGACACCGAGGCGGAGACCTTCGGAAAGTCGTTGACGACGTACGCCGACTTCACGGTCGCCCCGGGTGACCGGATCGCGTTCACGATCTCGTGGCAGCCCTCGCACAAGGAGCCGCCGCCGCTGCCGGAGCCGGAGGCCTCGCTGGAGGCGACGGAGGACTTCTGGCGCGAGTGGGTCGAGCACTGCACGTACCACGGGCCGTACCGCGAGGCGGTGGTCCGCTCGCTGATCACCCTCAAGGCCCTGACATACGCCCCCACGGGCGGCATCGTCGCGGCCCCGACGACCTCTCTCCCGGAGGACATCGGCGGGGTCCGCAACTGGGACTACCGCTACACCTGGCTGCGCGACGCCGCGATCACCCTGTCCTCCCTCCTGCGCACCGGCTACCGCGAGGAGGCCCGCGCCTGGCGCGAGTGGCTGCTGCGCGCGGTCGCCGGCGACCCGGAGAACCTGCAGATCATGTACGGCATCGCCGGCGAGCGCGAGCTGGGCGAGGCCGAGCTGGACTGGCTGCCGGGCTACGAGGCCTCGGCACCGGTCCGCGTCGGCAACGGCGCCGCCCACCAGCTCCAGCTGGACGTGTACGGCGAGGTCACCGAGGCCCTGCACCTGGCCCATATGACGGGCCTGGCCCGCAACGACTACGCGGCCCTGCTCCAGCTCAAGCTGATCCGCTACCTGGAGGACCACTGGCAGGAGCCGGACGAGGGCATCTGGGAGGTGCGCGGCCCCCGCCGGCACTTCGTCCACTCCAAGGTGATGGCCTGGGTCGCGGTGGACCGCACCATCAAGCTGATCGAGTCCGGGGACGCGGACGGCCCGCTGGAGCGCTGGAAGGAACTGCGCGACGACATCCACCGGGACGTCTGCGAGAAGGGCTACGACAAGGAGCGCAACACCTTCACACAGTCCTACGGCTCCCAGGAGCTGGACGCCTCGCTGCTGCTGATCCCCCAGATGGGTTTCCTGCCACCTGACGACAAGCGCGTCATCGGCACCATCGAGGCGATCCAGCGCGAGCTGTCCACCCCGGACGGGTTCATCCTGCGCTATCCGACGGAGGGCGCCCACGCGGGCGTCGACGGCCTTCCGGGCGACGAGGGCGCCTTCCTGGCCTGCTCGTTCTGGATGGCGGACGACCTGGCGATGATCGGCCGGGTGGACGAGGCGAGGAAGCTCTTCGAGAAGCTCCTCGCACTGCGCAACGACCTCGGTCTGCTCGCCGAGGAGTGGGACCCGCGCCTGCAGCGCCAGGTCGGCAACTTCCCGCAGGCGTTCAGCCATGTGCCACTGATCGACACGGCACTGCGGCTGACCGCCTCCGGCGCTTACGGCGGCTAGCAGGGTGTCGGTCGTCTGCGGGTCCGTTGTGGCTGGTCGCGCAGTTCCCCGCGCCCCTTCGGGGCGCTCCGGCCTAGGCTGGTAGCGCACAAAACCCCCTTCACCTCACCGGAAGGGGGGCGGCGATGGCTTCCCCCTCCAAGGCGCGCACGGCCCTCGCCGGGTTGCGCGCAGACCTCGCAGGCGAGGTGTTCGCCCCGCAGGACCGCGGCTACGACGAGGCCCGGGCCGTCTTCAACGCGATGATCGACCGGCGCCCGGCCGTGATCGCCCAGTGCGCGCACGCGACCGATGTCGTACGGGCCGTGCGCTTCGCCCGCGACCTGGATCTGCCGATCGCGGTGCGCGGCGGCGGGCACAGCGTGGCCGGGTCGGCGCTCGGTGACGGCGCGCTCGTGGTGGACCTGCGCCGGATGCACGAGGTGACTGTCGACCCGGCGGCCGAGGCGGTCCGGATCGAGGGCGGCGCCACCATGAGCCGGCTGGACCGGGCCACCCAGCCGTACGGCCTCGCGACCACCGGCGGCCGTGCCTCCACCACCGGGATCGGCGGCTTCGTCCTCGGCGGCGGCACCGGCTGGCTGGACCGCGCCTTCGGCCTCGCCGTGGACAACCTACTCGGCGTGGAACTGGTGACCGCCGACGCCGAGCGGGTGCACGCCAACGCCGACGAGAACCCCGAGCTGTTCTGGGCGCTGCACGGCGGAGGCGGCAACTTCGGCATCGCCACCGCGCTCACCCTGGAGCTGCACGAGCTGCCGGTGTTCTCCGTCGCCCTGCTGATGTACCGGCCGCGGTTCGGCCCCGAGGTGATCCGCACCTTCCGGGACATCGTGCTCGGCGGACCCGACGAGGCCGGCGGCGCCGTGCTGTACGTAACGGGGCCGCCCGAGGCGTTCGTACCGCCGGAGCTGATCGGCAAGCTGCTGTGCGGGCTGTTGCTCACCTACGCGGGTGACGAGGAGGGCATGCGCAAGCTGGCCGAGCCGCTGCTGGCCCTGCCGCACGAGGTGGAGGTGGCCGGCGCGATGCCGTACGCCGATGTGCAGTGCATGCTCGACTTTCCGGCCGGACTGCGGAACTACTGGTCGGCGGAGTATCTGACCGGACTGCCGGACGAGTTGGTGAACGCCTTCTGCGCCCGCGCGGACAGCATGCCGGTGCCGACCGGCAGCCAGCAGATCCTGTTCCCGCAGGGCGGGGCGATCGCCGCCGGCCCGCACGCGTACCCGGTGCCGTACCGGGACGCGCCCTGGGCCGCGCACCCGTTCGGCATCTGGGCGGACCCGGCCGAGGACGAGCGGGCGATCGCGTGGGTGCGGGGCGTGTGCGCCGACGTACGGCCATGGAGCACCGGGGACGTGTACCTGAACTTCATCGGCGACGAGGGCCCGGAGCGGGTGCGGGCGGGGCTGGGCGAGGGCAACACGCTGCGCCTGGAGAAGGTGAAACGACGCTACGACCCGGACAACGTCTTCCGCTTCAACCACAACATCAAGCCCATCTGACAGGGAGCTGTCCCGAGGGCGTTTGCGCAGGTAGCGTCCGCTGCATGGACAGCCGTACGGACAACCGATTCGACACCCAGGGCGCCGGGATCACCGTTCAGCGGGCGCTGGAACTGCCGGGGCTGCGCAGCGGGCTGCCGGAGATCCTGGCGGGGGCCGACCGGCTGGGGCGCACGGTGCGCTGGGTGCACGCGGGCGAGGTGCCCAACATCGCCTCGCTGCTCAAGGGCGGCGAGCTGCTGCTCACCACCGGCTACGGCCTCGGCACCCGCCCGGCCGAGCAGCGGGCGTTCGTGCGCACGCTCGCCGAGCGCGGGATCGCCGCCCTGGTGGTGGAGCTGGGCCCGCGTTTCACCCGGCTGCCGGCCGCCCTGGTGGACACCGCCCGCGCGGCCGGGCTGCCGCTGGTCCAGCTGCACCGCGAGGTGCCGTTCGTGACGGTGACCGAGGAGATCCACACCGAGATCGTCAACGGCCACTACGCCCTGCTGCAGCGGGCCGAGGAGGTGCACCGGCGCTGCACCGAGGCTCTGCTGGGCGGCGGCGGGGTGCCGCAGGTCCTGGGCATCCTGGCCGGCTTC
>NZ_CM002285.1:7601926-7603758 GCF_000497445.1 Streptomyces roseochromogenus subsp. oscitans DS 12.976 | reverse complement strand
GCCGCCTCGACATCGACCTGCTGCTGTGGCGGCTGCGCGACCACCCGGACCTCGCCGCGTTCGTGGACCGCGCGATCGGCCCGCTGCGGGACCACGACCACCGCTCCAAGCCGCCGCTGCTGCCGACCCTGGAGACCTATCTGGCGCACGCCGGACGCAAGGCGGAGACGGCCCGTGAGCTGCATCTGAACCGGCAGACCCTCTACAACCGGCTCGCCCGCATCGGGGAGTTGCTGGGCACCGACCTCGACGACCCGCAGACGGTCCTGGCATTGAGCCTGGCCCTGCGGGCTCGTAGGCACGTGTCCTAGGTGTGCTGTTCGGCCAGGCCCTAGGCGAGTGGCCTGGGCTGGGTCAACTCGTCGTACACGCTGAGCACTTGGGCTACCGTCTCGTCCTCGGTCGGCCAGCCGGCGGCCTGCCGTACGCCCGACTCGCGTAGTTCCTCCCGGCGCCCGGGGTCGGCGAGGAGCCGTACGACGGTGGCCGCGAGCGCCACCGGGTCGCCGTACGGGACGAGTTCGGCCGCGTCGCCGACGAGGTCGGGGATGCCGCCGACCCGGGTGGCGACGAGCGGCACGCGCGCGTACAGCGCCTCCTGTGCGAGGACGGACCGTGACTCCCAACTGCTCGTCAGCAGCGCCAGATCGGCGGCCGCGAGCAGTTCGGGCACGTCCTCGCGGCGGCCGATGAGCCGCACCGGCAGCCCCTCGTCCTCGATCCGCCGCTGCAGCGCCGGCCGCTGCGGTCCTTCCCCGGCGATGACGAGCAGCGGCACAGGGTCGAGGTCGCGCCAGGCACGGGCCGCGTCCAGCAGGACGTCGTAGCCGCGGTGCCGGTCGAGGGAGCCGACCGCGATCAGCAACGGGCGTCCGGTGGCGCCGAGTTCGGCCCGGACCTTGGGACGCAGCCGGTCGGGGTCGTCGAGGACGACGGGCCGGCGCTGTCCCGGCAGGCCGACGGCGGCGAGCCGGGCGTCCCGCGCCCCCGTGCTGCGGGCCCGGTCCACCAGGTCGGAGCTGGTGCCGAGGACCACGGACGCCGTGCGCACCACCCGCCGCTCCAGCAGCCGCAGGAACTGCGCCCGCGCGCCCTGCGCCTGGGCCCGGTCGTGCCAGGTGACCACCAGCGGGGTGCGCCGGCCGCTGAGCGCGAGCACGGACCGGAAGGAGGCGTGCAGCCCGTGCGCGTGCACCAGGTCGGCGTCCGTGCAGACCGCCCGCAGCGCGGCCACGGAGGCCGGGTCGCTGCTGCGCGGCACGTGCACATGCTCGGCACCGGCGCCGGAGAAGTCGTAGGCGCGGTCGGCATCGACGGGGGCGCACACCGTGACCCGTACGCCCCTCGCCACGAGCCCCTCGGCCAGCGAGCGCACATGCGCGCCGCTGGCGGCATTGCCTCCGCCCAGCACCTGTACGGTGCGCAGCGTCGACTGGCCGTGCGGCGCGTTGCTGCTCAGGGGGCTCAAGGGGCCGGGGCTCCTGGTTCGGCATGGGCGGTCACGAGGAAACGTACAGAAGGTAGCGGGCTCACGGGGGCGGACGGACCTACCCCGCGCGCCTCCCGCGCGGACCGTGTTCCCTCAAGCATGCCAGGGCGATGGGCCGTTACGGGAAATCCGGCAGGCGCACAGTGCGGCGGGCCGGGGCAATGCGCCGGAGCACGTCACCCACACGGGTGAGGAAAGCCGGCCCGGCCGAACGCCGTACGACCACGTCCGGCGAGGTCAGAGGGTCACAGCGAGCGCGCCCACGCGGTGACCCGGTCGCCGTATGCGGCGGCGGCCACGACCGCGACGGCGTGCGCCAGCAGGCCGGGGCGCCGGTTTCCGG
>NZ_CM002285.1:7589533-7600317 GCF_000497445.1 Streptomyces roseochromogenus subsp. oscitans DS 12.976 | reverse complement strand
CGCGAAGGTACCCGCCCGGCCCCTCACCCGTCCGCCCGGGCCGTCGCCAGCAGTTCCTCGGCGTGTGCGCGGGCCGTCTCGGAGTCCTCCTGGCCGGCCAGCATCCGGGACAGCTCGCGGATCCGCTCCTCGCCCTCCAGCACCTTCACTCCGGAGCGGGTGACCGACCCGTCGTTGGTCTTCTCGACCAGCAGCTGCCGGTCGGCGAAGGCGGCGACCTGGGGCAGGTGGGTGACCACGACGACCTGTGCGGTCCTGGCGAGCTTCGCGAGGCGTCGCCCGATCTCGACCGCGGCCTTGCCGCCGACACCGGCGTCGACCTCGTCGAAGAGGTACGTCGGCACGGGGTCCGTGCCCGCGAACACGACCTCGACGGCGAGCATCACGCGGGACAGTTCACCGCCGGACGCGCCCTTGGCGATGGGCCGGGGCGGCGCGCCCGGGTGCGGGGCGAGCAGCAGCTCGACCTCGTCCACGCCGGACGGCCCGTACGCCACCGCACGCCCGCCGACCTCGACGCCCTCCGGGTCCTCGGTCTGCCGGATGGCGAAGGACACGCGTGCGTGGGGCATCGCCAGCGAGGCCAGCTCGGCCGTCACGGCGGCGGCGAACCGCTCGGCGGCCTCGGCCCGGGCATCCGTCAACGCCTGGGCGAGCCCGCCCAGTTCGGTGCGGAGCGCGTCCCGCTCGGCGGTCAGCTCCTCCAGCCGCTCGTCGTCGCCGTCCAGCTCGGTGAGCCGGGCGGCACCCTGCTCCGCCCAGGCCAGTACGGCGTTGATGTCGTCGCCGTACTTCCGCGTGAGCGCGTTCAGGGCCGCCCTGCGCTCCTCCACGGCGGCCAGCCGCAGCGGATCGGCGTCGAGGTCGTCGGCGTACCCGGCCAGCTCCCCGGCGACATCGCCGAGCAGGATCCCGATCTCGCCGATGCGATCGGCGAGGGAGGCCAGCGCCGGATCGTGCGACCGCACGGCCTCCAGCGCCCGATGGGCCCCCGCGACCAGGGTCGAGGCGTCGATCCCCTCGGGGTCCTCGGGATTGCCCGCGAGCCCGGCGTGCGCGGCCGTCGCGGCGGACGACAGCGCCTCCGCGTGCCCCAGTCGCTCGGCCTCCTCGGCCAGCTCGACGTCCTCGCCGGCCCGCGGCTCCACGGCGGCGATCTCCTCAAGGCCGTACCGCAGCATGTCGGCTTCCTGCGCCCGCTCACGCGCGCGCGTGGTGATCTCCTCCAGCTCGGCGGAGACGGCCCGCAGCCGGCGGTAGGCCTCGGTGTACTTGGCGAGCGGCACGGCGACGGCGTCGCCCGCGTACCGGTCCAGCGCCTGCCGCTGTCTGGACAGCTTCAGCAGCCCCTGCTGGTCGGTCTGCCCGTGCACGGCCACCAGGTCGTCGGCCAGCTCGGCGAGCAGTCCGACCGGCACCGACCGCCCGCCCAGATGGGCCCGGGACCGGCCCTCGGCGGAAACGGTACGGCTGATCAGCAGGGACCCGTCGTCCAGCTCGGCCCCGGCCTCCTCGGCGCGTACGACGGCGGCGGCGTCCGCGGGGACGCTGACCCGGCCCTCCACAACCGCCTTCTCGGCCCCGATCCGCACGAGCGCCGGGTCCGCCCGCCCACCGAGCAGCAGCCCCAGGCTGGTGACCACCATGGTCTTGCCCGCACCTGTCTCACCGGTGACCGCGGTGAACCCGGGCGACAGCTCGACGACGGCATCGTCGATGACCCCGAGCGACCGTATCCGCATCTCCTCCAACACGGAACAGACCATACGAGGTCCGGGGCGGCGAGTGCACACAGGCCGCTCTTTCTAGTGAGGCGCCCCCCGCCATCCCGTGGTCGGCAGCGCGAACTTCGCCACCAGCCGATCGGTGAAGGACGAGTGATGCAGCCGAGCCAGCCGCACCGGCACGGCCCCCCGCCGCACCTCCACCCGCGCCCCCGGCGGCAACTCCACGGTCCGCCGCCCGTCGCACCACAGCACCCCGGGCGAGATGTGCGGCAGCACTTCCACGGCGAGCACCGAATCCGGCGACGTGACCAGCGGCTTGGCGAACAGCGCGTGCGCACTGATCGGCACCATCAACAACGCCTCCACCTCGGGCCACACCACGGGCCCGCCCGCGGAGAACGCATACGCCGTGGACCCGGTGGGCGTGGACAGGATCACCCCGTCGCACCCGAACTCCGACACCGGCCGCCCGTCGATCTCCAGCACGACTTCCAGCAGCTTCTCGGCGCCGGCCTTCTGCACGGCCGCCTCGTTCAGCGCCCAGTCCGTGTGCACGAGGTCCCCGTTGCGGTGCACGACGACATCGACGGTCATCCGCTCCTCGACCTCGTACGACCGCGCCACCACCCGGTCAACCACCCGATCGAGGTCGTCCCGCTCGGCCTCCGCGAGGAACCCCACGCGGCCGAGGTTGACGCCGAGCATCGGCACCCCCGAGGCCCTGGCGAACTCCGCCCCCCGCAGCAGCGTGCCGTCGCCGCCGAGCACGATCAGCAGCTCGCAGCCGTCGAGGCACTGCGGAGTCGCCTCCTTGACCAGCACCACCTCGTCAGGCAACGGCAGGTCGCGCGCCTCCTCCTCCAGCACCCGCACCCCGATGTCATGCCGCAGCAGGCCCTTGACGACGAGTTCCGCACTGCGGATCGCCGCGGGCCGCCCGGTGTGGGCGAGCAGGAAAACAGTACGCGCCAGGTTCTGTGTCAACGCGGCCCCTCCGCCACTGCACGGTCGACGTCGGCCGGGTCCACCTGGGGTGCCCCCGCCCGCAGCCAGAGAAAGTACTCCACGTTCCCCGAGGGCCCGGGCAGCGGACTGGCGGTGACTCCCTGCACCCCGAGCCCCAGCTCCCAGGCCTTCTCGGCCACTGCCCGCACGGCCTCCGCCCGCAGCTGCGGACTCCGTACGACACCCCCGCTGCCGAGCCGCTCCTTCCCCACCTCGAACTGCGGTTTGACCATCATCACCAGGTCGGCGTCCGGCTTCACGCACCGCATCAAGGCCGGCAGCACCAGCCCGAGCGGAATGAAGGACAGATCGCCCACGACAAGATCCACAGGTTCCCCATCGATCGCCTCGAGCGTCAACTCGCGTACGTTCGTACGGTCCTTGACGGTGACGCGTTCATCGCTCTGGAGAGACCAGGCGAGCTGGCCGTACCCGACGTCGACGGCAACGACATGGGCGGCGCCCGCGCGCAGCAGGACATCGGTGAAGCCACCGGTGGACGCGCCGGCGTCCAGCGCGCGCCGGCCCTCGACCACCAGCCCCTGCGGGACGAAGGCCTGCAGCGCGCCGGCGAGCTTGTGCCCGCCCCGGGAGACGTAGTCGGGGTCGCTGTCGTCGGCCTGGACCACGATCGCGGCGGCCGTCTCCACCTGGGTGGCCGGCTTGGTCGCCACGGTCTTGCCGACGGTGACCCGCCCGGCGGCGATCAGCTGGCTGGCGTGCTCACGCGAACGCGCGAGCTTCCGGCGGACCAGCTCCGCGTCCAGACGACGGCGTGCGACTCCTGCCACGTTCGGTTCAGCTCCTGCTCTGGTGGTACGACAATCCAAAAGGTGCGACCCGAAGGGTCTCATTGAGGGGCGGTGGTCGGGTGACGGGTGGGAACCGGAGGTGCCGGGCGGGCGTCGAGCGCGATGAGCGCGTCGCGCAGCCCCCCGTGTACATCCTCGTACACCTCGATGTGCCCGTCGGTGGCGAGGTGGTCGGCGTCGGCCAGCCGCCGCAGCTGGGCGTCGACCTCGGCGTCGCCGGTGGGGGTGCGCGGGACGTTCAGGGGGGCGGGCGCGGCGGGGTCGTACGCCTCCGGTGCCTCCACCGCCTCCCGCACCGAATCCTGCGGGGTCTCCGTCTGCGGAACCGAGTCGTTCATGCCCCGACGCTACCCCGAACCGCTGGGGTACCGTCGTGGGCGATGGCCACGATCGAGGAGTGCCGCGCCGCACTGGGAAAGCTTTCGGACAACATGCAGGGCGCCGAGGGCGACGCGCGCGCGGCCGCCGCCCTGGACCGCTCGGTGAGCTGTCACATCACCGATCTGGATGTCACCTTCGCCGGCCGGATGACGGGCGGCCGGATCGAGGTGGACGGCACACACCCCGGCCCGCCGCGGGAGAAGGCGCAGATCGGGCTCGCCATGGCCGGGGACGATCTGGTGTCCCTGGTGGCCGGCGAGCTGAACTTCGCGTCCGCCTGGGGCACGGGCCGGGTGCGGCTGGACGCGAGCCTGCTGGACCTGTTCCGGCTCAGGAAGCTGCTGTGACCCGCGCCTTTCGGGCCGCAGGTACCACCAAGGGCGTCCCCGTCTCCGGGTCGTCGATGACCTGGCAGCGCAGCCCGAACACCTGCTCCACCAGCTCGGCCGTGACGATGTCGCCGGGGGCACCCTGGGCGATCACCTCGCCGCCGCGCAGGGCGATCAAGTGGGTGGCGTAGCGCGCCGCGTGGTTCAGGTCGTGCAGCACCGCGACCAGCGTCCGTCCCTGCTCCTCGTGCAGCTCGGCGCACAGGTCGAGGACGTCGATCTGGTGCTGGATGTCCAGGTAGGTGGTGGGCTCGTCCAGGAGCAGCAGCGGGGTCTGCTGGGCCAGCGCCATGGCGATCCACACCCGCTGCCGCTGCCCGCCGGACAGCTCGTCGACGTACCGGTCGGCCAGCCCGTCGACCCCGGTCTGCCGCATGGATTCCTGTACGACCCGCTCGTCCTCCGCCGACCACTGGCGCAGCAGGCCCTGGTGCGGGTAACGGCCGCGGCCGACGAGGTCGGCGACGGTGATGCCGTCGGGCGCGATGGACGACTGCGGCAGCAGGCCGAGGGTCCGCGCGACCTTCTTCGCGGGCATCGACTGGATGACCTGCCCGTCGAGCAGCACCCGGCCCTGGCTCGGCCTGAGCATCCGTGACAGTGCCCGCAGCAGCGTCGACTTGCCGCACGCGTTCGGGCCGACGATCACCGTGAAGGAGTTGTCGGGGATCTCCACCGACAGCTGCTCGGCGATGACGCGCTGGTCGTAGGCGAGGGTGACGTTCTCGGCGGACAGGCGGTTCACAGTGCTCCTAGTCGTGTTCGTGGTGGTGCCGCTCATATCCGGCCCGCCCTGCGCTCGGTGACCAGCAGCCACAGCAGATAGCCGCCGCCGAGGACGCCGGTGACCACGCCGACGGGCAGCTGGTCGGCGCCGAAGGCGCGCTGGGAGGCCCAGTCGGCGGCGACCAGCAGGGCGGCACCCATGCACAGGGAGGGCACCAGGTTCGGGCCCGGCGAGCTGGTCAGGCGCCGGGCGAGCTGGGGCGCGGTGAGCGCGACGAAGCTGACGGGGCCGGCGGCCGCGGTGGCAGCGGCGGTGAGCAGTACGGCGGACACCATCAGCACCAGCCGGACGCGCTGTACGCGCACCCCGAGGGCGTTCGCGACGTCATCGCCCATCTCCAGCATCCTCAGGCCGCGCGCGTTCGCGAGGACCACCGGGACAAGCACCGCGCACAGGGCGAGCAGCGGCCAGACCTGGTCCCAGTCACGGCCGCCCAGCGAGCCGGTCATCCACACGACCGCGCGGGCCGCGTCGACCAGGTCGGCCTTGGTCAGCAGATAGCCGTTGACGGCCGTGGCGATCGCGGAGACTCCGATGCCGACCAGGACCAGCCGGTATCCGTGCACGCCCTGCTTCCAGGCGAGCAGATAGATGGCGAGGCCGGTCGCCAGGCCGCCGGCCAGGGCACCGAGGGTGACCTGTGTGGTGCTGCCGGACATCAGCACGATCACGACCAGCGCGCCGGCCGTCGAGCCCTGGGACAGGCCGAGGACGTCCGGACTGCCGAGCGGGTTGCGCGAGACGGACTGGAACAAGGCGCCGCCGAGGCCGAGCGAGGCGCCGACCAGCAGGCCGACCAGGACCCGCGGCAGCCGCAGCTCGGTGACGATGAAGTCCTGGTAGGCGTTGCCGTTCCCGGCGAGGGTCCGGAGCACATCGGCCGCCGGGATCTTGGCGTCGCCGGTGCCGATCAGCGCGACGCCCGCGGCACAGGCGGCGGCGAGCAGCAGGACGACGACGATGAGGGCCCGCAGGTCGAGGCGCAGGGAGAGCCCGCCGGGAGCGCGTACGGCCCGGTTCATGGATCGGGTCTTCACAGCTGGGCCGTCCTCCGCCGTCGTACGAGAAAGATGAAGACCGGGCCGCCGATGATCGCGGTGACGATGCCGACCTGGAGTTCCGAGGGGCGGGCCACGACCCGGCCGATGACGTCGGCGCCGAGCAGCAGCACCGGCGACAGGACCGTGGCGTACGGCAGGATCCAGCGCAGGTCGGGGCCGGTGAAGGAACGTACGACGTGCGGGACCATCAGGCCGACGAACACGATCGGACCGCAGGCGGCGGTCGCGGCCCCGCACAGCACGGTGGCGGCGAGCATGGCCAGCGCCCGGGTGCGGTTGAGGTTGGCGCCGAGGGCGCGGGCGGTGTCGTCGCCCATCGCGACGGCGTTCAGCGGCCGGGCCAGCCCGAGCGCCAGGATTGTGCCGACCGCGAGGAACGGCAGCACCTGCAGGATGGTCGAGTTGGTGGCCGAGGCCAGCGAACCCACCGTCCAGAAGCGCATCTTGCCCAGTGCCGCGTCATCCATGATCATCACGGCCTGGAGATAGCCGTACAGGGCGGCGCTGATCGCCGTACCCGCGAGCGCGAGCCGCACCGGGGTGGCGCCCCTGCTGCCGCCGAGGAACCACACCAGCGCGCCGACCGCGGCCGCCCCGACGAAGGCGAACCACACATAGCCGGTGAGGCTGGTGACGCCGAAGTAGGTGATGGCCGTGACGACGGCGGCGGAGGCGCCCGCGTTGATCCCGAGCAGTCCGGGGTCGGCCAGCGGATTGCGGGTGAGCGCCTGCAGCACCGCGCCGGAGAGTCCGAGCGCCGCACCGGCGAGCAGGCCCAGGACCGTGCGCGCGAGCCGCTCGTCCACGACGACGTCGCCGTATCTCCCGGTGTCATGGAACAGGCCGTGCCAGACCTGGTCCAGCGACAGGGCTTTCGCCCCGATCGCGATGCTCGCCAGGGCGACGAGCACCAGTATCGCGACGGAGAGCAGGAGCCCAAGGGCCCTTGCCGCCCGGCGGGTTGGGGGCGCGGGGGCGGTCTCCGCGCGCTGTTCCGGAGGACTGTCGACCAACACGAGGTTAGGTTAGCCTACCCTCGCTATCGAACTCGATCCCCGGGCCTCGTCGTTCTCGTTCGCCGGGGCCTCCTCACAGCCCGAGGCGCGCCAGCGCCTTCCCCCCGTCCAGCTCGCAGGAGCCCTCCCCGGCCGCCGTCCAGGCCGCCGCGCACAGGGCCCGCAGACCGTCCAGCGGCTCGCCGTCACCCTCCAGTTCCAGCCGGTCTGCCCCAGCCCTCGCCGTGAACCCTCCGCAGCGGAAGCCGTCACCGTCCGCCGTGACCTCCGGCTGCCCGGTGAGCAACCCGCGCAGATCCGCGTCCACGAACGTCGGCCGGTGCTGCGGCGGCGCCGCGAGCAGCTGGGCGCCGTCGGTGACACCGGTCAGCACCAACAGCGAGTCGACCCGGCCGTTGAACGCGCCCTCGATGTCCGTGTCCAGCCGGTCCCCGACCACCAGCGGCAGCTTCGCGCCGGTGCGGATGACCGTCTCCTTGTGCATCGGCGGCAGCGGCTTCCCGGCCACCTGCGGCTCCTTGCCGGTCGCGATCCGTACGACCTCCACGGCCGCCCCGTTGCCCGGAGCGATGCCCCGCCCGCTCGGGATCGTCAGGTCGGTGTTGGAGGCGAACCACGGCACCCCGCGCGCGACCGCGTACGACGCCTCCGCGAACCGGCCCCAGGCCAGATCCGGCCCGCCGTACCCCTGCACGACCGCCGCCGGGTCGTCGTCCGCCGACTCCACGGGGGTCAGCCCCCGCTCGCGCAGCGCCACCCGCAGCCCCTCGCCGCCGATGACCAGCACCCGCGCCCCGGCCGGCACCTGCTCGCTGATGAGCCGCGCGACCGCCTGCGCGGAGGTGATGACGTCATCCGGCCCCGTCGGTATGCCCAGCTCTGTCAGATGCCCGGCGACGGTGTCCGGGGTCCGCAGCGCGTTGTTGGTGACGTACGCCAGATGCATCCCGCCCGAGCGCGCCACCGCCAGCGAGTCGACCGCGTACGCGATCGCGTTCCCCCCCGCGTACACCACCCCGTCCAGATCGAGCAGCGCCGTGTCGTACGCCTCGCTCAGGGGCTGCCCACTGCCCTCGGGCCTCGTCCTGACCGCCTGGCTCATTCCACATCGCTCCTCGTCCAGTGACCTTCAACGGCGTTCAAAGGCCTTTCCCCCGATCATCCCGCACGCCACTGACACACGTACGATGCCCTGATGAACACTGCAGGTCACTCGGAAGCAACGGCGCACCGGGGCCTGGAACTCACCCCGTTCCGAGGCCTTCGCTACGACCCCGACCGGGTCGGCAGCCTCGCCGCCGTCACCTCCCCGCCGTACGACGTCGTCGTACGCCCCGACGGGGTGCACCACCTCCAGTCCGCCGACCCGCACAACATCGTCCGCCTGATCCTCCCCCAGGCCGGCACCCCGAGCGCCGGCACCGAACAAGCCGCCCACACCCTGCGCCGCTGGCTGGACGAGGGCATCCTCGCCGCCGACCCGGAACCCGGCCTGTACGTCTACGAGCAGCGCGACGAGGGCGGCATGCTCCAGCGCGGCGTCATCGGCGCCCTGCGCGTCTCGGCGCCCGCGGAGGGCGTGGTGCTGCCGCACGAGGACGTCATGCCGCCCGTGGTCGCCGACCGCGCCGCCCTGATGCGCGCCACGCGCGCGAACCTCGAACCGCTGCTGCTGACGTACCGCGGTGACGGGACCGCGGCCGAGGTCGTCGAACGCACGGCGGAGAAACCCGCGCTCCTGGCCACGACCACCGAGGACGGCGTCCACCACCGCCTGTGGTCCATCACCGACCCCACCGACGTGGCCCGCATCCAGTCCGACCTCGGCCGCCAGCAGGCCCTGATCGCCGACGGCCACCACCGCTGGGCCACCTACCTGCGGCTGCGCGCCGAGCACCCGTCCCCCAGCCCCTGGGACCACGGCCTGGTCCTGCTCGTCGACACCGCCCGCTACCCGTTGCGCGTCCGCGCCATCCACCGCCTGCTGCACCACCTGCCGGTCGCCGACGCGCTCACGGCCGTCGAGGGCCTGTTCCGGATACGACGCCTCGACACACCGCTCACCGAGGCACTGGCGGCCCTCGCGGACGCGTCCTGCGCGGGCAACGCCTTCCTGCTGGCCGGCGACGGCGCCTTCCACCTGCTCGACCGCCCCGACCCGGACCTACTGGCCCGGACGATCCCGGCCGACCGCCCGGCCGCCTGGCGCTCCCTGGACGCCACGGTCCTGCACACCACGCTCCTCGACCACGTCTGGCTCATCCCCGAGGACTCCCCGTCCCATATCGCCTACATCCATGACACGGCCGCGACGGTCGCCAAGGCGGAACGCGACGGCGGTACGGCGGTCCTGATGCACCCCGTCCGCGAGGAGGTCGTACGCGACCTGGCCCGCCAGGGCGTGATGATGCCCCGCAAGTCGACCTCGTTCGGCCCGAAGCCGGCGTCCGGGCTGGTGCTGCGGGCACTGGAGATCTGAGCCGTCCGGGCCCCGGAACGCGAAAGAGGGCAGGCCCCCTGGGAGCCTGCCCTCTTCCTCTCATCTCACCGACGACACGTCAGTCCTCGTCGCCGTCGTCCTTCTGCGAGGCGTTCCCGGGCTCGCCCTCCGTCTCGCTCTCGCTCTCGTCCAGAGCGTCGACGAACTCCACGCCGTCCAGCTCGGCGAGCCGGTCGGAGGCGTCCGTGCTGCCGTCCCGGTCGGCCTCCACGGCCTTCGCGAACCACTCCCGCGCCTCGCCCTCACGACCGGCGGCCAGCAGGGCATCGGCGTAGGCGTAGCGCAGGCGCGCGGTCCACGGCTGGACCGAGTTGGAGGCCAGCTCCGGGCTCTGCAGGGTCACGATTGCGGCGTCCAGCTGGCCCATGTCACGCCGGGCACCGGCCGCGACGAGCCGCATCTCGACCTGACCGGCCTTGTCCAGCTTGTGCACCTCCGGGGCGCCGGCCATGTCCAGTGTCTTCTCGGGCCGGCCGAGCCCACGCTCGCAGTCGGCCATCACCGGCCACAGCTCCACGGTGCCGGTCATCCGCCGCGCGGCCCGGAACTCGGCGAGGGCCTCGCTGTACTTCTGGTTGGCGTACGCGGCGAACCCGGCGGCCTCGCGTACGGCGGCCACACGGGACGCCAGACGAAGGGCCACCTTGGAGTAGCCGTAGGCGCCCTCGGGGTCCTCGTCAATGAGCCGCGCGACCATCACCAGGTTCTTGGCGACGTCCTCCGCGAGCGTCTTGGGCAGGCTCTGCAGCTCCTGCCGCACGTCCTTGTCGATCTCGTCACCGGTGACGTCCTCCGGGATCGGCAGCCGCTTGATCGGCTCGCGGTCCCGGTCGCGGTCGCGATCCCGGTCCCGCTCGTCGCGGAAGCGGCCACCGCCGCGCCGGTCGTCCCGACGGTCGTCACGCCCCCGGAACCCACCGGGCCGACCACCGCGGTCGTCCCGACGGGGCCCACGGCCACCGCGGTCGTCCCGGCCCCGGAACCCACCGCGGTCACCCCGGCTGTCGTCACGCCGGAAGCCACCGCGATCGTCACGCCGGTCATCGCGCCGCTCGTCACGACGGTCGTCACGGCGGTCGCCGTAGCCGCCGCCACGGTGGTCGTCA
>NZ_CM002285.1:7585153-7588533 GCF_000497445.1 Streptomyces roseochromogenus subsp. oscitans DS 12.976 | reverse complement strand
AACACAGTGGACGCGAGCAACTGAGGACAAGCCCTCGGCCTATTAGTACCGGTCACCTCCACCAGTTACCTGGCTTCCAGATCCGGCCTATCAACCCAGTCGTCTACTGGGAGCCTTACCCCATCAAGTGGGTGGGAGTCCTCATCTCGAAGCAGGCTTCCCGCTTAGATGCTTTCAGCGGTTATCCCTCCCGAACGTAGCCAACCAGCCATGCCCTTGGCAGAACAACTGGCACACCAGAGGTTCGTCCGTCCCGGTCCTCTCGTACTAGGGACAGCCCTTCTCAAGACTCCTACGCGCACAGCGGATAGGGACCGAACTGTCTCACGACGTTCTAAACCCAGCTCGCGTACCGCTTTAATGGGCGAACAGCCCAACCCTTGGGACCGACTCCAGCCCCAGGATGCGACGAGCCGACATCGAGGTGCCAAACCATCCCGTCGATATGGACTCTTGGGGAAGATCAGCCTGTTATCCCCGGGGTACCTTTTATCCGTTGAGCGACGGCGCTTCCACAAGCCACCGCCGGATCACTAGTCCCGACTTTCGTCCCTGCTCGACCCGTCGGTCTCACAGTCAAGCTCCCTTGTGCACTTACACTCAACACCTGATTGCCAACCAGGCTGAGGGAACCTTTGGGCGCCTCCGTTACCCTTTAGGAGGCAACCGCCCCAGTTAAACTACCCATCAGACACTGTCCCTGATCCGGATCACGGACCCAGGTTAGACATCCAGCACGACCAGACTGGTATTTCAACGACGACTCCACCCACACTGGCGTACGGGCTTCACAGTCTCCCAGCTATCCTACACAAGCCGAACCGAACACCAATATCAAACTGTAGTAAAGGTCCCGGGGTCTTTCCGTCCTGCTGCGCGAAACGAGCATCTTTACTCGTAGTGCAATTTCACCGGGCCTATGGTTGAGACAGTCGAGAAGTCGTTACGCCATTCGTGCAGGTCGGAACTTACCCGACAAGGAATTTCGCTACCTTAGGATGGTTATAGTTACCACCGCCGTTTACTGGCGCTTAAGTTCTCAGCTTCGCCCACCCGAAAGTGAGCTAACCGGTCCCCTTAACGTTCCAGCACCGGGCAGGCGTCAGTCCGTATACATCGCCTTACGGCTTCGCACGGACCTGTGTTTTTAGTAAACAGTCGCTTCTCGCTGGTCTCTGCGGCCACCCCCAGCTCGAGGAGCAAGTCCTCTCACCAGGAATGGCCCCCCTTCTCCCGAAGTTACGGGGGCATTTTGCCGAGTTCCTTAACCATAGTTCACCCGAACGCCTCGGTATTCTCTACCTGACCACCTGAGTCGGTTTAGGGTACGGGCCGCCATGAAACTCGCTAGAGGCTTTTCTCGACAGCATAGGATCATCCACTTCACCACAATCGGCTCGGCATCAGGTCTCAGACTATGTGCTGCCCGGATTTACCTGGACAACGTCCTACACCCTTACCCCGGGACAACCACCGCCCGGGATGGACTACCTTCCTGCGTCACCCCATCACTCACCTACTGCAAGTCTGGTCCGTCGGCTCCACCACTTTCCATTCCCCGAAGGGTCCGGAACGGCTTCACGGACTTAGCATCGCCTGTTTCGATGTTTGACGCTTCACAGCGGGTACCGGAATATCAACCGGTTATCCATCGACTACGCCTGTCGGCCTCGCCTTAGGTCCCGACTTACCCTGGGCAGATCAGCTTGACCCAGGAACCCTTAGTCAATCGGCGCACACGTTTCTCACGTGTGAATCGCTACTCATGCCTGCATTCTCACTCGTCAACCGTCCACGACTACCTTCCAGTGCCGCTTCACCCGGCAGACGACGCTCCCCTACCCATCACAGCACCCGTTGGGGCTATATACTGCAATGACACGACTTCGGCGGTACGCTTGAGCCCCGCTACATTGTCGGCGCGGAATCACTAGACCAGTGAGCTATTACGCACTCTTTCAAGGGTGGCTGCTTCTAAGCCAACCTCCTGGTTGTCTGTGCGACTCCACATCCTTTCCCACTTAGCGTACGCTTAGGGGCCTTAGTCGATGCTCTGGGCTGTTTCCCTCTCGACCATGGAGCTTATCCCCCACAGTCTCACTGCCGCGCTCTCACTTACCGGCATTCGGAGTTTGGCTAAGGTCAGTAACCCGGTAGGGCCCATCGCCTATCCAGTGCTCTACCTCCGGCAAGAAACACACGACGCTGCACCTAAATGCATTTCGGGGAGAACCAGCTATCACGGAGTTTGATTGGCCTTTCACCCCTAACCACAGGTCATCCCCCAGGTTTTCAACCCTGGTGGGTTCGGTCCTCCACGAAGTCTTACCTCCGCTTCAACCTGCCCATGGCTAGATCACTCCGCTTCGGGTCTTGAGCGTGCTACTACAGCGCCCTGTTCGGACTCGCTTTCGCTACGGCTTCCCCACCCGGGTTAACCTCGCAACACACCGCAAACTCGCAGGCTCATTCTTCAAAAGGCACGCAGTCACGAGACACCAGCAAGCTGATGTCCGACGCTCCCACGGCTTGTAGGCACACGGTTTCAGGTACTATTTCACTCCCCTCCCGGGGTACTTTTCACCATTCCCTCACGGTACTATCCGCTATCGGTCACCAGGGAATATTTAGGCTTAGCGGGTGGTCCCGCCAGATTCACACGGGATTTCTCGGGCCCCGTGCTACTTGGGTGTCTCTCAAACGAGCCGCTGACGTTTCGACTACGGGGGTCTTACCCTCTACGCCGGACCTTTCGCATGTCCTTCGCCTACATCAACGGTTTCTGACTCGCCCCACGGCCGGCAGACCGTGGAAGAGAGATCCCACAACCCCCACGACGCAACCCCTGCCGGGTCTCACACGTCGTAGGTTTGGCCTCATCCGGTTTCGCTCGCCACTACTCCCGGAATCACGGTTGTTTTCTCTTCCTGCGGGTACTGAGATGTTTCACTTCCCCGCGTTCCCTCCACTTGCCCTATGTGTTCAGACAAGGGTGACAGCCCATGACGACTGCCGGGTTTCCCCATTCGGAAACCCCCGGATCAAAGCCTGGTTGACGACTCCCCGGGGACTATCGTGGCCTCCCACGTCCTTCATCGGTTCCTGGTGCCAAGGCATCCACCGTGCGCCCTTAAAAACTTGGCCACAGATGCTCGCGTCCACTGTGCAGTTCTCAAACAACGACCAGCCACCCATCACCCCGAACCAACAGGTCCGAGTGCACTGGGGCCGGCGACTGAGGAAAGTTCGTTCCCTCAGACACCCAACAGCGTGCCCGGCCAGGCCCCGTCCGAAGATCATGCGTTCCACGCTCTGACGAGCAGTACTAGCAGCCTCCGACCCAGGATCCCGGCCGAATAATCAACGTTCCACCCATGAGC
>NZ_CM002285.1:7547478-7583408 GCF_000497445.1 Streptomyces roseochromogenus subsp. oscitans DS 12.976 | reverse complement strand
ACTGTTGAGTTCTCAAGGAACGGTCGCTTCCTTTGTACTCACCCTCTCGGGCTTTCCTCCGGGCGCTTCCCTTCGGTGTTTCCGACTCTATCAGATCCTTTCGGCGTCTGATTCCCTGTCGGCGGGACGTCTTCGGGGTTTTCGGCTTTCGCCGTCCGCCCTTTCGACATTCACTACTTTAGCTCATTCTCTCGGCGACTCATAATCGAGTCTCGCGGCTTCGAAATTCGGGCATACGGGCGCACCGAATTCGACCCCGCTGAGGGGCTGTAGCTGAGTAGTGGGGTGGCCGCTCCGGCTGCAGGCGATTGCCGTACCCGGTTCAGCGGCTCGGGATACGTTACGCACCTTGGCAAGGCGCGTCAACTTGAGCGGCGCCTCGGTACATGGGCCCGATAGGGGCTCACCGTCGGGTCGTTGGCCACCCAGTAGCGCCAGGGGTGGATGTCCCCGTTCCCGCCGTCGCCGGAGACTCCGGTGCGCGGGCCGCTTCGTACCTGGTCAGCGGGTACGGGCGTACCGGTCAGCATCCGCAGCGGAGTCTCGGCTGTGGCGCACGCGTCCGTGCCGTTCAGGGCGCGGTCGACTTCCAGGGCCGTCGCCAGGCGGGCCGGGCCCTTGGCCAGTTCCTTGTCGTTCCGGGCCGAAAGTCGCCGTTTGCGGGCCAGTTCGACGCCCTCGACGACCTCGCCTGCACGGAGCAGAACGGCGCTCGCCCGGCCCTCGGGCCCGCAGACGAGGTTCATGCAGTGCCACATGCCGTAGGTGAAGTAGACGTACACATGGCCGGGCGGACCGAACATCACCGCGTTGCGGGCGGTTCGGCCGCGGTAGGCGTGTGAGCCGGGGTCGTTCGGGCCGTCGTACGCCTCGACCTCTGTGAGGCGGAGGGCGATCGGGCCGTCGGGGGTCGTGCGGACCAGGATGCGGCCGAGAAGGTCCGGTGCCACGTCGAGGACCGGGCGGTCGAAGAACGCTCGGGGCAGTGGCACACGGTCCGGGGGCGCGATCATGCCGTCCGAGGGTAGTGCAGCCGGGACACCGGGCCGGCGGAACCGGTCGAGGGCGGATCGCGTTTGTAGGGGTCGAGGGTCCTTCGTAAAGGGAGAGTCAATGGCGTTCAAGAAGCTGCTCGCGAGCCTCGGTGCCGGTGGGGCGTCGGTCGAGACGGTGCTGACCGAGGTGAATGTCGTGCCGGGCGGTGTCGTCCAGGGTGAGGTGCGCATCCAGGGCGGTTCGGTGAACCAGGACATCGAGGGGCTGTCCGTCGGTCTGCAGGCCAAGGTCGAGGTGGAGAGCGGCGACCAGGAGTACAAGCAGGACATCGAGTTCACGAAGGTGCGGCTCGGCGGTGCCTTCGAGCTGCAGGCCGGTGCCGTGCACGCGGTGCCGTTCGGGCTGGAGATCCCCTGGGAGACGCCGGTCACCATGATCGACGGGCAGGCTCTGCGCGGGATGCACATCGGTGTGACGACCGAGCTGGCGATCGCGCGGGCCGTGGACTCGGGCGATCTGGACCCGATCAACGTCCACCCGCTGCCGGCGCAGAAGGCCGTCCTGGACGCCTTCGTCCAGCTGGGCTTCCGCTTCAAGAACGCGGACATGGAACGCGGTCACATCCGGGGTACGCGGCAGACGCTCCCCTTCTACCAGGAGATCGAGTTCTACCCGCCGTCGCAGTACCGGGGTCTGAACCAGGTCGAGCTGAGCTTCGTGGCCGACGAGCACGCGATGGACGTCGTGCTGGAGATGGACAAGAAGCCGGGTCTGTTCAGCGAGGGCTCGGACACCTTCCGGTCCTTCCAGATGGGGCAGCACGACTGGATGGGGACCGACTGGGCGGCTTATCTGAACCAGTGGCTGTCCGAGGTCGGCAGCAAGCGCAACTGGTTCTAGGCTCGGGAGCTGCTGGTTCCAGATCATCGATCAGGAGGTACCGAGGTGACCGAGCTCAAGCGGCGGCCGCTCCCCCATGACTTCCATCCGCCCGTGCCGTCGTTCACGGTGACGAGCGCGGACGTCGAGGAGGGCGCGACGCTCAAGAGCGCCCAGGTCTACGCGGAGGGAAACACCTCTCCGCAGCTGCGCTGGGAGGGCTTCCCGCCGCAGACCAAGAGCTTCGCCGTGACCTGCTACGACCCCGACGCGCCGACCGGCAGCGGGTTCTGGCACTGGGTCCTGTTCGACATCCCGGCCTCCGTGACGGAGCTGCCTGCGGGGGCGGGCAGCGGCAAGTTCGAGGGCCTGCCCGAGGGCGCGGTGCATGTGCGCAACGACTATGGCTCGAAGGACTTCGGTGGTGCCGCGCCGCCGCCCGGGGACGGGCCGCACCGGTACGTTTTCACGGTGTACGCGGTGGACCAGGAGAAGCTCGGTCCGGATGCCGATGTCTCGCCCGCGGTCGTCGGCTTCAATCTGCGGTTCCACGCGATCGCGCGGGCCCAGCTCATCGGTGAGTACGAGAATCCCGTGCGCGGCTGACCGCATAGCAGGGCTGACCCCATGGTGCGGATTCAGCCGAGCGTTCATTGAACGTTTGCCCGCCTCCGGTCTTGGAAGTGATCGGAGGCGGGCATTTTTTATTGCGTTGTCCATCTCGGCGCGCCCATCCAGAGTTGATCCAAGCCCGCCGGGGGGTGGGCAGGTGCGCACGGGAGGTGGGCTGGATGCGGGACACGCTGGTTCTGAACGCGAGCTTCGAGCCGCTGTCGACGGTGACGTTGAATCGAGCCGTGGTTCTGGTGCTCCAGGACAAGGCCGTCGTCGAGCAGGCCCATCCCGAGCTGCGTATGCGCGGTGCCGATGTGGACATACCCGCGCCTCGGGTGATCAGGCTGTGCAGATACGTACGGGTGCCGTTCCGAAGACAAGCTCCGTGGTCGAGGCGGGGTGTGCTGGTCCGGGACCGGCACCGGTGCGCGTACTGCGGGCGCCGGGCCACGACCGTGGACCATGTGGTGCCGCGGGCCCAGGGTGGGCAGGACACGTGGCTGAATACGGTCGCCGCGTGTGCGGAGGACAATCACCGGAAGGCCGCCCGGACTCCGCAGCAGGCCGGGATGGAACTGCTCCGGCAGCCGTTCGAGCCGACGCCGGCGGATGCGATGTTGCTCACGCTGGGGGCCGAGGAGTTCGAGGCTCTGCCTGACTGGTTGGCTCGGGATGCTGCCTGACCAGTCGCGGTAGGGGCGTGTGCGTACGTCGACTGCGGGTTGTCAGTGGTTTCTCGCGCAGTTCCCCGCGCCCCTTACGGGGCGCTGCAGGAATCCGGCGTCAGGTGACAACCCTCAGTCGATGTTCGGCTTCTCCCAGCGGTCCGGGCCGTTGTTCTGGGGTGGGACGGATTTGCCGTTGTTGCCCGAACCGCCGCCCAGGGAACCGAAGTTGCCCATGGCGCCGGAGAGGCCCTTGAGGGCGTCGCCGATTTCGCTGGGGACGATCCAGAGCTTGTTGGCGTCGCCCTCGGCGATCTTCGGGAGCATCTGAAGGTACTGGTAGCTCAGGAGCTTCTGGTCCGGGTCGCCGGCGTGGATGGCCTCGAAGACCGTACGGACCGCCTGGGCCTCACCTTCCGCGCGGAGTGCCGCTGCCTTGGCCTCACCCTCGGCGCGCAGGATCTGGGACTGCTTCTCACCTTCGGCGGTGAGGATGGCGGCCTGGCGCGTACCTTCGGCGGTGAGGATCGCGGCGCGCTTGTCACGGTCGGCGCGCATCTGCTTCTCCATCGAGTCCTGGATGGAGGTCGGGGGCTCGATGGCCTTCAGCTCGACGCGGTTGACGCGGATGCCCCATTTGCCCGTCGCCTCGTCGAGGACGCCACGCAGGGCGGCGTTGATCTCCTCGCGGGAGGTCAGGGTGCGTTCGAGGTCCATACCGCCGATGATGTTGCGCAGCGTGGTGACCGTCAGCTGCTCGATCGCCTGGATGTAGCTGGCGACTTCGTAGGTGGCCGCACGGGCGTCCGTCACCTGGTAGTAGATGACCGTGTCGATGTTGACGACCAAGTTGTCCTGGGTGATCACCGGCTGCGGCGGGAACGGTACGACCTGTTCGCGCAGGTCGATGCGGTTGCGGATGGTGTCGATGAACGGGACCACGATGTTGAGGCCCGCGTTCAGGGTGCGTGTGTAGCGGCCGAAGCGCTCGACGATGGCGGCGCTGGCCTGTGGGATGACCTGGATGGTCTTGATCAGGGCGATGAAGACCAACACCACCAGAATGATCAGGACGATGATGACCGGTTCCATCGTGCTCCCCGCACCCCTCTCCGCCTCGGCGCCTTCGGCAGATCACATGCTTGCAGAAGATCTTGCTGGTCGAGTCTGACAGACCTTCACCCAACTCGTGGGCCGGATGCCTCAGATGACGACGGCGGTGGCCCCTTCGATGTCCACGACGTCCACTTCCTGGCCCACCTCGTAGACGCGTCCGGTGTCGAGGGAGCGGGCCGACCAGATCTCTCCGGCGAGCTTGATGCGGCCGCCGGAGCCGTCGACGCGTTCCAGGACGACTGCCTGCTTGCCCTTCAAGGCGTCGACACCGGTGGCGAGTTGGGGGCGTTGTCTGCTGTGCCGGGCCGCGATGGGGCGGACGACGGCGATGAGGGCGACGGAGACGACGACGAACGTGAGGACCTGGATCACGGCGTCGAAGCCGAGTCCGGCCACGACGGCGGCCGCGACGGCTCCCACAGCGAACATGCCGAACTCGGGCATCGCGGTGACCACGAGCGGGATTCCGAGCGCCGCCGCGCCGACAAGCCACCACACCCATGCGTCGATGTCGTCCACATGGTCATGGTAGGGCCGTGGTCGGACGGCGGACAGGGCGCGAAGCGAAGCGCCGAGGGGTCAGGACAGCGGCAGGCCCTGGGCGGTCCAGCGCTCGCCGACCTGCTCGACGACGAGCGGGAGACCGAAGCAGCGGGAGAGGTTGCGGGAGGTCAGTTCCAGCTCGATCGGGCCGGCGGCGAGGACCTTGCCCTGGCGGATCATGAGGACGTGGGTGAAGCCCGGGGCGATCTCCTCGACGTGGTGCGTGACCATGATCATCGAGGGGGCGATGGGGTCGCGGGCGAGCCGGCCGAGGCGGCGGACCAGGTCCTCGCGGCCGCCGAGGTCGAGGCCGGCGGCGGGCTCGTCGAGCAGGAGCAGCTCGGGGTCGGTCATCAGGGCGCGGGCGATCAGGGTGCGCTTGCGCTCGCCCTCGGAGAGGGTGCCGAACTTCCGGTCGAGGTAGTCGGTCATGCCGAGGCGGTCGAGGAAGGCGCGGGCACGCTGCTCGTCGACCTCGTCGTACTCCTCGTGCCAGCCGGCGGTCATGCCGTAGGCGGCGGTGAGGACGGTCTGGAGGACGGTCTGGCTCTTGGGGAGCTTCTCGGTCATGGCGATGCCGGCCATGCCGATGCGCGGGCGCAGCTCGAAGACGTCGACCTTGCCGAGGGTGTCGCCGAGGATGGTGGCGGTGCCCTTGCTGGGGAAGAGGTAGCTGGAGGCGACGTTCAGGAGGGTGGTCTTGCCGGCGCCGTTGGGGCCGAGGATGACCCAGCGCTCGCCCTCCTTCACCGACCAGGAGACCTGGTCCACGAGAGCCCGGCCCTCGCGGACCACGGATACGTCCTGAAGCTCCAGAACATCGCTCATGAGCGCGTTGTCTCCCCTTGCAGTGTGCCGGTGTCGGCTGTCGCATTCGCCAGTGGGCTCGGTCCGCCGCGCCGGTGGGCGCAGCCCCTTATGAAATCTACGCCACGAGTGCGCCGGTCCATTCCTTCGGTCCGGTCCTTAGGGTGGGGGCATGCTCTCGGAACCGCGTTCAGGACGCCTTGCCGCTTGGGGAAATGCCCTTTTGGCCGGACTTGTCTCGCCGGATGACGCCATGCTCGCCATTGTGGGCGAGGACACGGTGCACCGGGTGGAGGGGCTGCCCGGGGAGTCCGCGCCGGTCGGGCTCACGCTCGCGCTGGGGCGGCTGCGCACACTGGGGGTGACCGGCCTGCGGGTGGCGCTGCCCGCGCCGGGGCATCCGCTGGGCCTGAGCGGGCCGCCGGAGTTCAATGCGCGGGCCCTGGACGCCGAGGAGGCGGTGGTCTGCTTCGGGGCCGCGTTCGGTCTGGTGCCTGAGGTGTACGAGGCCGGGCCAGCCGGTGATGTGCATGCCGAGGTGGTCTGGCATGTACTGCCGGTGCGGGAGGCGCCGCCCGCCGACGTGCCCTCGCTGGGCGAGGCCGAGCGGGAGCTGGCGGAGGCGCTGCGCGAGGCGACCCAGTTGCTGGCGAAGCTGGATGTCGCCGGGTCGGGTCCGGTGGCGGAGGCGGCGATCGACGCGTACCGTGCGCGGGCCGAGCGCGGCCAGGAGGTGCTGGCGCCCGGTTATCCACCGCGTGCGGTGCGGGTGTTGGAGCTGGCGCAGCGGGTCGCGCTGCTGATTTCACTGGCGTACGACAACGGGCACGGGGCGGCGGTCACGTCCGCTGAGATGGCCGCTCGGTCCGAGGCGCTGCGGCCGGTGGAGCGGACGGCCCGTCGGGCTCAGGTGGCGGCGTACAACTCCATGGTGGAGGAGCGGGAGCGGGGGGCGGGCTGAAGGCCGGCCCGGAGCAAGCCGACAGGCCTCCCGGTGTGCCCGGGAGGCCTGTGGTCGTTGGTGGCGGGACGTCAGTGGTTGACGCCGATGTTGCCGGAGGCCGGGTTGAGCAGGCCGACCACGCTCACGGTGTTGCCGACCGCGTTCACCGGGATGTGCACCGGGGTCTGGATGACGTTGCCCGAGACGACGCCCGGGGAGCCCTGGGCGACACCGCAGGCGTGGGCGCCCTCCGTGGCGGAGGCCATCCCCGCTCCGGCGGCCACCAGGCCGCCGGCCACCATCGTCACGGCCGCGACCTTCTTCAGGTTCTTCACTTTCCAACCCCTCCTAGACGTTCACCGCGGCGGTTCGCCGCGGCACGCACTGGAGAACGGCGGAGAGCGGCGGCGGTTGCGCCGTCCGGGGGACATTCCCACGACGGTATGAATCTCAGTCCATAGCCTGACCCTTCCGGTTGCCCCCGGTGATGCCTTGGTGAGGACGTATCAGCCGGTCACGCCATGGCGAACGGCCCACAGCGCGGCCTGCGTCCGGTCGGCGAGGTCGAGCTTCATCAGGATGTTGGAGACATGCGTCTTGACGGTCTTCTCGGACAGCACGAGGGCGCGGGCGATCTCGCGGTTGGAGCGGCCGTCCGCGATCAGGCCGAGCACCTCGCGCTCCCGCTCGGTGAGTGAACCACCCCTGCTCTGGGGGGAGTTGGCCTCTTCCTGGGAGAGCAGGGCGCCGGCGACCTCCGGCTGGAGCAGGATGTGTCCGGCGTGCACGGAGCGGATGGCGCCGGCAAGGGCGTCGGGGTCCACGTCCTTGTAGACGTATCCGGCGGCGCCCGCGCGCAGAGCCGGTACGACCGTGCGCTGCTCGGTGAAGCTGGTGACGATCAGCACGCGCGCGGGGTTGTCGAGTTCGCGCAGCCGACGCAGGGCGTCGATGCCGTCCGTACCCGGCATCTTGACGTCCATCAGCACGACGTCCGGTCGCAGTTCCTCGGCGCGGGCGACGCCCTCGGCGCCGTCGGCGGCCTCGCCGACGACCTCTATGTCGTCCTGGACTTCCAGGAAGGTGCGCAGGCCCCGGCGGACGACCTGGTGGTCGTCGACGAGCAGCACCCTGATCGCGTCAGCCACCGGGGACCTCCATCTCGATCGTGGTGCCCTTGCCGGGCGCCGATTCCACGGTCAGCGTGCCGCCGACGCCGCTGGCGCGGTCCCTCATCGAGACCAGGCCCAGATGCCGGCCGGCGCGGCGGACCGCCGTCGGGTCGAAGCCGCCTCCGTCGTCGGTGACGCGCAGCACGGCTCCGCTGCCGCGCCGGCCCACGCTCACGTCGACGTGTGCGGCGCCGGAGTGGCGCAGCGCGTTGTGCAGCGCCTCCTGGGCGACCCTGAGCAGGGCTTCCTCCTGGGCGGCGGGCAGGGCGCGGAAGCCGTTGCCGGCGAAGGTCACGCGTGCGGTGTGGGCGCGGTCGAGCACCTGGATCTGGGTGCGCAGGGTGGCGATCAGGCCGTCCTCGTCCAGGGCGGCGGGGCGCAACTCCACGACGGCGGCGCGCAGTTCGTCCACCGCCTCGGCGGCGAGCGCGGCGATCTGGTGCAGTTCGCCCTTGGCACGGGCGGGGTCGCGGTCGACGAGGGCCGCCGCGGCCTGGGCGGTCAGGCGCAGCGAGAAGAGCTTCTGGCTTACCGCGTCGTGCAGTTCATGGGCGAGGCGGGAGCGCTCCTCGGTGATGGTGAGTTCGCGGCTGCGTTCGTAGAGCCGGGCGTTGGTGAGGGCGATGGCGGCGTGCTGGGCGAGGATGGCAAGCAGTGCCTCGTCCTCCTCGGTGAAGCCGCAACTCCCGTCCGGCTTGGGGCAGTTCTTGTTCGCCAGGAACAACGCACCGATGACCTCGTCGCCGTCGCGGATGGGCAGGCCGAGGAAGTCGGCCAGGTCCGGGTGCGCGGCCGGCCAGCCTTCGAAGCGGGGATCCTTGCGCACGTCGGCGAGGCGCTCGGGACGGGCCTCGTGCAGCATCGAGGCGAGGATGCCGTGCTGCCGGGGCAGCGGGCCGATGGCCTTCCACTGGGCGTCGCTGACGCCGTCGACGACGAACTGGGCGAAGCCGCCGTGGTCGTCGGGGACGCCGAGGGCGGCGTACTGCGCGTCGAGCAGCTCGCGGGCGGAGGCGACGATCGTCTTGAGGACGTCGCGCACCTCCAGATGCCTGCTCATGGCCAGCAGCGCGGAACTGACCGCGGCGAGGCCGGACCGGGGGCCTTGACTCATGACCTCACGGTACCGGCGGGGTGTGACAACGGGGATCGGACCTGTGACGGCCGGGCCCGGTCCGCTGGCCCTAGGACCGCCGGGCTAGGTCCCCGGGCCCCGGGCCTGCGGTGTACGCCGAAGGGCCCCTCTGTTTTGCGGCCCGCGTCCGAGGCGGCCGCGGCGGTGCCGTTCCTACGTTGTGGTCACCGCCCGACGGTGGGCGGTGGGCGACGAGGGGACGGTAGTCATGCCGGTAGCGATCATCACGGGGGCCTCGAAGGGCCTGGGGCGGGCGCTCGCCGAGGCGCTGGCCGCGCGGGGCTGGGATCTGGTGCTGGACGCCCGGGGTGCCGCGGCCCTCAAGGAGGCCGCGGAGCGCGTCGCCGGGCCCGGCACGCGCGTGGAGGCGCTGGCCGGAGATGTGACGGATGCCGGGCACCGGGCCGCGCTGGTGGCGGCCGCGCGCCGGCTGGGCGGTGTCGATCTGCTGGTGAGCAACGCGAGCGCGCTGGGTGCCGAACCGCTGGTCCGGCTGGCCGAGCTGCCGCTGGAGGGGCTGCGGCGGGCGCTGGAGGTGAACGTGGTGGCCGCGCTGGGCCTGGTCCGGGAGGCGCTGCCACTGCTGCGCGAGTCGCCGGCCGGCACGGTGGTCGCGGTCAGCTCGGACGCGGCGGCCGAGGCGTATGGGACATGGGGCGGCTACGGCGCCTCGAAGGCGGCCCTGGATCAGCTCGCGGCGGTGCTGGCCGTGGAGGAGCCCGGCCTGCGGGTGTGGGCGGTGGATCCCGGGGACATGGCGACCGACCTGTACGCGGCGGCCGTACCCGACGACGACGATCCGCGTCCGGCGCCGGCCACGGTCGTACCGGCGTTCCTGCGGCTGCTGGACGAGCGGCCGGCCAGCGGGCGGTATGCGGCGCCGGCGCTGCTGGAGGAGCGATGAGCACGGTCGTGCGCCTGCCCGGGGGACTGTCCGCGCGTGTGCCCGCCGAGCAGCGCGGTCCGGGGCTGGACCGGGACGCCGTACGACTGCTGGTGTCGCGCGGTGAGGAGGTGACGCATCACGCGTTCCCCGAGCTGCCGCTGCTGCTGCGGGCCGGGGACCTGCTGGTGGTGAACACCTCGCCCACGCTGGCCGCGGCGGTGGACGGGCGGATCGGGCACGCGCGCGCGGTGGTGCATTTCTCCACACTCGGGGACGACGGCCGGTGGGCGGTCGAGCTGCGGGAGCCGGACGGGCGGGGCACCACGCGCGCGCGTACGGGTACGCGTGCGGGTACGGAGGTGGTGCTGCCGGGGGCGGGGCGGCTGGTGCTGGAGGAGCCGTTGAGCCCGCGCGGGGAGCGGCTGTGGTGGGCGCGGGCGGCCGGGGACGCCCTCGGGGTGCTGCGCGCGTACGGGCGGCCCATTCGTTACTCCTATACGGAGCGGGATCAGCCGCTCTCGGCGTACCAGACGGTGTTCGCGCTGCCGTCGCCGGACGGGGCGGGCAGTGCGGAGATGCCGAGTGCGGCGCGGCCGTTCACCGCGCGGCTGGTGGCGGAGCTGGTGAGCCGGGGTGTGCGGTTCGCTCCGGTCACGCTGCACACGGGGGTGGCGTCGGCGGAGGCGCACGAGCCGCCGTATCCCGAGCGGTTCGCGGTGCCGGAGGCCTCCGCGCGGCTGATCAACGCCGTCAAGGGGAATCAGGGGAGTCAGGGGAATCAAAAGAGGCGCGAAGCACTTCCCTGGAAGGGTGGCGGCGGGAAACGGGCGGGCGGCAGGGTCGTCGCGGTCGGTACGACGGCCGTGCGGGCTGTGGAGTCGGCGGCCGGCCCTGACGGGGTGGTGCGGGCGGCCGAGGGGTGGACGGATCTGGTCGTGACGCCGGAGCGCGGGGTGCGGGTGGTGGACGGGCTGCTGACCGGGCTGCATGAGCCGGAGGCCTCGCATCTGCTGATGCTGGAGGCGGTGGCGGGGCGGGCCGGGGTCGGCCGGGCGTACGACGAGGCTCTGCGGGGGCTCTACCTGTGGCACGAGTTCGGGGACGTCCACCTCATCCTCCCGGCGGAGAGCCCTCACACAGAGCGTTGCGACGGCAACTCCTGGTGAAACTGTTACGCCTTCGATGTGAGCCCGCACATAGGGTCCACATCACGTACGAAGGGTCATAGGAGATAAACCGTCCTTTATGAACGGGGCAGACGGTCCAGTCTGTCCCGTTTTGCCCTTCCCTGATCCACTACCGGGGATCGTAGGTCACACCTTTGCCTGGGCATTTTGCGGCCGCTAAGAATTGCTCCCGTCGCTCAGCACCGCGGGTCATCGGACCCCGGTGTTCGTGCGGGAGGAACCGATTCCCCCGGCGGACGCAGGAGCGACCTCCGCGCTACGAGAGGTCCATCAGCCATGCCCAAGAACGTTCTCAACCGAGCTCATAGTCGCGCCCTGACCAAGCAGGGCAAGATCGCCATCGCCGGTGTCGCCGCTCTCGGCGCGGCCGCCGTGGCCCTCTCGGCCGTCCCCGGCAACACGAGCACCGTCATCAACGGCGCCCCGGCCGCCGACGCCAAGGTCGCCGCCGGCCCGCAGCTGAAGAACGTCAAGGGCACGGTCACCGACCAGCTCGCCACCGAGTCGGTCAAGCTCGACACGTTCGCCGCGCAGAAGAAGGCCGCCGACGAGGCCGCCGCCTCGAAGAAGGCCGCCGACGCCGCCGCCGCGGCCAAGAAGGCCGCGCAGGAGCGCGCCGCCCAGCAGACCGCGAGCCGTTCCACCGAGCGTCTCGACATGCAGCCCGTCGCCGCGAAGACGTACGCGAACAACCTCGACGGCTGGATCCGGCAGGCGCTGGACATCATGAAGCAGCACAACATCCCGGGCTCCTACAGCGGCCTGCACCGCAACATCATGCGGGAGTCCTCGGGCAACCCGATGGCCATCAACAACTGGGACATCAACGCCATCAACGGCGTCCCGTCCAAGGGTCTGCTCCAGGTCATCCAGCCGACCTTCAACACGTACCACGTGTCCGGCACGTCGTGGAACATCTACGACCCGGTCGCCAACATCACCGCCGCCGCCAACTACGCGGCTCACCGGTACGGCTCGATGGACAACGTCAACAGCGCGTACTGAGGTCGGCGCGGACCTCTGACGTACGCGGAAGGGCGGCACCCCGTTGCGGGGTGCCGCCCTTCGGCATTGCGGAGCGTGCGCAGCGGTTACTTGCGCATGACCTCCGGCTCGTGCCGGCGCAGGAAGCGGGCCACGAAGAAGCCGCAGACCGCACCGAGCAGGATCAGGATGATCATGTCCATGGTCCAGGCGCCGCCCGTGTGGTTCCACAGCGGGTCGGTGCTGCCCGGGTCGTCGGTGTTCGGGGCGATGTTGTTGAAGTCCAGCGTGGTGCCGGCGGCGGCCACGCCCCAGCGCGACGGCATCAGGTACGAGACCTCGTTCACACCGAGCGTGCCGTGCAGGGTGAAGAGGCAGCCGGTGAAGACGACCTGGATGATCGCGAACATCACCAGCAGCGGCATGGTCTTCTCGGCGGTCTTCACCAGCGAGGAGATCACCAGGCCCACCATCATCGAGGTGAAGCCGAGGGCCATGATCGGCAGGCACAGCTCCAGGAGGGTGGAGGCGCCGAGCACGACTCCCTGGTCGGGGATGTCACGGCTGGAGAAGCCGATCAGGCCGACCAGCAGCCCCTGCAGCAGGGTGACGGCGCCGAGCACGACCACCTTGGACATCAGGTACGCCGACCGGGAAAGGCCGGTCGCCCGCTCCCGCTCGTAGATCACCCGTTCCTTGATCAGCTCACGCACGGAGTTCGCGGCGCCCGCGAAGCACGCGCCGACCGCGAGGATCAGCAGCACCGTGGTGGCCGTGCCGTTCGGGATGTGCAGGCCGGTCTGCGGGTTGATCGCCGCGTTGACCTTCAGGCCGCGGTTGTGCTGGATCGGCAGGCTGACCGCGCCGAGGACCGCCGGCAGGACCACCGACAGCAGCAGGAAGCCCCGGTCGGAGGCGATGACCGACACATAGCGCCGGATCAGGGTCAGCAGCTGCGAGCCCCAGGCCTGCGGCTTCGGCGGCCTGATGGCCTGCGGCGGAGGCATGTGGTGGACCGGCTGCGGAGCGACCGAGTCAAAGTCCGCAGCGTACATCTGGTAGTGCTGCGAGCCCTTCCAGCGGCCCGCCCAGTCGTAGTCGCGGTAGTTCTCGAAGGCCGAGAAGACATCGGCCCAGCTGTCGTAGCCGAAGAAGTTCAGCGCCTCCTCCGGCGGGCCGAAGTAGGCCACCGCGCCGCCCGGCGCCATCACCAGCAGCTTGTCGCACAGGGCCAGCTCGGCCACCGAGTGGGTGACCACGAGGACGGTACGGCCGTCGTCGGCGAGGCCGCGCAACAGCTGCATGACATCGCGGTCCATGCCCGGGTCGAGACCGGACGTGGGCTCGTCCAGGAAGATCAGCGACGGCTTGGTGAGCAGCTCCAGGGCCACCGAGACACGCTTGCGCTGGCCGCCGGAGAGGGAGGTGACCTTCTTCTCCTTGTGGATGTCCAGCTTGAGCTCGCGCAGCACCTCGTCGATACGGGCCTCGCGCTCCTGCGCCGTGGTGTCGGCGGGGAAGCGCAGCTTGGCCGCGTACTTCAGGGCCTTCTTGACGGTCAGCTCCTTGTGCAGGATGTCGTCCTGCGGGACCAGACCGATGCGCTGGCGCAGCTCCGCGAACTGCTTGTACAGGTTCCTGTTGTCGTACAGAACCTCGCCCTGGTTGGCGGGCCGGTAGCCGGTGAGCGCCTTGAGCAGGGTCGACTTGCCGGAACCGGACGGGCCGATGACCGCGATCAGGGACTTCTCCGGGACGCCGAAGGAGACGTCCTTCAGGATCTGCTTGCCGCCGTCGACCGTGACGGTCAGATGGCGCGCGGAGAAGGAGACCTCACCGGTGTCGACGAACTCCTCGAGCCGGTCGCCGACGATACGGAAGGTGGAGTGGCCGACGCCGACGATGTCGGCCGGGCCCAGCTGCACCGAGCCGCCCTTGGGGATCGGCTGGCCGTTGACGTAGGTGCCGTTGTGCGAGCCGAGGTCGCGGATCTCCAGACGGCCGTCGGGCGTGGCGTGGAACTCGGCGTGGTGGCGGGAGACCTGCAGGTCGGAGACGACCAGCTCGTTCTCCAGGGCACGGCCGATGCGCATCACCCGGCCGACGGCGAACTGGTGGAACGTGGTCGGGCTGCGGTCGCCGTGGACCGGCGGCGCCCCCGCGCCACCACCGGGTGCCTTCTGTGCGTACTGATCGGCGGGAGCCGACTGCTGGTGCGGAAACGCGGGCGCCGCCTGCTGCTCCCAGTCCGGCTGCGGGGCCTGCGGCCGCGCCGGCGCCTGGTGCGGTACGGCTTGCTGCGGTACGGCCTGCTGGGAGGCCGGTGCCTGCGACTGGGCCGCAGCGGCCTGCTGGGCCCAGCCCGGTGCGCCGGCGCCCTGCGCGGCGTACGGCGCCGGCCCCTGCTGGCCCACCGCGGCTCCGGACAGGTTCAGCCGCGGTCCGTCGGTCGCGTTGCCGAGGTGCAGCGACGCGCCCGGCCCGATCTCCACCTGCTGGATCCGCCGCCCCTGCACGAACGTGCCGTTGGTGCTGCCGTGGTCCTCGATGACCCAACTACGGCCGTTGAAGCTGACCGTGGCGTGCCGCCAGGACACCCTGGCGTCGTCGAAGACGATGTCACCCTGCGGATCGCGCCCGAGGGTGTAGGGCCTGGACGGGTCTAGCGTCCAGGTCTGTCCGTTTGATTCCAGTACGAGTTCCGGCACTCCATGCCCCACTGAGTTGTCCCCCGAGTTACCCCCATCACAGGGAGTCTAGGGATGTCGAACATCGTGGGGAACTATTTCAGGCTCCGCCCTCTGACCGAAAGCCGGGCCTTGTCACGAGCGCCCTCACGCGCTCCAACTCACCCATGGACGGGGGTTGAAACCGGGCCGGAGAGTGGTAATCCCGGCGAGGGGGACAGCCGGGGCCGCGGTGTCGCGCCGCGGATCGGGGGCCTGCGATGAAAGCGGACCGGGGGCCGCAGTTGTGGCACTCGGGGTGGGTGGTTCGGTCACACCGTCGGGCACTGTGTCCGCCTTCGGCCTGAAAGGCACCAGCCTTCACACCACCATCGAAATCACGCCACTCGGGGTGAGCCTGGTCTGTGCCCTCGTGTTGTCGTGACTCCCCCTAACGATCCCTGCGCCCAGCCGGAGTTGTCGTCTCCCCGGCCGAACTCCTCGCCCGCGCGGGCGCGGTGGTCGTGCTCTTCGCGGCGCTGCCGGGCGCGGGCGGCGAGGGAGACGGCGCAGTGGACATCCCCGGCCTCGGCGGCATGGGCAGACCGCTGCCGGACCGGATCGGCAGTCTCGTCCATCCCAAGGCCGCGGTCGGCTTCACCGTGGACACCGAGGCCACGCTCCTCAGCGGCGCGGGCTGGGGTGCCGGTGTCCTGCTGATCGCCCGGCTCGCCTCCCGCCGCGCTTCCCTTCCGCCCGGCTGGTCCGCCGTGCACCGGGTGACACGGCCGGCGGTCTCGGCTCGTCACCGTGCTGCTGGTGGCCGTGGCAGCGGGGCTCGCGGCGGCGGCGTACACCGCGATCGGCGACGACTGTCCGGGCGGATCGCCGGCGCGGCCCTGCCCGGCACGCCGATCGGCATCTGGCCCGGCCTCCCGCTCGGCCTGTTCGTCGCCTGGAACGGCCACGCCACCGGCGCCCTCACCCGGTTCCTCCCCCACCCACTGGACCAGTCCCTCGGCGCACGCTCCGACCGGCCTCCGGTGACGCTGAGCCGACTGGCCGAGCTGGACGGCCGGGCGTGGCTACGGGCCGTGGCGGCGGCGTCGGCCATGCTGCTGACCGGCGTCCTGAGGGTCGTGTGCACGCCGGTGGTACGACTGGCGGATGACGCCGTCGGGCTACGGCCGTCCGACCGTGTCCTTGGACTTGGGCCGCCGGACAGCGCGTTCGGACCTCGGCCGTCCGATCGTGCCCTCGGACTACGACCGCCGGACAGCGCCCTCGGGCCGGCCCCTCGGTGCACAGTGCGCCTCGGCGTCGCCACCGCGGTCGCCCTGCCCCTGCCCGCCCACCTGACGGACGTGTCCGTGACCGCCTCCTTGCCCGTGCTGGGCTTCGACGCTTTCGGCTCGGGCCTCGAACTGCACGGCCGTCTCGGTACGTCCCTGCTGATCGGCGCGGCGTGGGGCGTGGTGCGGGGGCGTTCGGTGCAGTGGCCGCATGGGCGAGCGGGGCGGCGGGGCGCGGGTGGTGTGGGAGCCGCGGGCTGCGGGGGCGGGGCGGGCAGGAGGGGCAGGCCGGGGGCGATGAGGAGGTGCTCGGACATCGCCAGGACGCCTGCATGGGCGAGGGCGGGGGCTCGGAGTACGGGGGCGGGGCGGGGTCCTCCCCCTGCAGCGGCCCCGCGGTCGGGAGCCCCACCGGCCCCGGGGTCGGGAACGCCGGGCGCCCTGGACACGGGGCGGACTCGGGCCGTACGTGCCGAGTACGCCGTACCGGCCGCCGAACCCGGACGCGAATCCCTGTCACCGGATCCTGGAGGACCTCCAGGCGCCGAAGGACCTGCGCGAGGAACCGCCGGACGATGAGCCGCCGACCGCCAGGGACGAGAGGTGCGGCGCCCCGACCGTCACCCGGCCGCTCGACACCGCTCCCCCACCGCTCCCTCCTCCGCCGCCCCCTGGACCACCGGGGGAAGCAGAAGCGCCACGAGTGACTCCGCCGGGACCGCACAACGACTTGCACGACGACTCGCACAACGAGTCGGAGACGTGGCCGACGCCGTCGCATACCCACAAAGCACCCCGCCGCACCCCTCGAACCCCGCGCAGCGGCCGGCGCCACCCCACACCTGCCCCTGCCCCTGCCCGTCAGGGCTTCTCGTGGCACAGTCGAGGTGGAGCCGGGGCCGCTGTGTGTCGGGCGCGGGGTGTCTCCCAGTGGCAAGATCCCTGACACCGGCGCGACATCCATTGTTCCGTGTCCGTCAGGCGGACCTCGGCGGCGGACGGCACTGGGTGCCGGATACGGTGGTGACACCATGAGCGCTTCGCAGACCTCTGCTTCACAGACCCCCGAGGTCCCCACTCTCCTCGTCAAGATCTTCGGCAAGGACCGGCCGGGCATCACGGCGGGCCTCTTCGACACCCTCGCCGCGTACCTCGTCGATGTGGTCGACATCGAGCAGGTCGTCACCCGGGGCCGTCTGGTGCTGTGCGTGCTGGTGACCCAGCCGCCGGCCGGCCTGGAGGGCGATCTGCGGGCCACCGTGCACAGCTGGGCCGAGTCGATGAAGATGCAGGCGGAGATCATCTCGGGGCACGGCGACAACCGGCCGCGCGGCCTCGGGCGTTCGCTGGTGACCGTCCTCGGCCATCCGCTGACCGCCGAGTCGACGGCCGCCATCGCTGCCCGGATCGCGAAGACCGGCGGCAACATCGACCGTATCTTCCGGCTCGCCAAGTACCCGGTGACAGCGGTGGAGTTCGCCGTCTCCGGTGTGGAGACCGAGCCGCTGCGCACCGCGCTCGCGTCCGACGCGGCGGCACTGGGTGTCGACGTGGCCGTGGTGTCGGCGGGGCTGCACCGGCGCGCCCAGCGGCTCGTGGTGATGGACGTGGACTCGACCCTGATCCAGGACGAGGTCATCGAGCTGTTCGCGGCGCACGCCGGCTGCGAGGACCAGGTGGCCGAGGTGACGGCGGCGGCGATGCGCGGGGAGCTGGACTTCGAGCAGTCGCTGCACGCGCGCGTGGCGCTGCTGAAGGGGCTGGACGCCTCGGTGGTGGAGAAGGTGCGCAACGAGGTCCGGCTGACGCCGGGTGCCCGCACCCTGATCCGCACGCTGAAACGTCTCGGTTACCAGGTCGGGGTCGTCTCGGGTGGCTTCACCCAGGTCACGGACGATCTGAAGGAACGGCTGGGCTTGGACTTCGCGCAGGCCAACACGCTGGAGATCGTCGACGGCAAGCTCACCGGGCGGGTCACCGGTGAGATCGTGGACCGCGCGGGCAAGGCGCGGCTGCTGCGCCGGTTCGCCGCGGAGGCCGGGGTGCCGCTGTCGCAGACGGTGGCGATCGGCGACGGCGCCAACGACCTGGACATGCTGAACGCGGCCGGTCTGGGCGTCGCCTTCAACGCAAAACCGGTGGTCCGCGAGGCGGCGCACACGGCGGTGAACTTTCCCTTCCTCGACACGGTGCTGTATCTGCTGGGCATCACCCGCGAAGAGGTCGAGGCGGCCGACACGCACGACGAGGGCTGAGCGGATCCGTCACCCGGATACAGCAGACCGGGTCCGGCCACCCGGATACAGCTAACCGGTCCGGTCGCCCGGATACGGCAGGGCCCGGTACCGCCCGCATGGCGCCGGGCCCCTCTCCGTCAGCCATCCGTCAGCTGTGCGGAGCCCAGAAGTCGGCCAACGTGCCCACGCCGTGCTCCACGGACTTCCAGGAGCCCTCGAAGGTGAGCATCGCGTAGGCGGAGGTCGGGAAGCCGCTGCGGTTCATCCGCGCGAGAACATCGCCTTCGGCCTCTCCCGCGAGGGCGTCGGCGAGAGCGTGGACGCCCGGGTTGTGGCCGATCAGGACGAGGTTGCGCACGTCGTCCGGTGTCTCGTTGAGCAGGGCGATGAGCTCGCCCAGGGATGCCTCGTAGACCCGCTCCTCGTAGACGGTCCTCGGCCGCTGCGGAAGCTCCTGGACGGCGAGTTTCCAGGTCTCCCGGGTCCGGACCGCGGTGGAGCACAGAGCCAGGTCGAAGGCGATCCCGGTGTCCGCCAGCTTGCGGCCGGCGACGGGGGCGTCCTGACGGCCGCGCTCGGCGAGGGGCCGCTCGTGGTCGGCTTCCTGGCCCCAGTCGGCCTTCGCGTGCCGGAGGAGGACGATCTTGCGAGGTACTTCAACGCTCATGGCGCCCAGCTTCGCATGAATCGGTCCATGCGGTGCAGGGAGTTGACATGCGGCTTCACCGCGCATGGAGGCTCCCGGTCAGCGCGCGAGGAGCTGCTGGGCGCGCTCGACGAGATGCGTGATCGCCGGGTCGCCGCTCGCCGCGTGCGCGTCCGACGGGTTCAGTATCAGCACGAGCAGTGCGATGAAGGCGAGTGCGGGCAGGGCGAGAGCCCACCAGGGCAGCCGGATCTCGACGCCGCCCGTGGTCGCCGGGTGGGGCCGGGGGTGGGTGCGGGCCGACATGATCGCCTCCGTGGGTCTTCGAGCGGGTCCGTGACCGTGTCGTGCGGTCACATCTCGAAGCTACGGAATCCGGGGCCGCCAACCCATCCGGATTTCCACCCAGTTGACCCTGACCCTCACCCCCTAGGGGATGGGGGGCTAGCCCCACCATCCGCCGGGAGACGCGGTCCGGGACACCGCCGTCACGGGGAGGCGAGGGTCGCGATGACGGCGATGATCACGAAGATGGCGAAGAACGAGCCGAAGACGAGCAGCATCTTCTTCTGGCCGTTCTGCGGGTTCGGGTCGAGCACAGGCTGCATGCGCCCAGTCTCGCACCCTCCCTCCGGCGCCCGCCGGGAGGGGTCGGCGGGTCGCCCCTCCGAGCCCCGTCCGCGGTGGTCAGCGCGCCGCCGTGTCCAGGGTCCGTCGCAGGGTCAGCGCGCGGATGCCTCGTCCTCCACGGTGCGGTCGCGGCCCGCCAGGAAACCGACCACGATCTGCGGCACCATCAGGGCCGCCATGAGGGCGATGGGCAGCCCCCAGCCGCCGCTCTGCTGGTAGAGCACACCGACCAGCAGCGGGCCGGGGATGGAGATCAGATAGCCGGTGCTCTGGGCGAACGCGGACAGCTGGGCCACGCCCGGCCCACTGCGGGCCCGCATCCCGACCATCGTCAGGGCCAGCGGGAAGGCGCAGTTGGAGACACCGAGCAGCAGGGCCCAGGCCCAGGCGCCGGCGGCCGGCGCGAAGTACAGGCCGGCGTATCCGGCGAACCCGCACACGCCCAGGACCAGCACGATGGGCCCCTGGTGGGGCAGCCGGGTGGCGACCCGCGGGATGACGAAGGCCAGCGGTACGCCCATCACCATGGTGACCGCGAGTAGCACGCCCGCGGTGCCAGCCGGAACACCGGCGTCCCGGAAGATCTGTGGCATCCACCCCATGGTGATGTAGGCGGCGGTGGCCTGGAGGCCGAAGAAGACGGCGAGCGCCCAGGCGGTACGGCTACGGGTGATGCGCACCGGCACCTGCTGTGCCACAGACGCATGCTGCGCCACAGGCGCGTGCTGTGCCTTCACCGGGCGGTCCTGCGCCGATGCGGACACGCTGCCGCGGTCCCGTACGAGCGGCAGCCAGGGCAGGACGGCGGCGCCCGCGATGACGGCCCACACGGCGAGGCCGGACTGCCAGCTGCCGCCCATCGCGTCGGTCAGGGGCACGGTCACCGCGGCGGCGAGGGATGTGCCGAGGGCGAGCGCCATCGAGTACAGGCCGGTCATGGAACCGACCCGGTCGGGGAACCAGCGCTTGACGATGACCGGCATGAGTACGTTGCTGACGGCGATGCCCATCAGGGTCAGCGCGCTGGCGGCCAGGAAGCCGGCCGTGCTGCCGAGGAACGGGCGTATCAGCAGGCCCGTGGCGATGGCGACCATGCCCGCGCACACCACCGCGGCCGGCCCGAAGCGGCGGGCGAGCCGGGGGGCGGTGACGCCGAAGACCGCGAAGCAGAGCGGGGGCACGGAGGTGAGCAGGCCCGCCACGCTGCCGCTCATGCCGAGCCCGTCGCGGACCTCCTCCAGGAGGGCGCCGAGGCTCGTGATGGCCGGGCGGAGGTTCAACGCAGACAACATGATGCCCACGACGACCAGGCGGTTCGCCCACGCGCGCGTGCGGCCCGCGCCGGGGGACGTCTCGGGCGTGTTCGTCGCGGGGGCCGTACCGCGTTCGGTCGGTGACTTCGCCGTACGGGTCTCCACTGTCCTGGTCTCCTCTGTCCTGGTTTCCTCACGCGCCATGAGACCTATCATAGAATCATAGGATGATTGGTTGTCCATCCCCGGAGCGTCCAGGCCCGGGACTGTCGTGCGAAGGTGTGCCATGCCCTTGAGTCACCCGCGCCGTTCGGCGCTGTCCGAGCAGGTCATCGGCGCACTGCGAGGTCAGATCACTTCCGGCGAGTGGCCGGTCGGCTCGCGCATTCCGACGGAGGCGGAGCTGGTCGAGCAGCTCGGTGTCGCCCGTAACACCGTCCGCGAGGCCGTCCGCGCGCTCGCGCACAACGGACTGCTGGACATCCGGCAGGGTTCCGGCACCTATGTGGTGGCGACGAGCGAGCTGGCCGGTGTGATGCACCGCCGGTTCGCCGACGCCGACCCCCGGCACATCGCGGAGCTGCGCGCGGCTCTGGAGTCGGCCGCGGCGAAGCTGGCGGCCGAGCGGCGCACGGAGAAGGACCTCAAGCAGCTGGACGCGCTCATGCAGCGACGTGAGGAGGCCTGGGAGACGGGCGACGCGGAGGCCTTCGTGACGGCCGACGCCACCTTCCACATGGCCGTCGTGGCCGCATCCCACAACGACGCGATGACGGCGATGTACGCCGATCTGGGCGAGGTGCTGCGGGACTGGCTGCGCGCGGACGTGGGCGCGGAGCTGACACCGGAGACGCATATGGATCACACGCGCCTGGTGGACGCGATCCGTGCCGGGGACGCGGAGGCGGCGGCGGCCGAGGCCGCGAGCTATCCGTTCCTGTGCCGGCCGGGCCGGTTCAGTGCTCGTTCTGGTGGCTGATCCAGACCGAGCGGACTTCCTTCCAGCACCGGCCCTTGAGCCGTACGGTCATGGCGGGACCGGTGTCGACCGGTGCGCTGTCGGTGTCGATGTCCCACCAGCGGGCGCACTCGATGTGCAGCCGCACGCGATCGGTGTCGACATAGGGATTGTGGCAGTAGGTCACCACATGGGAGCCGCGGACGGCCGTACGGCAGGCGGCCCCGAAGAGGCTCGGCGCGGGCGGCTTTCCGTCGTCCACGCGCGCGTAGGGCATCGCGTCGTACGGCAGGGAGAGCACGAGGGCCGCGGCCAGGGTCACCGGGGCCAGGCTGCGGGACAGGCGCACCAGGGGACCTCCTCGGCCGGGCTGCGAGGGGCGCGTGGATGAACGCGTAATTCAGAGTGCGCCGCCCGGGCCGGTGGGCGCCCGGCCGGTGAAGCGAACGAGTGACGCCCCGCTCCCCGTGCTACGGGGAACGAGGCGTCACCTCTGTCTGTGAAGATCAGGCACCGATGGCGTGCAGACCGCCGTCGACGTGGATGATCTCGCCGGTGGTCTTCGGGAACCAGTCGCTCAGCAGGGCGACGATGCCGCGGCCGGCCGGCTCCGGGTCCTTCAGGTCCCACTCCAGCGGGGAGCGGGAGTCCCACACCGAGGCCAGCTCGCTGAAGCCCGGGATGGACTTGGCGGCCATGGAGCCGATCGGGCCCGCGGAGATGAGGTTGCAGCGGATGTTCTGCTTGCCCAGGTCGCGCGCCATGTAGCGGTTGGTCGCCTCCAGGGCGGCCTTGGCCGGGCCCATCCAGTCGTACTGCGGCCAGGCGAACTGCGCGTCGAAGGTGAGGCCGACGACCGAGCCGCCGTTCTGCATCAGCGGCAGGCAGGCCATGGTCAGCGACTTCAGGGAGTACGCCGAGACGTGCATGGCGGTGGCCACGGACTCGAACGGCGTGTTGAGGAAGTTGCCGCCGAGCGCGTCCTGCGGCGCGAAGCCGATGGAGTGCACGACGCCGTCGAGGCCGCCCAGCTCCTCGCCGACGATGTCGGCCAGCCGGCCGAGGTGCTCGTCGTTGGTGACGTCCAGCTCGATGACCTTGGTGGGCTTCGGCAGCTTCTTGGCGATGCGCTCGGTCAGCGTGGGCCGCGGGAACGCGGTCAGGATGATCTCCGCGCCCTGCTCCTGCGCCAGCTTGGCCGCGTGGAAGGCGATGGAGGACTCCATCAGCACACCGGTGATCAGGATGCGCTTGCCCTCGAGGATTCCGCTCATGGTGATCAGTGACCCATTCCCAGTCCGCCGTCAACGGGGATGACGGCTCCAGTGATGTACGAGGCGTCGTCCGAGGCGAGGAACCGCACCGTCGCGGCGATCTCCTCCGGCTGTGCGTAACGGCCGAGCGGCACCTGCGAGACGATGTTCTGGCGCTGCTCGTCGCTGAGCACCTTGGTCATGTCGGTGTCGACGAAACCGGGCGCGACGACGTTGAAGGTGATGTTGCGCGAGCCCAGCTCACGGGCGAGAGAGCGCGCGAAGCCGACCAGGGCGGCCTTGGAGGCGGCGTAGTTCGCCTGACCCGCGGAGCCGAGCAGGCCGACCACGGACGAGATCAGGACGACGCGGCCCTTCTTGGCGCGCAGCATGCCGCGGTTGGCCCGCTTGACGACACGGAAGGTGCCGGTGAGGTTGGTATCGATGACCGAGGTGAAATCGTCCTCGGACATGCGCATCAGGAGCTGGTCCTTGGTCACGCCCGCGTTGGCGACCAGGACCTCGACCGGACCGTGCTGGTCCTCGATCTCCTTGTAGGCCTGCTCCACCTGCTCCGGGTCGGTGATGTCGCACTTGACGGCCAGAAAGCCGGCCGGCGGCTCACCTGAGCGGTATGTGATCGCGACCTTGTCGCCGGCGTCGGCGAATGCGCGGGCGATGGCGAGGCCGATGCCCCGGTTGCCTCCGGTGACGAGAACCGAGCGGCTCAACGGATCACCCTTTCGATAGCGGTCTGCAGAAGTCCGACTACCCGCCCGAACACCTGGATGACAGGCGGCTTCATCGAAAACCTATCGGTACGGCCGGGTCCGTGGGCAATCGGGCACCGACAGTGGCTCGGGAAAGTCGCTGTTGGATCCCTACAGAAACGGCCCCGCTCAGGGCGGGAAAGGTGTGGTCCGCCGGACCGCCGCCGCGACATGATCGGACCGACAGGCCACGACAGCAGGGAGACCTCCGTGCCTCATTCCATCGACGAAGCCTTCACGGCGCTTCCCCTACGGGCCCTGGCCGACGCCGCGCTGGCACGCGCGCGTGCGCTCGGGGCCGACCACGCGGACTTCCGGTTCGAGCGGGTGCGCAGCGCGTCCTGGCGGCTGCGGGACGCCAAGCCCGCCGGATCGTCGGACGCCACCGACCTCGGGTACGCGGTCCGGGTCGTGCACGGCGGTACGTGGGGCTTCGCCTCCGGTGTGGACCTGACCATGGACGCGGCCGCCAAGGTGGCCTCCCAGGCGGTGGCCATGGCCAAGCTGTCCGCCCAGGTCATCAAGGCGGCGGGCTCCGATGTGGGGGCACCTCCCACGCCTTTCGGGCAGTGGGGGAGCGTCGAGCTGGCGGACGAGCCGGTGCACAAGGACCGGACGTGGGTGTCGTCGTACGAGATCGACCCGTTCTCGGTGCCCGACGAGGAGAAGGCCGCGCTGCTGGCGGAGTGGAGCACGCGGCTGCTCGCGGCGAACGGCGTCAGCCATGTGGACGCCTCGCTGCTCACCGTGCACGAGAACAAGTTCTACGCCGACACCGCCGGGACCGTGACGACCCAGCAACGGGTCCGGCTCCACCCGGAGTTGACCGCGGTATCGGTGGACGAGTCGAGCGGCGAGTTCGACTCGATGCGGACCCTCGCACCGCCGGCCGGGCGGGGCTGGGAGTATCTGACCGGCACCGGCTGGGACTGGGACGCGGAGCTGGAGCGGATCCCGGAGCTGCTCGCCGAGAAGATGCGGGCGCCGAGCGTGGAGCCGGGCCTGTACGACCTGGTGGTCGACCCGTCCAACCTGTGGCTGACCATCCACGAGTCCATCGGCCACGCCACCGAGCTGGACCGCGCGCTCGGCTACGAAGCCGCCTACGCCGGCACCTCCTTCGCCACCTTCGACCAGCTGGGCAAGCTGAGATACGGCTCCGAGCTGATGAACGTCACCGGCGACCGCACCGCCGAACACGGCCTCGCGACCATCGGGTACGACGACGAGGGCGTCGAGGCGCAGTCCTGGGACCTGGTGAAGGACGGCACGCTGGTCGGCTACCAGCTGGACCGGCGGATCGCGCGGCTCACCGGCTTCGACCGCTCCAACGGCTGCGCGTACGCCGACTCCCCCGCGCACGTACCGGTGCAGCGCATGGCCAACGTGTCGCTGCGGCCGGATCCCGCCGGGCTGTCCACGGAGGACCTGATCGGCGGTGTCGACCGGGGCATCTACGTGGTCGGCGACCGGTCCTGGTCGATCGACATGCAGCGGTACAACTTCCAATTTACGGGTCAGCGCTTCTTCAGGATCGAGAACGGGCGGATCACCGGACAGCTGAAGGACGTCGCCTACCAGGCGAACACGACCGACTTCTGGGGCTCCATGGCGGCTGTCGGCGGTCCGCAGACGTACGTCCTCGGCGGCGCCTTCAACTGCGGCAAGGCTCAGCCCGGCCAGGTCGCCTCCGTGTCGCACGGGTGCCCGTCCGCTGTCTTCAGATCTGTCAACATCCTCAACACGACCCAGGAGGCCGGTCGATGAGCGCCCGTACCCACAAGCCGCACGAGATCGTCGAGCAGGCGCTGGCGCTGTCGCGGGCCGACGGATGTGTCGTCATCGCCGACGAGCACTCCACCGCCAACCTGCGCTGGGCGGGCAATGCGCTCACCACGAACGGTGTGACACGCGGTCGTACGCTCACCGTGATCGCGACCGTGGACGGCAAGGAGGGCACCGCCTCCGGTGTCGTGTCCCGCTCGGCGGTCACCGCGGAGGAGCTGGAGCCGCTGGTGCGGGCCGCCGAGACCGCCGCGCGCGGGGCCGGGCCCGCCGAGGACGCACAGCCGCTGGTCGGCGATGTGCCACCGGCACCGGACTTCGCGGACGCGCCGGCCGAGACCTCCTCCGCCGTGTTCGCCGACTTCGCGCCGGCGCTCGGCGAGGCGTTCGCACGCGCGCGTGCGGGCGGCCGCGAGCTGTACGGCTTCGCCCAGCACGAGATGGTGTCGACGTATCTGGGTACGTCCACCGGGCTGCGCCTGCGGCACGACCAGCCCACCGGCACACTGGAGCTCAACGCCAAGTCGCCCGACCGTACGCGCTCGGCGTGGGCCGGCCGCTCCACGCGGGACTTCAAGGACATCGATCCGGGCACGCTCGACGCCGAGCTGGCCGTACGGCTCGGCTGGGCCGAGCGGCGGGTGGAGCTGCCCGCGGGCCGCTACGAGACGCTGCTGCCACCCACGGCCGTGGCGGACCTGCTGATCTACCAGCTGTGGTCGGCGTCGGGCCGGGACGCGGCCGAGGGCCGCACGGTGTTCTCCAGGCCGGGCGGCGGCACGCGCGTGGGCGAGAGGCTCTCCCAGCTGCCGCTGACCCTGCGCAGCGACCCGGACGAGCCGGGCCTGGAGTGCGCGCCCTTCGTGGTCGCCCACTCCTCGGGCGGCGACCAGTCCGTGTTCGACAACGGTCTGCCGGCCCGCGCCACCGAGTGGATCGGCGATGGTGTGCTCAAAAACCTGACGACCACCCGGCACAGCGCCGCCCTGACCGGGCTGCCGGTGGCCCCGGCGCTCGGGAACCTGATCCTGGACGGCGGAAACGAGCGCTCCCTGCCGGACATGGTCGCGGACACGGACCATCGCGGGCCCTGCCTGCTGCTGACCTGCCTGTGGTACATCCGTGAGGTCGACCCGGCGACGCTGCTGCTCACGGGCCTGACCCGGGACGGCGTCTACCTCGTGGAGAACGGCGAGGTGACCGGGCAGGTGAACAACTTCCGGTTCAACGAGTCGCCGGTGGACCTGCTGCGGCGGGCCGCGGAGGCGGGGCGTACGGAGAAGACGCTGCCGCGCGAGTGGGGCGACTGGTTCACCCGGGCCGCGATGCCCGCGCTGCGGATCCCTGATTTCAACATGAGCTCTGTCAGTCAGGGCGTATAACCTCGTAGGCGTTCGTGGTCGGGTGCCGCCCGGCCGCCCGAAGATCACCGAGGAGACACGAGAACCGTGACGGACATCGTCGACGAGCTGAAGTGGCGGGGGCTCATCGCCCTCTCCACGGACGAGGACGCACTGCGCAAGGCGTTCACGGACGGTCCCGTCACGTTCTATTGCGGCTTCGACCCGACCGCGCCCAGTCTGCACCTCGGCAACCTGGTGCAGATCCTGACGATGCGCCGCATCCAGCAGGCGGGCCACCGCCCGCTGGGCCTGGTCGGGGGTGCCACCGGTCTGATCGGTGACCCGAAGCCCACCGCGGAGCGCACGCTGAACGCGCCGGAGATCGTCGCCCAGTGGGTGGAGCGGCTGCGCGCGCAGATCGAGCCGCTGCTGGACTTCGAGGGTCCGAACGCCGCGGTCATGGTCAACAACCTGGACTGGACCCAGGGCCTGTCGGCCATCGAGTTCCTGCGGGACATCGGCAAGCACTTCCGGGTCAACAAGATGATCGCCAAGGAGGCCGTCTCCCGGCGGCTCAACTCCGACGCGGGCATCAGCTACACCGAGTTCAGCTACCAGATCCTGCAGGGCATGGACTTCCTGGAGCTCTACCGGCGATACGGCTGCACGCTGCAGACCGGCGGCAGCGACCAGTGGGGTAACCTCACGTCCGGCACCGACCTGATCCACCGGGTCGAGCCGGACGCCGTGGTGCACGCGCTCGGCACCCCGCTGATCACCAAGGCGGACGGCACCAAGTTCGGCAAGACCGAGTCCGGAACGGTGTGGCTCGACCCCGAGATGACCACTCCGTACGCGTTCTACCAGTTCTGGGTCAACGCCGACGACCGGGACGTCTCCAAGTTCCTGCGCATCTTCAGCTTCCGGTCCCGCGAGGAGATCGAGGAGCTGGAGCGGCAGACCGAGGAGCGGCCGCAGGCCCGCGCGGCACAGCGCGCGCTCGCCGAGGAGCTGACGACGCTGGTGCACGGCGCCGACCAGACGGCAGCGGTGATCGCCGCGTCGAAGGCTCTTTTCGGGCAGGGTGAACTGGCGGAGCTGGACGGCCGGACGCTGGCTGCGGCACTGTCCGAGGTGCCGCACATCCAGGTCACGGAGCTCGGTCCGGTGGTCGATCTGTTCGCCGAGGTCGGGCTCGTCGCCAGCAAGTCCGCTGCGCGGCGGACCGTGAAGGAGGGCGGTGCCTACGTGAACAACGTGAAGGTCACCGCGGAGGACTCCGTCGCGGGGCGGGAGGATCTGCTGCACGAGCGGTGGCTGGTACTGCGGCGGGGGAAGAAGAACCTTGCCGCGGTGGAGGTTGTCGCCGGTTAGCGCCGTAGAGGGCGCGGGTCGTCTGCGGAGGCGCAGCTTCGTCGTGGTTGCTCGCGCCCACGCGGCGGAGCCGTATGTCGATGCAGCCCCGCGCCCCTGTCGGTGCGCTTTCCTTCAGGGCGTTTTCAAGCCCCGACCCGCTGCTGCTTCCTCTTGCCCAGCGTCGCCATGTACAGGGCGTCCACGGCTGCGACGATGATGATCGCGGCCACCAGCTGGAAGATGTGCCGGGTCCAGTCGATGCCACGGGTCGCCGCGACTCCTACGGCGCGGGCGACCGCGTTGCCGGCGATGGCGCCCAGCATGCCGCAGATGGTGGTCAGCCACAGTGGGCTGTGCTGCTTGCCGGGGATGACCGCCTTGGCGATGACGCCCAGCACGAATCCCACGATGATCGCCCACAACCAGCCCATGGCTGCCTCCTCGTACGGCTCGACGTGAGCATTACGGCCAGTGTGGGTCGGTGGGTCGTACGGCGCATGTCGGGGTCCCCGTGCGCGGCAGCGCCGAAGGCGTTACCGCAGGCAGCGGGCGACCCGGTCTCGTAGGCGGCGGACACGCGGCGTAACGTGGGAGATGTCCCGACCGGTTCCCCGCCGGCCGTGGGACGACGGTGCGGGCCGGGGAGAGTCCGATGCGGGCGGATGGTGGAATGTGATGCGGAAACAGCACGGTGGCGGCGCCCAGGTGTTCCGGATCACCGGAGCCCGGACGGGACTCGCGGAGGACGTACGGGGCCGGCAGCGACGGTACGTCATCTCGATGACGATCCGCACGGCGTCGGTGATCCTCGCTGTCACGCTGTGGAACGTCGAACGGTACGTCGCCTTCGTCGCCCTCGTGGCCGGTGCGCTGCTCCCCTATGTCGCCGTGGTGATCGCGAACGCGGGCCGGGAGCGGCCCCCGTCGCTTCCCTCGACGTTCATCGCCGCGCCGACCCGGCCGATGATCACATCGACGCGGGCGGAGGAGGCACAGGCGGAATCCGTTCCGGAGGACGCGGCAGCTCATCCGACGGGGGCGCGTGGTGAGCGGCCCGACCCCGCGTGACGGTGGCGGGCGGGGCGGAGGCGGAACGCGACCTCCCGTCAAGCTCAAGAAAAGCTCAGATCAATCGTGTAGTTCCAGTGCCGGGCGGCGGGGTACCCGTGACATACTGCGTACGCGCTCCGCATCCCCCGTCGGAGCGACGGACCGACGCCGGGCAGCTCCCCCCGTGGCTGCTCGGCGTCGCCTTGTCCGGGCCTCTTTCTGCGAGACGAACCTGTGAGTGACGAGACCCCGATCTGCTCCGCCAAGGGCTGCCGTGCCGCTGCCGTGTGGGTGCTGGCGTGGAACAACCCGAAGATCCATACGCCGGAGCGGCGCAAGACATGGCTCGCCTGCGAGGAACACCGCGAGCATCTTTCGCAGTTCCTCGGAGTGCGGGGGTTCCTCAAGGATGTTGTGTTGTTGAAGGAGTGGGAGGAGGAAGGGGGCGGCTGAGGTATCCCCCTCACTGCGGGCCGTCGTGAGCCGGCCGCGCGGTTCCCCGCGCCCCTTGAGCCGGCTGCTCAGCCGCCAATGGCAGACATCGGTCGGTCCGGCTGCACGAACGACGGGTCGTCCAGCCCCGCCCCTGCCTTCTTCCCCCACATCGCCAGCTTCCAGATCCGCGCGATCTCCTCGTCAGGGGCGCCGTTGCGCAGGGCGGCGCGCAGGTCCGTCTCCTCCGTGGCGAACAGGCAGGTGCGTATCTGGCCGTCGGCTGTCAGGCGGGTGCGGTCGCAGGCCGCGCAGAACGGGCGGGTGACCGAGGCGATGACGCCGACCCGGTGCGGGCCGCCGTTCACCAGCCAGCGCTCCGCCGGTGCCGAGCCGCGTGCGTCGGCGTCTTCGGGGGTGAGGTCGAAGCGGGTGCGCAGGGAGGCGAGGATGTCCCCTGCGGTGACCATGCCCTCGCGCTTCCAGCCGTGCTGGGCGTCCAGGGGCATCTGCTCGATGAACCGCAGTTCGTAACCCCGCTCCATGGCCCAGGACAGCAGGTCGGGTGCCTCGTCCTCGTTCAGGCTCGGCATCAGGACCGTGTTGATCTTTACAGGGGTGAGGCCGGCCGCGTGGGCGGCTTCCAGGCCCTCGATGACGTCCTTGTGCCGGTCGCGGCGGGTCAGGGCCTTGAAGACCTCGGGGCGGAGGGTGTCCAGCGAGACGTTGACCCGGTCCAGGCCGGCGGCCTTCAGGGCGGTCGCGGTGCGCTTCAGGCCGATGCCGTTGGTGGTGAGGGACATCTGGGGGCGCGGGGCGAGGGCTGCGACGCGCTCGACGATGCCGACCAGGCCCGGGCGCAGCAGGGGCTCGCCGCCGGTGAAGCGGACCTCCTCGATGCCGAGCATGCGCACGGCGATGTCGATGAGGCGGACGATCTCGTCGTCCGTGAGCAGGTCGGGCTTGGCCAGCCACTGCAGGCCCTCCTCGGGCATGCAGTACGTGCAGCGCAGATTGCAGCGGTCGGTCAGCGAGACCCTCAGGTCGGTGGCCACTCGGCCGTAGGTGTCGATGAGCACGTGGGCCCCCTCCCTTGATCCCGGAACCATTGTTTCCCGTCACTGGCGAGCCTACGTGACACCACTGACATCGACAGCGGCCCGATCAGACGAGGTACGAGAGGGCCGCGTCGTAGGACTCTACAGTCCCGGGCGACGCGGCCGTCGTACGAATGTCAGTGTGCCCCGGTGCCGGTCAGGGACCGCACCTCCAGTTCGGCGTACTTGCCGGCGTCCGGGGCCTCTTTCGACAGCAGGGTGCCCACGGCGCCGAGCAGGAAGCCGACGGGGATGGAGATGATGCCGGGGTTCTCCAGCGGGAACCAGTGGAAGTCGACGCCGGGGAACATCGAGGCCGGGCTGCCGGAGACCACCGGTGAGAACAGCACCAGGCCGACCGCGGTGACCAGGCCGCCGTAGATCGACCACAGGGCGCCCGAGGTGGTGAACCGTTTCCAGAACAGGCTGTAGAGGATGGTCGGCAGGTTGGCGGAGGCGGCGACCGCGAAGGCGAGGGCGACCAGGCCGGCCACGTTCAGGTCGCGGGCCAGAGCGCCGAGCACGATCGAGACCGCGCCGATGCCGACGGTCGCCCAGCGGGCCGCGCCGATCTCCTGCTTCTCGGTGGCCTGCCCCCTCTTGATGACGTTGGCGTAGATGTCGTGAGCGAAGGAGGACGACGAGGCCAGGGTCAGGCCCGCGACGACCGCGAGGATCGTGGCGAAGGCGACCGCGGAGATGCTGGCGAGCAGGACGGCGCCCCAGCTGGAGTCGACGCCGCCGAGGTGCAGCGCGAGGAGCGGGGCGGCGGTGTTGCCCGCCTTGTTGGAGGTGATGATCTCGTCCGGCTTGATGAGGGCCGCCGCGCCGAAGCCGAGGGCGAGGGTCATCAGGTAGAAGGCGCCGATCAGGCCGATCGCCCAGATGACCGACTTACGCGCGGCCTTCGCGGTGGGCACGGTGTAGAAGCGAATCAGGATGTGCGGCAGACCCGCGGTGCCGAGGACCAGGGCGATGCCGAGCGAGAGGAAGTCCAGCTTGGTGGTGCCGGTGGCGCCGTACTTCAGGCCGGGCTCCAGGAAGGCCGAACCCTTGCCGCTGTTGTCGGCGGCCTTGCCGAGCAGGTCGGAGATGTTGAAGTGGAACTTCAGCAGGACCAGGAAGGTCAGCAGCAGGGCGCCCAGGATCAGCAGCACCGCCTTGACCATCTGGACCCAGGTGGTGCCCTTCATGCCGCCGATGGTGACGTACACGATCATCAGGACGCCGACCAGGGCGACGATGCCGATCTTGCCGGCGTCGCTGGTGATGCCGAGCAGGAGCGAGACGAGGACACCGGCGCCGGCCATCTGCGCGAGCAGGTAGAAGATCGAGACCACGATGGTGGACGTGCCCGCCGCCGTGCGGACGGGGCGCTGGCGCATCCGGTACGCCAGTACGTCGCCCATGGTGTAGCGGCCGGAGTTGCGCAGCGGCTCGGCCACCAGGAGCAGGGCGACGAGCCAGGCGACGAGGAAGCCGATGGAGTACAGGAAGCCGTCGTAGCCGAAGAGGGCGATGGCGCCGGCGATGCCGAGGAAGGAGGCGGCGGACATGTAGTCGCCGGAGACGGCGAGGCCGTTCTGGAATCCGGTGAACTGCCGTCCGCCGGCGTAGAAGTCGGCGGCGTCCTTGGTCTGGCGGCCCGCCCAGACGGTGATGACGAGGGTCGCGGCGACGAACACCGCGAACAGGGTGATGATCAGCGGCCGGTGCTGGGTCGCCTCGCCGGCGGCCAGCAATGTGTGCGGTGCCGGGCTCATGCGCCGCCCTCCATCCGGGACTTGATGGCCTCGGCCTGGGGATCGAGCTTGGCGGCGGCGTGCCGGGCGTACCACCAGGCGATGAGGAATGTGGTGAGGAACTGGGCGAGACCCAGGACGAAGGCGACATTGATGTTGCCGGCGACCTTTGTGCCCATGAAGCCGTCCGCGTAGTTGGAGAGCAGCACGTAGAGCAGGTACCAGGAGATGAAGGCGATGGTCAGCGGAAAGGCGAAGGAGCGGTGGGCGCGGCGCAGTTCGCCGAACTCCGCGCTCTGCTGCACCTCGGCGAACTCCTCGGTGGAGGGATGGGTGGTCCCCGGTGTGGCGGGGGGCGGTGTCTCGGTGGCCACGGAGTCTCCTCGCGTTGCGGATGCAATGACGAACGGGGGGATCGATCGTGCTCGGGCTCCCTGCCCAAGGTCCACGGCGCCACGCGAGGACCGGTTCAAGTCCTATGAGTTCTTTCGCAAGCGGTCTGAGCAAGCCATTGCCAAGACATTGCTGTCCGACGAGCCGTGGGGATAGCTTCTGCCTGCACCACTCGTCATGTACCTGCCCGAACGTCACCGTGTCTCGGGCTGTTTCGTATCCGGATGAAGTGGAGATCCCATGGCCCATCTGCGCTCCAGACGCCGGCTCGCGCTCACCGTGCCCGTCGTCCTGTCACTGACCGCCTCGCTCGGTTTCCTGCCGGCGGCGGCCTCGGCGGCCCCCGCCGCGGCCCCGGCGGTGCGGACGACCGACGACGGACCACACCTCGCATACGTGGTCAACACCCGTACGGATCACCGCACGATCGAGTCCGTGCAGCGCGAGATCCTCCGCAACGGCGGTTCCGTCGTGGCCAGTTACGACACGATCGGCGTCATCGTCGCCCACTCCGCGAACCCGGACTTCGCCGCGCGGATGCGCGCGGTGAGCGGGGTGGACTCGGCGGGCGCCACGCGCACCGCGCCGCTGAGCGCCGCGGGGACGACCGACGAGGGCGCGGTGCAGGTCCTGTCGAAGGCGCAGGCCGCGAAGCTCGCCGCCAACGCGACGCCGGGCGAGGAGCCGTACGAGGCGGACCAGTGGGACCTGCGAGCGATCGGCGCCGACCAGGCCGCGCGGATCAACCCGGGCAGCAGAGACGTGACCGTCGGCGTCATCGACACCGGCGTCGACGACACCCACCCGGACATCGCCCCGAACTTCTCCGCCGCCCAGTCGGCGAACTGCGTGAGCGGCAAGGCGGACACGACGTACGGCGCCTGGCGCCCGGTGGACGCCGGCCACTACCACGGCACCCATGTGGCCGGTGAGATAGCCGCGGCCCGCAACGGCATAGGCGTGGCCGGTGTGGCACCCGGCGTGAAAGTCGCGAGCATCACGGTGGCCCAGCCGGACGCGAGATCGCTGTTCTATCCGGAGAGTGTGGTCTGCGCCTTCGTGTTCGCCGCCGACCACGGTATCCAAATAACCAACAACAGCTACTACGTTGATCCATGGATGTACAACTGCATGGACGACCCCGATCAACGCGCCATCGTTGATGCGGTCAACAGAGCACAGCTGTATGCACAGCGCAAGGGCACGCTCAATGTGGCCTCGGCCGGCAACTCCAACCACGACCTGGCCGCGGACGCGATCACGGACAGCTCCAGCCCCGACGACTCGACCGCCACGACCCGCACGGTCGATCCGCACGAGTGCTTCGATGTGCCGACCCAGCTGCCCGGCGTGGTGACCGTGAGCGCGGTGGGCGTGAAGGGCGCCAAGTCGTACTACTCCAGCTACGGCCTGGGCGTGATCGACGTGGCGGCTCCGGGCGGCGACAAGTACCAGATCCCGGACACCCCGTCGAAGAACGGCCGCATCCTGTCGACGCTGCCGAACGGCCAGTACGGCTTCCTCCAGGGCACCTCGATGGCCTCCCCGCACGTGGCCGCGGTCGCCGCGCTGCTGAAGTCGGCGCATCCGCACGCCACTCCGGCCCAGTTGCAGGCACTGCTGAAGGCCGAGGCGGACAACCCGGGCTGCCCGAGCGGCCCCTATGACGGCGACGGGGACGGGGTTGTGGACGCGACCTGCGTCGGCGGCGAGCGCGTCAACGGCTTCTACGGCTTCGGTGTGGTCGACGCGCTGGCCGCGGTGACCAAGTAGGGCCTGCCCGGTCCACTCCACCACGTACACTGCGGTGCACTATGCAGTATTGATTGAATCAACATTGATCAATCAATACTGCATAGTGTAGTCATGGCAATAGACATCGAGTCGGCATGGACTGCACTGGGCGGCGATCCCGCCCTCGTCTCCCGGGTGACGACGGTCGAGCGCCCCGGCGCTCTTCCCGCCCGGCTTCCCGTGCGGGAGCTGGCGCGCGCGTGCGTCGGCGCGTGCGCGCTGGCCGCCACGGAGCTGGCGGCCCGCCGGGCCGGACTCGCCGAGGTGCCCGAAGCGCGGGTCGACGACGGCGCCGTGGCGGCCGCCTTCCTCAGCGAACGGCAGCTGCTGGTCGACGGACGGGCGCCGGTCGCCTTCGCGCCGATGTCGCGGTTCTGGCGGACCGCCGACGGCTGGGTCCGCACCCACGCCAACTACCCGCACCACCGGGCCCGGTTGCTCGGCGCGCTGGACCTGCCGGCGGACGCCACGGCGGACACGGTGGCCGCCCGGCTCGCCGAGCGCCCCGCGGGGGAGGTCGAGGAGTCCGTCTACGGCGCCGGCGGCCTCGCGGCGGCCCTGCGCACCCCCGCACAGTGGCAGGCGCACGAACAGGCCGCCGAGGTGGCCGCACGGCCGCTGATCGAGCGCGAGCGGCCGACCACGGCACCCACGCGCGTGCTTGCGCCACTGGACCCGGCCACCGCTCCCCTGCTGCCCGCCGCCGGGCTGCGCGTGCTGGACCTGACCCGGGTGCTCGCCGGCCCGGTCGCCACCCGCGCCCTCGCCCTGCTGGGCGCGGACGTGCTCCGCGTGGACGCCCCCTGGCTGCCCGAACTCCCGGACCTGCACGCCGACACGGGTTTCGGGAAGCGGTCCGCCACGCTCGATCTGGGCGCCGGTCCCGGCACCTTCGAGGAGTTGCTGGCCTCGGCCGACGTCGTCGTCACGGGCTACCGGCCGAGCGCCCTCGACCGGTTCGGGCTCTCCCCGAAGGCGCTGTTCGCGCGCCGGCCCGGGCTGGTCGTGGCGCAGGTCTCGGCGTGGGGCGCGTACGGCCCCTGGGGCGCGCGACGCGGCTTCGACAGCCTGGTGCAGGTCGCGACCGGCATCGCCGCCACCGAGGGCTCGGCCGAGCAGCCGGGCGCGCTGCCCGCGCAGGCACTGGACCACGGCACCGGCTATCTGCTCGCCGCGGCCGTCCTGCGGGCGCTGACCGAGCAGTCGTACGACGGGGGCGGCCGGTTCGTGCGGCTGGCGCTGGCCCGGACCGCGCACTGGCTGACGGACGGGATCCGGCCGGCCCCGGCCCCGGGAGCGCCGTAC
>NZ_CM002285.1:7532091-7546521 GCF_000497445.1 Streptomyces roseochromogenus subsp. oscitans DS 12.976 | reverse complement strand
CCGCGGCGCCGGGGGCCGGCGGCATCGGGCTGCTGCGCGCGGTGCTGTTCGCCGCGGTGAGCGTGCCGCTCGGCGAGCTGTTCGTGCACCGGCTTGCCCGGCGCCTGCCCGGCGTTCCGCCCGAACGGCCGTGCAGCTGGGCGCCGTTCGTCACCGCCGCCGGCTTCGTGGCCGCGCTGGCGCTCGCCACGGTGGTGTCCGCCGGCAATCTGATCCCGCACCGCCTCGGCCAGCTCGACGTCGGCGGCCTGTACGGCTCCCGCGACGGCAGACTGGCGCTGCTGGAGGTCAACGGCCTTCTGGTGGCGGCGCTGTGCGCGTTCTCCCGGCGCCCGGCGGCACAGGCGTGGCCGCTGGCCGCGGTGGTCGTAGCGGAGGCCCTGCGCGCGCATCCCTCGACCGAGCAGAGCCCCCTGGCCGGCTCGGGTCTGGCACTGGTGCACCTCACGTGCGCGGTGCTGTGGACCGGCGGTCTGCTGCACACGCTGCGGCTGCTCAGGCTGTGGCAGGGCGACCCGGCCGGGGCCGCACTGCTCGCCCGCTACGCGCGCGTGGCGGCCGTTCTGCTGGCGGCCATCACCGCGACGGGCGTGTGCAGTGCGCTGCGCCGCATGCCGTCGGCCACGATCCTGGACCAGCTGACGACGACGGCGTACGGACGCACCCTGCTGGCCAAGGTGATCCTGGTCGCCGCCGTCGCGCTGCTCGCCCTGTGGGCACGGATCCGGCTGGGCCGCGCCGCCGACCCGCTGACCGCGTACACGCCCGCGCGGGCCGAGGTGATCGCCCTGGGCGCGGTCGTCGCGGCCTCGGGCCTGCTCACGGCACTGCCGCTGCCGATCCGCTGGTCCTAGCGGCGATCTAGCCGTTGGTGACGAGCACCTTGAGGGCGGTGCGCTCGTCCATCGCCTTGTAGCCGTCGGGTACGCCCTCGATGCCGACGGTCATGTCGAACACGGGCGAGGGGTCGATCGTGCCGTCCAGGACGTCGGGCAGCAGGTCGGGGATGTAGGCGCGGACCGGGGCGACACCGCCGCGCAGGGCGATGTTCCGGTCGAACATGACGCCGAGGTCGAGGCCGGTGCCGCTGCCGTGGGGCACGCCCACGAAGCCGATCGCGCCGCCGTCGCGGGTGATGTTGACTGCCGTACGCATGGATTGTTCCGTACCGACGGCCTCGACAACGGCGTGCGCGCCCTGGCCGCGGGTGAGTTCCCGGACGGCCTCGACGGCCGCGTCCCCGCGCTCGGCGACGACGTCGGTGGCACCGAAGCGACGCGCGATGCCGGTACGGACCTCGTGCCGGCCCAGCGCGATGATCCGCTCGGCGCCGAGCCGCTTGGCGGCCAGGACCGCGCACAGGCCGACCGCGCCGTCACCGACGACGGCGACCGTGGCGCCGGGCCGGGCGCCCGCGCCGAGGGCCGCGTGGTGGCCGGTGCCGAGGACGTCGGAGAGGGTCAGCAAGGCGGACAGCAGATGGTCGTCGGAGGCCGCTTCCCTGGGCAGCTGGACCAGCGTGCCGTCGGCGAAGGGCACACGCACGGCCTCGCCCTGGCCGCCGTCGTAGCCGACGGAGCCCCAGAAGCCGCCGTGCTCACAGGACGTCGTCAGGCCCTCGCGGCAGTAGTCGCAGACGCCGTCGGACCACATGAAGGGCGCGACCACCAGGTCACCGCGCTTGACGGTGCTCACCTCGGAGCCGGTCTCCTCGACGATGCCGAGGAACTCGTGCCCGATCCGCTGGCCCGGCTGCCGGGCCGCCTCGCCGCGGTAGGCCCACAGGTCACTGCCGCAGATGCACGCGCGCAGCACCCGTACGACGGCGTCGGTGGGCAACTGCGCCACGGGCTCGGGGACGTCCTCCACGCGCATGTCGTACGGGGCGTGGATGGTGGTGGCGCGCATGGCGAGGGTCCTTCTCGTGCGGAGTCGTACGGTGCGCTCCGGGGGTGGTCGAGCGCACTTCACGGTACGACGGGGCAGGTGCGCACCGCTCGGCGAGGGTGCCTTCGCAGCGGGACGGTCAGACGCCCGCCGCGCCCAGCAGGCTGCCCGCCGCGTAGGTGACACCCATGGCCAGCGCCCCGCCCACCACGTTGCGCAGGACCGCCCGCTTCGGGTCCGCCGAGCCGAGCCGGGCGCTGGCCCAGCCGGTGAGGACGAGCGCGGCCAGGACGGAGACGACGGTCACGACCAGCCGCCAGCCGGCCGGGGGCAGCACGATGGCCAGCAGCGGTAGCAGCGCGCCCGCCGTGAAAGCCAGGAAGCTCGCCCAGGCCGCGTGCCAGGGGTTGGTCAGCTCGTCCGGGTCGATTCCGAGCTCCACGCGCGCGTGCACCCGCAGCGCGTCGCGCGCGGTGAGCTGTTCGGCGGCCTCCCGGGCCACCTCGCGGGACAGTCCGCGCTCCTGGAGCAGCGTGGTCAGCTCCTGCAGCTCGGCCTCCGGCTGCTCCCGCAGTTCCCGTCTCTCCACGGCCAGCGCGGCCACCTCGGAGTCGCGCTGGGTGGAGACGGAGACGTACTCGCCGGCCGCCATGGACATCGATCCGGCGAGCAGGCCGGCGAGTCCGGCGGTGAGCAGGGCGGACCGGTTGTCGGTAGCGCCGGCCACGCCGACGACGATGCCCGCGGTGGAGACGATGCCGTCGTTCGCACCGAGCACGGCGGCCCGCAGCCAGTTCAGCCGCGAGCCGAGCGCGCCCCCGTGGGGCTCTTCGTGCATGGGTTCGGTCACAGCAGGGAGGATCGCACCCCACGGGCCGCCCGCGCCGCACCGACGCTCCCCCGCCGTCGACGCCGGCCGTCACCACACCCGAAGCGACGCCCCTCGGGCGAACACCGGGCTGGTCGCGTCCGCCGGGGGTTCCGGGAGGGGTTCGGCGACCTCGGTCACCGTGGGGCCCACCTTCGCCGCGATGGGGTCGAGGAGGGCGAGGTCGAAGCCGTAGACGCGGGCCGCGTTGCCGCCGAGCATGGCGGCCAGCTCCTCGCGCGGAACGCCCGCGTAGGCGAACCGCAGTGCCTCGCGGGTGTAGGGATGGGTGCCCTCGTCGTGCGGGTAGTCGCTGCCCCACATGATCTTGTCGACACCGATGCGTTCGCGCAGCGGCACCTCGTGCGGGCGCATGAAGCTGGCGCCGACGAAGCAGTGGTCCCGCCACACCTGGGAGGGCGCCGCGCCCATGCCGGCGGCCAGACCGGTGCCGAACCTGGCCTCGGCGGTGTCGGCCTGCGAGGCCGCCGCGACCAGGCGGCCGTGGTAGTAGTCCAGCATGCCGAGCACCCCGGGGATCCAGCCGGAGCCCTGTTCGGTCAGGACCAGTCTCAGCTCGGGATGGCGGCGGAAGGCGCCGCCGAACACCAGGTGCCACAGGGCGCGGTGGGAGAACCAGGTCGTCTCCACCATGAAGACCGCGCGGGCGGCCGGTTCCGCGCCGAGCGGCGGGGAGGCCGAGCCGGCGTGGTGGTTGACGGGGACGCCGAGTTCCGCGCACGCGGCCCAGATCGGGTCGTACTCCGGCGAGTGCAGCTCGGGCAGGCCGGAGCCGGGCGGGGTGCCGGGCAGCATCAGCCCGCCTCTCAGGCCTGCCGAGGCGGCCCAGCGGATCTCCTTCACCGCCTCCTCGACGTCGCCCAGCAGGATCTGGAAGACGCCAGCGCGTCGGCCCGGCGCCGCCGCGCAGAAGTCCGCGAGCCAGCGGTTGTGGGCGCGCAGTCCGGCCCAGCGGCGTACGAAGTCCTCGGCGGTGGGCGGCGGGGCCATCAGGGAACTCGACGGGAAGAACGGCGGGATGGTGTTCGGGAAGATCACCTCCGCCACGATTCCGTCCGCCTCCAGCTCCGCGAGGCGCCGCTCGGAGTTCCAGTTGCGGTCGGCGGAGTCGGCGAGCAGGTCCTCGTGGGGGTTGACGTAGGTGGCCGCCCAGACGTCGAAGTCGTCGTGGTGACGCTTGTCCAGGTACGGCTTGTAGTCGAGGAGGTCGGCGCCGGCGTGGCAGTCGGCGGAGATCACGGTGTAGCGGTCGTCGCTCGTCGGGTCACCCCCAGAAGTGTTGTTCATCAGGTCACCCCCAGAAGCGTTGTTCATCGGGTCACCCCCGGCACCGGAAAGCCGGGGCCGGTCCCCAGCACCGGGAAGTCGTGGTCCGTCAGCCAGTGCCGGCCCGTCTCGCGCGAGCGTGCCCAGGACGCCTCGACGGCCGTCTGGTCGGCCGGCTGGCCGAGGTCGGCGGGGGTAGGGCCGATGCGGCGGGCCAGGGGCGCGAGCTTCGCCACGTCGAAGCCGAAGACCTCGGCGGCGGCGAGGCCGAGCATGCGGCGGGTCTCGGCGACGGGAATGTCGTGGAAGGTACGGCGCAGCCACGCGCGCGTGTCGGGCCAGGTGCCCTCGGGGTGCGGGAAGTCGCTGCCCCACAGGATGTTGTCGACGCCGATCTCGTACCGCTGGGCCAGCTCGCGCCGCTTGGTGTTGGTGGCGCAGACGAAGATCTGCCGGTCCAGGTACTCGTGCGGCGGGCGCTTCAGCTCCTGGAACGGGGAGAGCTTCTTGCCGCCGTGCGCGCCGAGGTAGAGACGGTCCATGAACCACAGCAGGTTCGGCAGCCACCAGCAGCCGGACTCGGCGACGCCGAAGCGCAGCCCCGGGTGGCGTTCGAAGACGCCGGACCAGAGCAGGAACCACAGGGGCCGGGCGGGCCACCAGGTCACCTCGCTCACAAAGATGCCGAGGTGGTCGCCGTACTCCTCGCGCGGGGCGGCGCCGGAGTGGGTGAGCACCGGCATGCCGCACTCGGCTGCGGCCGCCCACACGGGGTCGTAACGGCGGTCGTGGTACGGCTCCTTGCCCGCCCACATGGCCGGGATCATCAGGGCGCCGAGGCCGGACTCCTTGGCCCGGTGGATCTCGGCGACGGCCTCGGAGACCTCGCCGGTGATCGGCAGCAGGGCTACTCCGCAGTGCCGTTCGGGGTGTGCGGAGACGAAGTCGGCGAGCCAGCGGTTGTGGGCCTGCGCGCCCGCCATGCCCAGCTCGGGGTCCTGGTCGCCGGAGAGGCCGAGGCCCACGCCGAAGGGGGCGGCGGTACGGCTGTCGACGGCGTCGGCGTCCGGGAAGACCACCTCGGCGGCCACGCCGTCCCCGTCCAGCTCCTTCATGCGCTGCGCGGTGTCCCAGCCGCCTCGCAGGCCTTCCTCGTTGTCCCTGAACCACCGGTCGGCGAAGTCCTCGTTGCGGATGCCGAGCCGGGTCATCTCCTCGCGGCGCCGGTCGCGGCCCGCGAGGAACTCGTCGAAGTCCCGGTGGAAACGGGACTCCAGATAGGGCCGGTACTCCTCGGTGGGCAGCCCGGCGTGGCAGTCGGAGGAGATGATCAGATACGGGTCCCCGCCAAGAACAGCGTCGGTCATCACGGTCCCCTCTCAGTCCAGGACGAAGCTTTCGAGGTACGACGGGTTCGCCCGGTCCAGCATCGAGCGGGACCGCGCGCGGATCTGGGCGTCGCTGTGCTCGCTCGCCGGCAGCAGCCAGAAGCGGTCCTCGCGGATGCCGGCCACGACGAGGCCGGCGACCTCCTCGACGGGCGTGAAGCGGACCTCCTTGCCGGCCGCCCACATCGCCGCCTCCCACTGGTCGAGGCTGCGGTACGGCGTCCTGCGCGGGCGCTGTTTCGCATAGCGGGCGGGGCGGTTGCGGTGCGACTCCCACAGGCCGGTGCGCAGCATGTGCGGGCCGGGGAAGAGCACCGAGGCGCCCACGCGCGCGTGCTCGGCCTTCAGATGGGCGTAGAGGGACTCGGTGAGGGTGACGACGGCTGCCTTGGTGACCGCGTACACGGAGGCGGTCGGCAGCGGTGCGATACCGCCGTCGCTGGAGGATGTATTGACCACATGACCGGGTTGACCCGACTTGATCATCCTGGGTACGAACGCCTGGACGCCATGGAAGACGCCCCACACATTGACGGCGAAGGCCCACCGCCAGTCGTTCGGGTCGTGCTCCCACATCCGGCCCTCGGCGCCCGAGCCGACGCCCGCGTTGTTGCACAGGACGTGCACGGCGCCATAGGTGTCGTACGCCGCCTCGGCCAGCTCCATGACCTGGGCGCGTTCGCCGACGTCGACCAGGCGCGCGTGGACGTCCGCGCCCTCGGCCCGCAGGTCCGCCGCGGCCTTGTCCAGGGCGGTCTCCTCCACGTCGGCGAGGACCACCTTCAGGCCCTCGGCGGCGAACCTCCGGGCCATCGCGAGCCCGATCCCGCTCGCCGCGCCGGTGACGACGGCGACCTGTCCGGCCTGGAGGTCCATCACGAACTCCCCTCGGGCGGCGCGTCGAGGATCTGCAGCGGATCGTCGTAGCGCTGGTGGATGTACGGCAACAGGGCCTGGGCGTCGACCCGTTCGACGACCCGGCCGCTCTGGTCGCTGGTCTTCTCGCCGATGGTGATCTCGCGCAGCCGCAGCACCGGAAGGTCGGCCACGGGGTCGTACGCCGACTCGCGCAGGACGACCTCCCCGGTGATCCGCTCCAGCCTGCGCACCTGCTCGTGGCGCACGCAGTGCACCAGCACCGGGTCGGTGTCGAGGCCCGAACCGTCCACGGCGGGGAGGAACTTGAAGTAGAAGTCGGTCTTCCGCGAAGGCTCCGGCAAGGGCAGCTCGCCGCCCACCGTGCCCTGCACCTCGACGAACGCGATGCCGTGCCGGGACAGCGCCGCGCGCACGCCCGGGCCGTCGCGTTCGACCGTCACCTCGCCGAGCTTCTTGGGCTCGCCGAAGACCTCTCGCCCGCCGGTGAGGGCGCGCTCCTGGGTCATCGGCATGACCAGCGGATACCAGCCCTCGACCGTGCCGTGCACCGCGGCGACCGCGAACGAGCCCGCGCCGAGCGGGTATCCGGGCAGGTCGACAGTGCTGATGTTCACCCGCGCGAGCGGGCTTCCGGTGGGTTTCAGGGGTGGCGGCAGCACCGCGGCGACCGCGTCCGGGTCGGTCTCCCAGACGGCCACCACTCCGGTGGACCAGATGCGGGGAAGCCGCGCGCTCGCGGTGCGGGTCGCGGCGATCTCCCGCTCGGTCCGTGCGCCGTACCGTACGCGTGCCATAGGTCGTACCGCCCTTCTTCCGACGGGTCCTTCCTGACGGTCCGTCACCTGTAACACAGTTACAGCAGACCTTGTGCGGGGTAAAGACACGCGTACGGACGAGAGTTGGGGGGATCATGGCGGGCGGGACGAGAAGTGCGCTGACCCGGGAGGCGGTGCTGGAGGCCGCCGCCGGTCTGGTGAAGCGGCACGGGCCGGACGCACTCACCATGCGGGGGCTCGCCGCGGCGCTGGATACGGCCGTGACCTCGATCTACTGGCATGTCGGCGGCCGTGAGGCCCTGCTCGACGCCCTCGTGGAGCGGACCGTGGCCGAGCTGGGCGAGATCCGGCCCTGCGGACGCACACCCGAGGAGCGCGTGGCCGGTGTCGCGCGCGACCTGCGCCGGCAACTGCGCGACCATCCGCATCTGGTGGCCCTGGTGCACGAGCGGGGGCTGACCGAGCGGATGTTCCTGCCGGCCCAGCGGGTGCTGGTGCGTGAGGCGCACGCCGCCGGGCTGCGCGGTGCCCGGGCCGCCGAGTTCGTACGGGCCGTGCAGTTCCAGGTCGTCGGGCATGTACTGGTGGAGCGCAACCGCGAGCGGGCACCGGCACAGCACCCCGACGAGCGGGAACTGTGGAGTACCGAGACCGCCGGGGACGACCCCGTGCTGGCGCGTGCGCTGGCCTTACCGGTGGACACGGAGCGGCTCTTCGAGACGGCCACAAGAGCGCTGGTACGGTCGCTGCTGGCACCGACTTCGCCCACCTGCCCACCCGACTCGGCCGGCTGATGGGCACAGGACAGGCACACACGCTCGAGGTCCGAACAGTCAGGCGACCCGGCAGGGCGGCGGACAGCCCTGAAGGACAGGACTGTCAGTCGTGGCCCGTATCCTCAGTGACCATGCTCGAAGACCGTGCGACCGCAGTGTCCTCCCCCACCCAGTGGCCGGCCGCGTACCCGAAGGGATACGCGGTCGTTGACGTGGAGACCACCGGCCTGGCCCGGGACGACCGGATCATCTCGGCGGCCGTCTACCGGCTGGACGAGCGCGGCGAGGTCGAGGACCACTGGTACACACTGGTCAACCCGGAGCGCGATCCGGGACCCGTGTGGATACACGGTCTGACGAGCGAGGTGCTCGAAGGGGCTCCGCTCTTCGCGGACATCGCCGAGGAGTTCGCGGCCCGGCTGGACGGCCGGGTGCTGGTCGCGCACAACGCCGTCTTCGACTGGCAGATGATCGCGCGGGAGTACGCGCGCGCGCAGCGCGAGGCGCCGGTGCGTCAGCGGCTGTGCACCATCGCGCTGTCGAAGGAGCTGGAGCTGCCGCTGCCCAACTTCAAGCTGGAGTCGCTGGCGGCGCACTACGGCGTCGTACAGCGGCGGGCGCATCACGCGCTGGACGACGCGCGCGTGCTGGCGGAGGCGTTCCGGCCCAGTCTGCGGGCGGCCGCCGCGGGGGGCGTACGGCTGCCGCTGCTGGAGTGCCGGCCGCTGACGGAGTGGTCGGACCGTCCGGTGCCCCGGCAGTCGTCCGGCGGATACGGGGGCTACGGCGGCTACCGGTCGGGCAGTTGGCGGCCCTCCCGCAGAAGGCCCGCATGCCCCTACCCCAATCCGGGTCGCTACGAAGACGGCAAACGCCTCAAACAGGGCATGCGGGTGGCGTTCTCCGGCGACACCTCCGTCGACCGCGAGCTGCTGGAGGACCGGGCCACCGAGGCCGGTCTGCATGTGGCGTCCAGCATCTCCCGGCTGACCAGCCTGCTGGTGACCAACGACCCCGACTCGGGCACGTCCAAGGCGGCCAAGGCGCGGCAGTTCGGCACGCCGGTCGTCGACGAGGCCGCGTTCGGGCAGCTGCTGCGGGATGTCGAGCCCGCCGGCGAGTGAGCGTACGCATGCGAGTGATCACGCTGATGAGAGTGATCGTACGAATGAGTGATCGGCACACGACTCACCCCGAACCCGCTCGCCCTGGTGCCGGCTACGGCCCACCCTGTGGCGCATGGCGAAATGTGAGGTTTGCGGCAATGACTACGGGATGACCTTCGAGGTCCATGCACAGGGCGCGGTTCATGTGTTCGACTGCTTCTCCTGTGCGATCCACCGCATGGCACCCATCTGCGAGCACTGCCGGGTGCAGATCATCGGCCAGGGCGTGGAGGCCGACAGCAAGTTCTACTGCGGCGCCCACTGCGCCCGCGCCGATGGGCAGGTGGGGATCGTCGACCACGTCTGACCCGGTACCCGCCTGAATGCACCCCACGGCCCGGAGGTAACGTCGTGGGGTGCACCGCTACCGCTTCCTGTTGTCCCGCCAGTGGGTGATCCTCACCATCGTCGCGATCGCGCTGATCCCGACGATGATCAGGCTGGGCTTCTGGCAGAAGCACCGCTACGAGGAGCGCACCGCGCGCAACGACCTGGTCTCCTCGGCGCTGCACGCCAAGCCGGTCCCGGTCGAGCGGCTGAGCTCCCCGGGGCACACCGTGACCCGCACCGAGAAGTACCGCACGGTCACCGCGACCGGCACCTTCGACCCCGCGAAGGAGGAAGTGGTCCGGCGCCGGACCAACTCCGACAACGAGGTCGGCTTCCATGTGCTCACCCCGTTCGTCCTCGGCGACGGCAAGGTGCTGCTCGTCAACCGCGGCTGGATCCCCGCCAACGGAGCCCAGACCGCCTTCCCGAAGATCCCCGCCCCGCCGGCCGGCCGGACCACCATCACCGGGCGGCTGATGGCCGACGAGACGACCGCGGCGAGCGGCATCAAGAACGTCCAGGGCCTCCCCGACCGGCAGATCATGCTGATCAACAGCACGGAGGAGGCACACCGGCTCGGCGCGCAGGTGCTCGGCGGCTACGTCGAGCAGACGGGGCCCCAGACCGATTCCCCGGAGCAGATCTCCGACCCGGGCAGCGAGGACGCCCCGCTGAACTACGCGTACATGATCCAGTGGTGGCTGTTCGCCGCGGCCGTCCCGGTCGGCTGGTGGTTCCTGGTCCGGCGGGAGATCCGCGACCAGGAGGAGGCCGCCGCGGAGGCGAAGCCGGAGGAGACGGAACCGGCCGCCGTATAGGGCCTGTCCGGCGGATCGTGCCGCAGACGGGGGGCCGGCTCGCCCTCCCCCACTGCCTGAGGGCGTGGGGCACCCCCAGCGGCATTGCCGTCGGTCCCCGACTCCCCCCATCGCCGCCCGCTCACCTGCGCTGATGAGGCGCCGCCGATGTCCTGCCCCTGATCCGCCGGACAGGCCCTGGCTCCGCCGTATCGCCACGCACACGGGCCCGTCACTCCCCCGGCGCACCACCTGGTTGCCCCTCCGGCCCGCCGGGAAACCGGATCCCGTGAACGCGCGCATCGAGGACTACGCCCTCATCGGCGACGAGCAGACCGCCGCGCTGGTCGGCAGGGACGGCTCGATCGACTGGCTGTGCCTGCCCCGCTTCGACTCCGGTGCCTGCTTCGCGAAGCTGCTCGGCAACGAGGACCACGGGTACTGGCGGATCGCACCCAAGGGGGCCCGTGTCTGCACGCGGCGCGCCTACCGGCCCGACACCCTCGTCCTCGACACCGAGTGGGAGACCGACGAGGGCACGCTGCGCGTCACCGACCTGATGCCGCAGCGCGACCGCGCGCCCGACGTCATGCGCATCGTGGAGGGCGTCAGCGGGCACGTCACCGTCCACAGCACCCTCCGCATCCGCTTCGACTACGGCTCGATCATCCCGTGGATGCGCCGCTCCGACGGCCACCGGGTCGCAGTCGCCGGACCGGACTCGGTCTGGCTGCGCACCGAGCCGCACGTGCACATGTGGGGCGAGGACTTCGGCACCCACTCCGAGTTCACCGTCGGCGAGGGCCAGCGGGTCGCGTTCGTGCTGACCTGGCACCCCTCGCACGAGCCCCGCCCCCCGCTCGTCGACCCCTACAAGGCGCTGAGCACCAGCGTCCACGGCTGGCGGCGCTGGGCCACCCGCTGCCGCTACGACGGGCCGTACCGGGACGCCGTCGTACGCTCCCTGATCACGCTCAAGGCCCTCACCTACGCCCCGACGGGCGGGATCGTCGCCGCGGCCACCACCTCGCTGCCCGAGGAACCGGGCGGGGTGCGCAACTGGGACTACCGCTACTGCTGGCTGCGCGACTCCACCCTCACCCTCGGCGCGCTGCTCCACGCCGGCTACCACAAGGAAGCCGAGGCCTGGCGCGACTGGCTGCTGCGCGCGGTCGCGGGCGACCCGGCGGACCTGCAGATCATGTACGGGCTGGCCGGTGAGCGCCGGCTGCCGGAGTGGGAACTGCCCTGGCTGCCCGGCTACGCCGACTCCGCGCCCGTACGCATCGGCAACGGCGCCGTCGGCCAGCTTCAGCTGGACGTGTACGGCGAGGTCCTGGACTCGCTGTATCTGGCGCGCGACGCGGGCCTGCCCAGCAAGCCGCACATGTGGGCCATCCAGCGCTCGCTGATGACGTTCCTGAAGTCGTCCTGGCAGCAGCCCGACGAGGGCCTGTGGGAGGTGCGCGGCGGCCGGCGCCAGTTCGTGCACTCGAAGGTGATGGTGTGGGTGGCCGCCGACCGCGCCGTACGCACGCTGGAGAAGCACCCGGAGCTGGAGGGCGACGCGGACGGCTGGCGGGCGATGCGGGACGAGGTGCACCGGGAGGTGTGCGAGCAGGGCTACGACTCCCGGCGGGGGACCTTCACGCAGTACTACGGCTCGCGCGAACTGGACGCCGCCCTGCTGCTGATCCCCCGGGTCGGCTTCCTGCCGCCCGACGACCCGCGCGTCATCGGCACGGTCGACGCGATCCGCGCGGACCTCGGCCACGGCGGCTTCGTGCGCCGCTACGACACCGACGCCATCGGGGTCGACGGGATGCCGGGCGGCGAGGGCGCCTTCCTCGCCTGCTCTTTCTGGCTCGCGGACGCCCTGCACATGACCGGCCGCACCGCCGAGGCCCGGGCACTCTTCGAGCGGCTGGCGTCGCTCACCAACGACGTGGGACTGCTGGCGGAGGAGTACGACCCCGAACTGGGCCGCCAGGTGGGCAACTTCCCGCAGGCCTTCAGCCATATCGCCCTGGTGAACACCGCGCTCACACTCTTCGGGGACGAGCAGGCAGGATAGAGGCCATGGATCTTGGACTGAAGGACCGGGTGTACGTCGTCACCGGGGCGACCCGCGGGCTGGGCAACGCCGCCGCACGGGAACTCGTCGCCGACGGGGCGAAGGTCGTGATCAGCGGCCGGGACGAGAAGCGGGTGGCCGACGCCGCCGCCGAACTGGGCCCGAACGCGGTCGGTGTGGCCGTGGACAACGCCGACCCGCGGACTCCGGAGCGGCTGATCGCGGCCGCCCGTGACGCCTTCGGCGCGTTCGACGGCGTGCTGGTGAGTGTGGGCGGGCCGGCGCCGGGGTTCATCGCGGACAACACCGATGAGCAGTGGCAGAACGCGTTCGAGTCGGTGTTCCTCGGTGCGGTGAGGCTCGCTCGCGCGGCGGCTTCCGAGCTGGAGCCGGGCGGGGTCATCGGGTTCGTGCTGTCCGCGTCGGTGCACGAGCCGATTCCGGGGCTGACCATCTCCAACGGGCTGCGGCCCGGACTCGCCGGGTTCGCCAAGTCGATCGCCGACGAGCTGGGGCCGCGGGGGATTCGGGTACTGGGGCTGCTGCCTTCGCGGATCGACACGGATCGCGTGCGCGAGCTGGACGGGTTGTCCGCGGATCCTGAGGCCACCCGGGCCGCGAACGAGGCGCGGATTCCGTTGCGGCGGTACGGGGCGCCGGAGGAGTTCGGGAAGGTCGCGGCGTTTCTGCTGTCACCGGCGGCTTCCTATCTGACGGGGGTCATGTTGCCTGTGGACGGGGGCATGCGGCACGGGTTCTAGCGTGCGGGTTGCGCAAGTGCTCGCGCCCGGACTGTCAAGTGACCCTCTCCGCACGGTGCTTGACCGCTCTCAGTCGTATCTCTGCCGGCAGAGACGGGAGCCGCGCTGACTGGCGGGCGTGGGTCAAGGCCCGGGTCGTGAAGTCGTTCAGGGCCGTCGACGGGTCCACGTGGGGCTCCAGCTGGAGCCAGATTTTCGCCGTGGGTTTCGTGCGGCGGCCGCGCAGGAGGATCTCCGCGTGGGCCACGCCCTGCTGCTGGACGGCTTCCTGGGCCAGGGCCGACTCCAGGGCGCGGCCGCGCAGGAGGGCGGACTCGCCGTCGCCGGTGTCGATGAGGATCTCGGTGAGCCGGCGGCGGCGCAGGAGTGTGATCAGCCACCACAGGGCGAGCAGGACGAGGACGGCCAGGGTGGTGAGGACGGCCGGCCACCACCAGCCGGCGCCGCGCCAGTGGGTGCGTTCGGCCCGGGTGAGCAGGACGTCGTGCGGGCCGGTGTGGATCCACCAGGAGGGCGCCGGTGCGCCCAGGCCGACGGCCAGGACCGATCCGCCGAGCGCGAGCAGGAGCAGGCCGACGAGGGCCAGCAGGACACGGTGGAGACGACCCCTGTGCATCGCCGTCACCCCTTCCGCGCGGGCCGTGTCACATGGACGGACAGCACGGGCGGCCGGCCGAGGCCGAGGCCCCGGACCGCGTCCGTGAGCACGGTGTCCAGGTCGGCGCGTACGTCGTCCAGGTCACGGAAGTGCGAGACGACACGGACGTCGGCCTTCCTGCGGCGCATCCGCACCCGCACCGACCGGACCCCGGAGATGTCCATGGCCCGGTCGCGCAGCAGAAGCGCCGCCGCGTCACGCCGGAGTGCGGCGCGGACGTCGGGGTGTGGGCGCCGCATGGGCAGCAGACCGCGCAGACCCGGCGTGGCCGCGAGGGCGATCAGCCAGAGGCCGAGTGCGACGGCGACGGCCGCTCCGGTCAGCACCCAGGTGTCGTCCAGGGGCCGTTCGGCCAGTTGCCGGGCCAGTGCGCGGCGCCAGTGCATCGCGGGGCGGTGGGCGCGTACGGCGGCGATGTCGTACAGCAGGAGGCCGGCGCCGGCCAGCAGCAGTGCCGCGACGACGGCGGCCGGGACGCGGCGCGCTGACCAGAAGCGGCCACTGCTCTCGGCGGCGGGCGGTGTAGGGGTGGGGTCCTTGTGGAGCGTCTGGATGATCGTCTGCGGCTCGCTCATCACGCCCTCCCGTGCGGTGCGGGGTGCAGCCGTTCCACGTGTACGGCGACCTCGGCCACCGCCATGTCCACCAACGCGCCTACCCGCTCGGCGACATGACGACGCACGGCGGCGCAGTGCGCGCCGATGTCGCAGGGGTAGCCGAGTTCGAGGTGCACGTGTACACGGGCTGTTTCCGTGGAGGTCCCCCCGTTCGAGCGAAGCCGGG
>NZ_CM002285.1:7526260-7531361 GCF_000497445.1 Streptomyces roseochromogenus subsp. oscitans DS 12.976 | reverse complement strand
ATCCGGGTGGCGCCGCGCTCAGCCGGCGGCACGAGGGCCGACGGCGGGCGCGCCGCGCCGGTGTCGGCGGTCACCGCCGGTCACCGCCGCCGGTCGCGCCGGTCGTCGCGGGTACGGAAGAAGTCACCCAGTTCCAGGTCGCCCTCCGCGAACCGGCCGGCGACGAACCCGATCGCACCCAGCGCCGCCACCAGCAGGAAGGCTCCGAAGCCGCCGAAGTACCCGGCGAAACCCAGCGCCATTCCGGCGATCATGCCGACCACGGCCATGCTCATACAGCACTCCTCAGCTCGTCGGGTGTGCGGTGTCGCCGGTGCGTCACTGGATGCGCGGCGGCTCGGGCTCCTCGTCCTCTTCGTCGGGCAGCTTCACATCGCTGACCGCGATATTGACCTCGACCACCTCAAGTCCGGTCATGCGTTCCACGGAAGCGATCACGTTCTCCCGTACGGCGCGGGCGACATCGGCGATCGAGACGCCGTAGTCCACGACGATCTCCAGGTCCAGTGCGGTCTGCACCTCGCCGACCTCGGCCTTCACACCCCGCGCCACCGACCTGGAGCCGCCCGGCACCCGGTCGCGTACGGCGCCGAAGGTGCGGGCCAGGCCACTGCCCATGGCGTGCACTCCGACGACATCCCGCGCCGCGAGGCCCGCGATCTTCTCCACGACGCCGTCGGCGATGGTGGTCCGTCCCCGGGTCGCCGGATCACCGCCGCCGCGCTGAGTGGCCTTACGGGTCGACACCTGCGGCTCTTGGCCGCCTTCGGGGGTCGTCGTCATGTCGGTCATCGCCGTACGTCCCTTTCGGTCGTCGTCCCCTTCGATCGTCCCTTGCCCACCGTATGCAAGGTTCCCCTGTGGTGCGCCGGTGATACGGCAGGCTGGAGGAATGACGGCGGACCGGTGGACAGAGTGGGTACGGCGCCAGGTCGGGCTCGGCAGGCTGCTGCCGCTCGGTGGGCCGCGCGACGGCGCGTGGATCGCGGAGGTCGCGGCGGGGGCGGTACTGGAGCGTGCGGCGGCGGACGGGGTGCCGGGGGTGCGGTTGGGCACGCTGCGGCTCTCGCTCGCCGATCCCGAAGAGGCAGCTCAGCCCGTCGTACCGGCTCCGCCGAGCGCGCTGCCGCCGGGCCCGCTGCGGATGACGGCGGACTTCGCCGCCACGGCCGCCGAGCCGCTGCCCGCGGTGGCGTCCCGGCTGCGACTCACCCTGACGACGGCCGCTGTGCAACGGCTCGGGCTCGCGCTGTCGGAGGTGGACCTGCGGGTGACCGACCTGCTGGACACGGAGGAACCGGCCACGGCGGTACGTGCGCCGCGGCCGGTGCCCGCGCGCGAACCCACGGACCCGGACGAGGCCCGCGCAGCCGCGGCCGCCCTCGCCGTCCCTGGCGTGAGCGGCCTGACGGCTTCCCTGGGCGGCCTCGGCCGCGGGGTGCTCCTGGAGGAACACCCGGCCGACACGGCACTGCCTCACCGGCACGTTCGCGTGGAGTTGTCGACGAGCGCCGACCACCGGGCCGTCGATGTGGCCCGACAGGTCCGCACGGCCGTAGGGGACGCCCTGGAGGACCGGCCCTCGGTGGCGGTTTTGATTACGGCGGTGGACTAGGGAACTCGTCCTACTCGCCGTGCCCAGCGCAGGGTTGAGCGCAGGGTTGGCAGGGTTATTCGCCGAGCCCGGCCAGATCCCGAAGCCGCCGTGCCTGAGCGGCCCGCTCAGCCGCCCGCTGCTCGTCGTACGTACGGTCCGCCGCGCCCCGCAACAGCGCCTTGGTCTCGGCGACAGCGTCCCGCGGCGCAGCCAACAGCGCCGCTGCCAAGTCCCGTACGGCGTCGTCCAGTTGGTCGCCGGGCACGGCAATGTTGGCCAGCCCGGACGCCACGGACTCCTCCACGCCGACAAACCTTCCCGTGGCGCAGATCTCGAGCGCGCGGGCGTACCCGACGAGACCGACCAGCGGATGCGTGCCGGTCAGGTCGGGTACGAGGCCGAGGCTGGTCTCGCGCATGGCGAACTGCACGTCGTCCGCGACGACCCGAAGGTCGCACGCGAGCGCGAGCTGGAAGCCGGCCCCGATGGCGTGCCCCTGGACGGCGGCGACGGACACGATGTCGTTCCGCCGCCACCAGGTGAACGCCTCCTGGAACTCGGCGATGTTCGCGTCGAGCCCGGCGTCGTCACGGCGCGCGAGATCGATGAAGGTCGGCTCGCCCGGGATCCCCTCCGGGGTGAACATCTGCCGGTCGAGACCGGCGGAGAAGGACCTGCCCTCGCCGCGCAGCACAACGACACGGACGGAGCCCGGCAGCAGCCGCCCGGCCTCGGCGAGCGCCCGCCACAGTGCGGGGCTCTGCGCGTTGCGCTTGGCCGGGTTGGCCAGCGTCACCGTGGCGAGCGCGTCGTCGACGGTGAGCCGTACGCCGTCCTTGTCGAGTACAGGAGCGAGGTCCTGGTCGGGCGAAGCCATGGGGCGCCTCCGATGGGTGCGGTCATCCGAGCATGCCGGGCATGCTTAAGTGACTGCACAGTAACCACCCGGCCGATCAGCTGGCCGACCGGGTGGCCACCATCGAAGCCGATGGACCGCCCGGCGTCAGACCGATGCGGCCTTCTTGCCCCGGGTCGCTCCGCCACGCCCACGCAGGACGACGCCCGACTCGGTGAGCATCCGGTGCACAAAGCCATACGAGCGGCCGGTCTCCTCGGCCAGCGCCCGGATGCTCGCACCGGAGTCGTACTTTTTCTTCAGGTCTGCCGCGAGCTTGTCGCGCGCGGCGCCGGTCACCCGGCTGCCCTTCTTCAGAGTCTCGGCCACCCGTGCCTCCTCATGGGAAGTGCGCTCTGGTCTCCTCATGATCACCCCTCTTGGGCGTGATGGCCACCCATTCGGCAAGGTCCGTGAGACATCGTTGTGACGACAGGAGTGGATCCCCACAAGCGGAACACGCAATTCCATGGGGTGGTGTCCATGGGACCGAACGGGTGGATTCGCGAAGCACCAGGTCAGCGACGCGAAACGGCCGATCCCTTGGTACGTGGGGGATCGGCCGGAAAATCCGTGTAGGACACACCCCGATACGAGGAGATCTCACACAGATGATGGATCACGGATGAGCCGAATGATCCATACGCAATGGATCACGCCAGGGCGACGAGATCCGCGTAGTCGGAGCCCCACAGATCCTCGACGCCGTCGGGCAGCAGGATGATCCGCTCGGGCTGGAGGGCCTCGACGGCGCCCTCGTCGTGCGTGACGAGGACGACCGCGCCCTTGTAGGTGCGCAGGGCTCCGAGGATCTCCTCGCGGCTGGCGGGGTCGAGGTTGTTGGTCGGCTCGTCGAGGAGGAGCACGTTCGCCGAGGAGACGACCAGGGTGGCCAGGGCGAGACGGGTCTTCTCGCCGCCCGAGAGGACACCGGCCGGCTTGTCGACGTCGTCGCCGGAGAAGAGGAACGAGCCGAGCACCTTGCGGACCTCGACCAGGTCCATGTCGGGCGCGGCGGAGCGCATGTTCTCCAGGACGGTGCGGTCGGGGTCCAGGGTCTCGTGCTCCTGGGCGTAGTACCCGAGCTTGAGGCCGTGGCCGGGGACGACCTGGCCGGTGTCGGGCCTCTCGACGCCGCCGAGGAGGCGCAGCAAGGTCGTCTTGCCGGCGCCGTTGAGGCCGAGGATGACGACCCGCGAGCCCTTGTCGATGGCGAGGTCGACGTCGGTGAAGATCTCCAGCGAGCCGTACGACTTCGACAGGCCCTCGGCCATCAGCGGGGTCTTGCCGCAGGGCGAGGGCTCCGGGAAGCGCAGCTTGGCGACCTTGTCGGACATCCGGACCTCTTCGAGGCCGGAGAGCAGCTTCTCGGCGCGGCGGGCCATGTTCTGCGCGGCGACCGTCTTGGTGGCCTTGGCGCGCATCTTGTCGGCCTGGGCGTTGAGCGCGGCGGCCTTCTTCTCGGCGTTGGCCCGCTCCCGCTTGCGGCGCTTCTCGTCGGCTTCGCGCTGCTGCTGGTAGAGCTTCCAGCCCATGTTGTAGATGTCGATCGTGGACCGGTTCGCGTCCAGGTAGAACACCTTGTTGACGACCGTCTCGACCAGGTCGACGTCATGGGAGATCACGATGAAGCCGCCGCGGTACGTCTTCAGGTAGTCCCGCAGCCAGATGATCGAGTCGGCGTCGAGGTGGTTGGTCGGCTCGTCGAGCAGCAGGGTGTCGGCGTCCGAGAAGAGGATGCGGGCCAGTTCGATACGGCGGCGCTGACCGCCGGAGAGGGTGTGCAGCGGCTGGCCGAGGACGCGGTCGGGCAGGTTCAGCGCGGCGGCGATGGTGGCGGCCTCGGCCTCGGCGGCGTACCCGCCCTTGGTGAGGAACTCCGTCTCCTGGCGCTCGTACTGCTTGAGGGCCTTCTCGCGGGTGGCGCCCATGCCGTTGGCGATGCGCTGCTCGTTGTCGCGCATCTTGCGGATCAGTACGTCGAGGCCGCGCGCGGACAGAATCCGGTCCCGGGCGAGGACGTCCAGGTCGCCGGTACGGGGGTCCTGCGGGAGGTAGCCGACCTCACCGGAGCGGGCGATCTGGCCCGCGGCCGGGATGCCCTCGCCGGCCAGGCACTTGGTGAGGGTCGTCTTGCCGGCGCCGTTGCGGCCGACGAGGCCGATGCGGTCGCCCTTGGCGACACGGAAGGTGGCGTTCTCAAGGAGGATGCGCGCACCGGCGCGCAGCTCGATACCGGAGGCGGAGATCACGGACAGACTCCAGGGCGTACAGGGATTGACGGGTGGGCGGCTGAGGACGTTCCCGCCGTCTAATGCGCGAGGAGAATGGCCATGGGGAGAAGTCTAACGGGGGTGTGCAAGCGGTTTTTCTACGTCCGCGCGTTCGGTCCGTGACGCGGGAGATCGTTGCCGAGGGGTGTGCGGTCAGGGGTGATCCGCCCGAGGTCGTCCAGGGCGACGAGCTGCCCCGTCCAGGCGCCCTGCGCGCACGGCCGGGCGATCAGCAGGACGGCGCCGAGCCGTACGGCGGCCTCGGGCCGGAACGCGCGTCCCGCGCCGGCGGGCAGCATCCGGCGCGGGTCGCCGTCGGCGGTGCGGTACGCGGTG
>NZ_CM002285.1:7523940-7526209 GCF_000497445.1 Streptomyces roseochromogenus subsp. oscitans DS 12.976 | reverse complement strand
ACCGAGGATCCCGACGGCGAGGAGTACGCCGGCTAGGACACGCAGGACGCGGAAAACGACGAGAACACGGGGCACGCGTGCGTTGTGGGTGTGGGGGTGGCGGGATCGCGGGGTGTGGGCGGAGGTGCACGGTGGGCGGCGGGGGGCGCGGTGCGATGGGTCGCCGGGGCCGACGTGCCGTGCGTCGCTGCGGGCGGCGTGACGTGCGTCGGCGGAGTCGGCGTGTGGTGGGCGCTGTCGAAGTCGGCGTGCGGTGCGTCGTCGGGGCCGGTGGGCCGTGGTGCGCCGAGTCCGGTGCGGCGTGCACGGGCCGGGGTGGTGTGTCTCGTGGGTGGTGGGGTGGCCATCTCTGCCCCTTCCGTTCCGTGTCCTCGGCCTCGGCCTCGGCCTCGGATCAGGCGCGAGCGTAGTGGCGGGTGGGGCGGGGTGCCGTGGACGGGGGCGAGAGGGAAGTCGCCCGTCCGGGTGTTCGTCCGGCGGTGGGGCGGCGCGGCGGGCAGGGATGCCGCCAGGCTTGGGACGACGCGCGCGACGGCGCGGGCAGAGGGCGGTGACGCGTGCAGGTCGACGACGAAGCGAACCTGGACGGCGGCGGCCTGGCCGGGGTGATCACGCTGCTGCCGGCGCTGTTTCCGGGCGTGGGCCCGGACCAGCTGGGCCTGTCCTCCGGCGGTGCTCGGCCGCGCCCGCCGCGTCCTCACCGGCCCAGGTCCGGTGGTCCTGCCGTAACGGGCGGGACACGGTTCGGGCGGCGGCAGGGACGTACGGCACCTCGCCGACCGTGTTCCTCGACGAGCTGCGTACGAAGTGCGAACGTTCCGCTGAGGCGTTGTCAGTGGCGGCTGCAAGACTGAACGGGACGCCACAGAACCGGCGTACGAAGGAGTGATCGGCAATGGCAGGCATGGGCGGCGGACGGCCGAGCATCTATCCCTCTCTGTTGTACGCGGACGCGAAGGCGGCGATCAGACAGCTGACGGAGGCCCTCGGCTTCACCGAGCTGTCGGTGTACGAGACGGAGGACGGCAAGGTGATGCACGCCGAGCTGACCCAGGGCAACGGCGCGGTGATGATCGGTTCCAAGGGCCGGGGCGGCCGTTTCGACGCGGCGATGAAGGACGCCGGGCCCACCGGGGTGTACGTCGTCGTGGACGACGTGGACGCCCACCACCAGCGGGCCCTGGAGCACGGCGTGGAGATCCTGATGCCCCCGACGGACCAGGACTACGGCTCGCGGGACTACATGGCCCGCGACGTCGAGGGCAACATCTGGAGCTTCGGGACGTACGCCCCGGAGATCGGCGCCTGAACAGTCCCCGCGCCGCTCATCCCCCGGTGTGCACCTGGAAGGCGGCCCGGCGCACGGCTTTGGCGAGAGCCGGGTCGGGGTGCGCGGCGGCGAGCGCGACCAGGACCTGCACGGTGCGCGGGTGGCCGACGGCGCGGACCTCGTCGAGCAGCTGGGGAACGGTGGGCTGCAGCGCGGACTCCAGATGCCGGACCAGCATCGGCGACTCGCCATGGTCGGCGACGGCGGCTGCGGTGTCCACCCACAGCCAGGTCGCCTCTTCCCGGGTGAGGACCTCGTGGGCGTCCTCCGGGTCGACCCCGTCGTGCTCGGCGAGCCACAGCAGGGCGTACGGCCTGAGGGCGGGTTCGTCGACGACGGCGCGTACGTCGGGCTCTGCGGGGGCGCCGACGACGCGCAGCGCCTCGAAGGCCAGGCCGCGCAGCAGGGCGTCCTCGCCGCGGGCGGCGTGGATCAGCTCCGTGACAGCGTTGCCGACAGGGCGGGCGGCGAGCCAGGCGCGGTACTCGGCGCGGGCGGCGTTGGGGCGGAGCTGGGCGCAGCCGCGGAGCATGTCCTCGGCGGCCTGCTCGATGTTGCCGGCCGGGCTCTGCGCGGCCACGCAGATCTGCTCCAGCTTGACCCACACCGCCCAGCTGCCCAGCGGGGTGAGGGTGGCCTGGCCGTCGCCGTAGGTCAGCGCGCCGACGAAGACGAGGGCCTGCAGCGCCCAGTCGAGGAGCGGGGCGAGCGGGGTGTCGCCGACGGACTCGAAGTCGGGGTCGGCGTCGGGGTCCGCCGGGCTCGGGGAGCCGGCCGCCGGCCGGGCGGGGCCGGACTCGGGCGACTGCCGGGCCCCGGGCAGGGCCGGCTGTGCGGCCCCGGGCTCGTAGGGGACCTCGCAGCGCTCGGTGCGCAGTTCGGTGACCCGCTGCTGGAGCAGGTCGAGGAGCTGCTCGACCGGGACGGGACCGGCGGACA
>NZ_CM002285.1:7504782-7523915 GCF_000497445.1 Streptomyces roseochromogenus subsp. oscitans DS 12.976 | reverse complement strand
GCCGGGGCCGAGCGCGGTGTCGGCCCAGCGGGCGACCCGGACCGGGCCGGCCAGCCCGGTGCGGGCCAATCCGGCCAGCTCCGCGGGGGCCGGGGTGCCCTCCGGCGGCCGGGGTGCGGGGCGGCGCGGACGCCGCTGGTTCACAGCTCTGGGGGCGGCGGCCAGGGGTCGCGGTCGGACGAGTCGGAGCCTGGAGTCGCGCGGGATACGGGACGTCACGGGTGCAGTCTTCCGGTTGACGGTCGGAAAACCCAAACGGAATGTCACTGCGGGCGACGGGGCTGGCCAAGGGACGGGGTGCGACGCGGGGTGATGAGGCGTGATCAGGCCAGTCGTACGATGTTAAACGGAATGTCCGACACCGGGCCGGGCCGGAGTTGATGCCGGGGTTGACGCCGGGGCCGGTGACCCAGGTCGTGGGCGTGGCCGACGACCGTGATCGGTAGCCATGATCGGTAGCCGTGATCGGCGGCCTTGGTCGACGGCCGTGGTCGTGGCCGTGGTAATGGCTGGCCGTGGTCGTGGCCGTCAGACCAGCGGGGTCAGGAAGCGGCGCAGCCGCTCCTGATACTCCTCCGGATCGGCGTTCCACATCGCCGCGTGCGGGGCCCGCGGCACGGTGTGCAGGGAAACCAGATCGGCGCGGCGACGGGCCAGGTGGCGGGAGAGCTCCCAGGGGGCCACTTCGTCGTCGGGTCCGTGGAAGATCAGGGTCGGCACGGTGAGCCGGTCAGGGTTGGTGATCTCGGCGACCCGGTCGGCGTGCAGGCCGGCCCGGCCCTGCGCGGCCCGTACGGCGAGCGGTAGCAGCGGCTGCGGGGTGTGGCGGGCCCGGGCGAGGGCGCGCAGCGTGGCCTCCCAGCTGAGTACCGGCGAGTCGAGGACCAGTCCGGCGATCCGCTCGCGCACCGCGGAGTGCTCGGCGGCGCGCAGCGCCATGGTGGCGCCGGTGGACCAGCCGAGCAGCACGACCCGGCGGGCGCCCTGGCGGACGGCGTAGCGGATGGCCGCGTCCAGGTCGCGCCACTCGGTCTCGCCGAGGTGGTTCAGTCCGTCCGGCGGGCGCGGGGCGCCGAGGTCGCCACGGTAGGCGAGCGCGAGGACCGGCACCCTGCGGGCGTGCAGCGGGGCCATGAGGTTCATGGCCTGTTCCCGGGTGGTGCCGAGGCCGTGCACGGCGATCACCCAGGTGTCCCGGGCGCCGGGCACGAACCAGGCGGGCAGTTCGCCGAGTTCGCCGGGCACGTCGATCTCGGCGTGGTCGAGGCCCAGGGCGGTGCCGGGGTTGCCGACGTACAGGTTCGGGGTGAGCCACACCGCGTCGCCGGCGGCGAGGGTGCCGTACGTGACGCGTTCCAGACGGCGTACGACGGTGTCGGCCGCGTGCCGGGCCGCCTCCAGGACGGGGCCCACCACCGCGTGGGAGCCGTCGCCGGCGAGGCCGTAGGTGCCGGGGCGCAGCGAGGCCAGATCGCGGGTGAGGGTGATCTGGCCGGCGGCTGTGCCGTGCACAGTGAGGCGGGGTTCGGTGGGCAGGGGGCGCCCGGCGGGCGCCTTCAGCGCGGCATCGCTGGCGAGCCGGCCGGCGGCGACGGACACCATTGTCATGCCAGCGGCTATGGCCGTGGTGAGGGCGGTCGCTTTGACGATGCGCACGGGTCCAGTGTCGTGGGGGTTGCCGTCACCGGCCAGCGGAGATGTGGGGCCGGACGGGGAACGCCGGGGTGCGGGTGGATTCGGCACCGCCGGACATGTGCGTCGTGGCTGAGCGGCACTGCGGCGGATCACAGTGAGCGGAGTCGGAAAGCCGCGGCCCGCTGAAGCGACAAAGGTCAAGCTGAAGCGACAAGGGTCAAAAGGAAGCTCAGGATTCACCTCTGTTGGCCGTACCCCCGCAAACGTTCCCCCACCTCGGCCAGTTGTGTCTCCGTCAGCAGGGACGGGGTCAGGCCCGGTACGGAGGACGCCGTCAGCCACAGGCGGCACATCCACTCCAGCTGAGCGGTGCGGTCATAGGCCTGGTCGAGGGTGGCGCCGTAGGTGATCGTGCCGTGGTTCTGCAGGAGGCAGCCGGAGCGGTCGGCCAAGGCACGGAGCATGTGCTCGGCGAGTGCGTCGGTGCCGTAGGTGGCGTAGGGGGCGACGCGGACCGGGCCGCCGAGTGCGGCGGCCATGTAGTGGACCAGCGGCAGCTCGGGCACCAGGGTGGAGACCGCGGTGGCGTGCACGGCGTGGGTGTGGACGATCGCGCGGGCGTCGGTGGTGCGGTAGACGGCGAGGTGCATGGGCAGCTCGCTGGTCGGCACCAGCGTGCCGAGCACCTGGCGGCCGGTGAGGTCGACGCCGGTGAGGTCGTCCGGGGTGAGCCGGTCGTACGGCACGCCCGACGGGGTGACCAGAACGAGGTCGCCGACGCGCGCCGAGACGTTGCCCGAGGTGCCGACCACCAGCCCGTCGGTTACGGTCCGCCGTGCCGTGGTGACCAGTTCCGCCCAGAGGTGTTCCCGTTCCGCGTCCCGCCGCTGTTCAGCCATGCCGCGATCCTGCCAGCCGCACCGCGGAACGGGGGGTGGGCGGGTAGTTCCGGCCGGAAGCGCGTACCCCCGAACGGCGGAAGTCGGGGTGAATCGCCGTAAAAAGGCGCCCGATTCGGTGATCGCCCGGCCTTCAATGGTCCCCCTTGCCCGCCGGACGATCTTGGGTCCGCCGACCCGGGGAGACACATGGCCAGTGAACGCCCACCCTTCCGTCGCCGCGCCGGTGTCCTCGTGGCGGTCACGGCGGCGCTCGCCCTCACGGGCACCGCGAGCACCGCGGCCGCAGCTCCGGCGCCGGCCGAGGGCAAGCCTCGCGGTCACGACGTCTCGTCCCATCAGAAGCGCGTCGGCTGGTCCGCCTCCCGGTCCAAGGGCGCGCGGTTCGTCTACGTCAAGGCGACCGAGTCCACGAACTACCGCAACCCCTACTTCGCCCAGCAGTACAACGGCGCGCGCAAGGCGGGCCTGGTCCGGGGCGCGTACCACTTCGCGCGGCCGGACAAGTCCTCCGGCGCCAAACAGGGCGCGTACTTCGTGCGGCACGGCGGCGGCTGGCGGGCGGACGGCTGGACGCTGCCGCCCGCGCTCGACATCGAATACAACCCGTACAACAAGAAGCACAAGTGCTACGGGCTGAGCAAGAAGCGGATGGTCCGCTGGCTCCGGTCCTTCAGCAACGAGGTCAAGCGGAAGACCGGCCGCCGCCCGGTGATCTACACGACGGCCCAGTGGTGGAAGCTCTGCACCGGCAACAGCCGTTCGTTCTCGAAGACCAACCCCCTGTGGATCGCCTGGCACGACACCGAGACGCCGGTGACGCTGCCGGGCGGGTGGCGGTACTGGACGTTCTGGCAGTACCAGTCCGAAGGCACGCTGCCGGGTGACCAGGATCTCTTCAACGGGTCCGCGAGCCGGCTGCGGGTCTTCGCGCGTAGCCGGTAGTCAAGGGGCGGCTGGGGCGCCGGTGCCGAACCGGAGCGAAACGGAACACCAACCCCCCTCCCAGGACACCCTCAGGCCTGCCCCAGTTCACCTTCCGTTCATCCAGGTTGCCTACGTTCGTCCAGCCAATGACCTCGAAAGATTGCCTGGGTAAATGGAAAGCTTCTCGCTGATCCTCGCGATTGTGGTGGTAACCGCACTCGCGTTTGATTTCACGAACGGTTTCCACGACACCGCGAACGCGATGGCCACCACCATCTCCACAGGCGCTCTGCAGCCCAAGATCGCGGTAACCATGTCAGCCGCCCTCAATCTGGTGGGCGCCTTCCTCTCCGTGGAGGTCGCGAACACGATCTCCAAGGGTCTCGTCAACGAGAGCGGCATACGTCCCGAGGTCATCTTCGCCGCCCTGGTCGGCGCGATCCTCTGGAACCTGGTCACCTGGCTGGTGGGCCTGCCCTCAAGCTCCTCGCACGCCCTGATGGGCGGTCTGATCGGCGCCACCGTCGCCTCCGCCGGCTTCGGTGCCGTACACGGTGACGTCCTGGTCACCAAGGTGCTGCTCCCGGCGGTCGCCGCGCCCGTCGTGGCGGGCGTCGCGTCGATGCTGGCCACCCGGTTCTCCTACGGCATCGGCGGCAAGGCCGAGGGCGAGGGCGAGGCCACGCGCAAGGGGTACCGCGCCGGCCAGATCGCCTCCGCCGGCCTGGTCTCCCTCGCCCACGGCACCAACGACGCCCAGAAGACGATGGGCATCATCACCCTCGCGCTGATCGCGGGCGGCGCCATCGCCCCCGGCTCCAACCCGCCGGTCTGGGTCATCCTCTCCGCCGGCCTGGCCATCGCGCTCGGCACCTACATCGGCGGCTGGCGCATCATCCGCACCATGGGCACGGGCCTGACCGACCTGGAGCCGCGCCAGGGCTTCGCCGCCCAGACCAGCGCCGCGACCGCCATCCTGGCCTCCTCCCACCTGGGCTTCTCGCTCTCCACCACGCACGTCGTCTCCGGTTCGGTGATGGGCGCGGGCCTCGGCCGCAAGGGCGGCGTGGTCCGCTGGTCCACCGCGACCCGGATGGCCGTCGCCTGGGTGCTCACCCTGCCGGCCGCCGCGCTGGTCGGCGCGGGCGCCGAGTCCGTCACGGACCTGGGTGACTGGGGCACCGCCGTCGTCGCCGTCTTCCTCGTCGCCGCCAGCGCCGCGATCTGGAAGATCTCCCGCCGCGAGGTCATCGACCACACCAACGTCGTCGAGACCGAGGAGCCGGCCGGCGTGGTGACCACCGCCATCGCCGCCGTGACCCCGCCCCCGGCGGGCACGGTCGCCGAGGACCTGACGGCCACGATCGCCGCCCCGGCCGCCGAGTCCGCGCGCCAGTCCGCCCCGCCGGCCGCCACCGTCTGACCCCGGCCACCCGGTTACCGAAGGAAGCATCATGAAGATCGACTGGGCAGCCATCGGCTCCGTCTTCGGCGTCAGCCTCGTGTTCACCGTGGCCCTGGTGGCCCTGTTCACCCTCGGTGTCAACGGTCTGGCCCGGCGCGAGAGGGCGGCCGCGCAGGGCGGCTCCGCCGCGCTCGCCGTCACCGGCGCTTACGTCTGCTTCGCCGCCTGCGCGGCGGCGGTGGCGTACGGCATCTACCTGATCGTCGCCAAGGCCTGACAGAACGCCACGAACCGGACGGCACCACCACAGGCACCACCACAGGCATCACGAACCGGGCATCACCAAGGCTCCTCCCCGCCCGCCGCGGAGAGGAGCCTTCGCCGTGCGCACAGGCCACGGGCACCCCGCGATGTGGGGATCGGCACACTCTCCCCGTGCAGGTCAATGGCAAGTTGACGGCCGTTCCGGGCGCGTGGTGGACTGCCCACGCCATGTACGGCGGCAGGAGAGGAAGCCGGTGCGAATCCGGCGCGGTCCCGCCACTGTCACCGGGGAAGAACCCCCGGGAGCCAGGAACTCTCACCGCCGAATCTCGTCGAACCAGGGCGCGGACACCCTGAGTGAGGACACCGATCGCCATGCCCGGCTGCCGAAGGACCCGTACCAGGCCCGCTCCTGTCCCCACGGACGGCTGAGCCGATGGGTGCCGATCGCAGCTACGCGTACGGCGCCGCCGCCGGCCTCCTCGGTGACCTGCTCCTCGGCGATCCGCGCCACGGGCATCCGGTCGCCGCGTTCGGGCGTGCGGCCGCTGCCGTGGACGGCGCGTTGTGGCACGACCACCGCGGCTGGGGCACCTTGCACACCGTGGTGTGCGCCGGTGGCGCCGTCGCACTCGGCACGGTGGCCGTACGCGCTGTACGCCCCTCCCCCGCCGCTTCCGTCGCGCTGACCGCCGCCGCCACCTGGGCGGTGGTCGGCGGCACTTCGCTCGCGCGCGAGGCCCGCACCATCGGCAGCGCCCTGGAGCGCGGGGATGTCGAGGCGGCGCGGGCGCGGCTGCCGCATCTGTGCGGCCGGGACCCGCAGGCGCTGGACGCCGACGGGATCGCCCGGGCCGTGGTCGAGTCGGTCGCCGAGAACACCTCCGACGCCGTCGTGGGCGCGCTGGTGTGGGGCGCGATGGCCGGGGTGCCCGGGCTGCTCGGCTTCCGGGCCGTCAACACCCTGGACGCGATGGTCGGTCACAAGTCCTCCCGCTACCGCCGTTACGGCTGGGCCTCGGCCCGCCTCGACGACGTGGCCGGCTGGCCGGGAGCCCGGCTGACCGCCGTACTCGCCGCCGCGGCCGGACCCGACCCGCGAGGCGCCCTGCGCGCCTGGAAGGCCGACGCCCCCAAGCACCCGAGCCCCAACGCGGGCCCCGTCGAAGCGTCGTTCGCGGGCGCGCTCGGCGTCCGCCTGGGCGGCACACTCTCCTACGGCGGCCGGGTCGAGCACCGGCCCGTGCTGAACGGCCACACCGGCCGGGCGGTCCAGGTGAGCGACATCGACCGGGCGGTACGGCTCTCCCGCCGCGTCGGCCTGCTCGCGCTCGGCACCACGGTCGCCGCGCGCCTCTTCGTCAAAGGTCTCGCCAAGGGTCTGAAGGGACGTGGACAGTGAACGGGGGACTTCTCGTCGCCGGCACCACCTCCGACGCCGGCAAGAGCGTCGTGACGGCCGGGATCTGCCGGTGGCTGGTGCGTCAGGGCGTCAAGGTCGCGCCGTTCAAGGCGCAGAACATGTCGCTCAATTCCTTCGTGACCCGTGAGGGCGCGGAGATCGGGCGGGCGCAGGCCATGCAGGCCCAGGCGTGCCGGATCGAGCCGACCGCGCTGATGAACCCGGTGCTGCTCAAGCCGGGCGGCGAGCAGAGCAGCCAGGTGGTGCTGCTGGGCAAGCCGGTGGGCGAGCTGAGCGCCCGCGGCTATCACGGCGGGCGGCAACAGCGGCTGCTGGGCACGGTGCTGGACTGCCTGGCCGAGTTGCGGGGCACGTATGACGCGGTGATCTGTGAGGGGGCGGGTTCACCGGCGGAGATCAATCTGCGCCGGACGGACATCGTGAACATGGGGATCGCGCGAAACGCGCGGCTGCCCGTGCTGGTGGTCGGCGACATCGACCGCGGCGGCGTCTTCGCCTCCTTCTTCGGCACTGTCGCCCTGCTCTCGCCCGAGGACCAGGAACTGGTCGCCGGGTTCCTGGTGAACAAGTTCCGAGGCGATGTCTCCCTGCTGGAGCCCGGGCTGGAGATGCTCCACGGCCTCACCGGGCGGCGCGCCTACGGCGTGCTGCCGTTCCGGCACGGGCTCGGCATCGACGAGGAGGACGGCCTGCGCGTTTCGCTGCGCGGCACGGTCCGCGAGTCGACCGTGTCTCCCCCGGTCGGCGAGGACGTGCTGCGCGTCGCCGTGTGCGCGATCCCGCTGATGTCCAACTTCACGGACGTGGACGCCCTCGCCGCCGAACCGGGTGTCGTGGTGCGGTTCGTGGACCGCCCGGAGGAGCTGGCGGACGCGGACCTGGTGGTGATCCCGGGTACGCGGGGCACGGTGCGTGCGCTGGAGTGGCTGCGGGAGCGCGGGCTGGCGGAGGCGCTGAAGCACCGGGCCGCCGAAGGCCGCCCCGTCCTCGGCATCTGCGGCGGCTTCCAGATCCTCGGCGAGCACATCGAGGACGAGGTCGAGAGCCGCGAGGGGCATGTGGCCGGACTGGGGATCCTGCCCGTGCGGGTGCGGTTCGCCCGCGAGAAGACCCTGACCCGGCCGGAAGGAGAGGCCCTCGGCGAGCGGGTCGAGGGGTACGAGATCCACCACGGGGTCGCCGACATCCTCGGCGGTGAGGGGTTCATCTCCGATGACAAAGGACACAGCCTGGACGGCTGCCGGGTCGGCCAGACCTGGGGCACCCACTGGCACGGTTCGCTGGAGTCGGACGGCTTCCGGCGGGCCTTCCTGCGCGAGGTGGCCGCCGCCGCGGGCCGCCGCTTCGTGCCCGCGCCGGACACCTCCTTCGCCGCGCTGCGCGAGGAGCAGCTCGACCGGCTCGGCGACCTGATCGAACAGCACGCGGACACGGACGCGCTCTGGCGGCTCATCGAGTCGGGCGCGCCGCAAGGACTGCCTTTCATCCCACCGGGAGCGCCTGCATGAGCACAGTGTTGTTGTTGTCGACCGCCGACACGGATCTGCTGGCGGCCCGGGCCTCCGGCGCGGACTACCGCATCGGCAACCCGACCCGGGTGGACGTCTCCGCAGAGCTGCCGGGGCTGATCGACGGCGCGAACCTGGCCGTCGTACGCCTGCTGGGCGGCAAGCGCGCCTGGGAGGAGGGGCTGGCCGCGCTGAAGGCGGCCGGGATCCCGACCGTGCTGCTGGGCGGCGAGGCCGTACCGGACGCCGAGCTGATGGCCGAGTCGTCGGTGCCGGCCGGTGTGGTGGCGGAGGCCTTGAAGTACCTGGTCGAGGGTGGCCCGGCGAACCTGCTGGAGCTGTCCCGGTTCCTGTCCGACACCGTGCTGCTGACCGGCGAGGGCTTCGAGGAGCCGCGGAAGATGCCGGAGTACGGCGTCCACGGCGCCTACGAGGTCCGGGACGGGCGCCCGACCGTGGGCGTGCTCTTCTACCGGGCTCACGAACTGAGCGGCAACACCGCCTTCGTGGACACCCTGTGCGACGCCATCGAGGCGCGCGGCGCCAACGCCCTCCCGGTGTACTGCGGTTCGCTGCGCGGGGCGGACGCCGGGCTGTACGAGGTCCTCGCCGGGGCCGACGCTCTCGTCGCCACGGTCCTGGCCGCGGGCGGCACCCACGCCTCGCAGGCCTCGGCCGGCGGCGACGAGGAAGCCTGGGACATCGGGGCCCTCGCGGACCTCAACATCCCCGTGCTGCAAGGTCTTTGCCTCACCTCCTCGCGGGCCGCATGGGAGGAGTCGGACGCCGCGCTGTCCCCCATGGACGCGGCGATGCAGGTCGCGATCCCGGAGTTCGACGGGCGGCTGATCACCGTGCCGTTCTCCTTCAAGGAGCAGGGCCCTGACGAGGTCCCGGTGTACATCGCCGACCCGGAGCGGGCCGCGCGAGTGGCCGGAATCGCCCTGCGCCACGCCGAGCTGAAGCACAAGCCGAACGCGGAGAAGAAGATCGCGCTGGTCTTCACGGCGTACCCGACGAAGCACTCCCGGGTCGGCAACGCGGTCGGTCTGGACACGCCCGCGTCGGCGGTGCGCGTCCTGGACGCCCTGCGCGACGCGGGCTACTCGCTCACCGAATACCCCTCCGGGGGCGACGAGTTGATCCACCGGCTGATCGAGGCCGGCGGCCATGACGTCGAGTGGCTCACGGAGGATCAGCTGGCCGCCGCGCCCGCGCGGGTGCCGCTGGCGGACTACCGGGCGTGGTTCGAGAAGCTCGACCCGGACCTCAAGGACGCCATGGTGGAGGCGTGGGGCGAGCCGCCGGGCAGCCTGTACGTCGACGGCGAGGACGTCGTGCTGGCGTCGCTGCAGTTCGGGAACGTCGTCGTGATGATCCAGCCGCCGCGCGGCTTCGGCGAGAACCCGATCGCGATCTACCACGACCCCGACATGCCGCCCTCGCACCACTACATGGCGGCCTACCGCTGGCTGGACAACAGCTTCGGCGCGGACGCCATCGTGCACATGGGCAAGCACGGCACGATGGAGTGGCTGCCGGGCAAGGGGCTGGGGCTGTCACGTGGTTGCGCGCCGGACGCGGTCCTCGGCGATCTGCCCCTAATCTACCCGTTCATCGTCAACGACCCCGGTGAGGGCACCCAGGCCAAGCGGCGGGGTCACGCCACGGTGGTGGACCACCTGGTGCCGCCGATGGCGCGTGCCGACACCTACGGCGACCTGGCCAAGCTGGAGCAGCTGCTGGACGAGTACGCGCTCGTCTCCGACCTGGACCCGGCGAAGGCCCCGGCCGTCCGCGCCCAGATCTGGACCCTCGTCAAGGCGGCCGAGCTGCACCACGACCTGCATGTGGACGCGCAGCCGGAGGACGACGACTTCGACGAGTTCGTCATGCACATCGACGGCTATCTGTGCGAGATCAAGGACGTGCAGATCCGGGACGGCCTGCACATCCTGGGCGGCGGTCCGGTCGGCGAGCCGCGTGTGAACCTGGTGCTGGCCGTGCTGCGCGCCTCCCAGGTGTGGGGCGGCCAGGCCGACGCGCTGCCGGGGCTGAGGGCCGCGCTGGCAGCTCATTTCGGGCTGGTCGAGAAGGAGTTGCTGGCCGAGCCGGGTGTCCCGGTGAAGGTGCCGGTGGAGCTGACGGACCTGGTCGACGGTCCGTCGCGCACGGCCGCCGACGCGATCGACCTGCTGGAGCAGCTGTGCCGGCGGATCGCGGAGGGCATGGAGGAGCGGGCCTGGGAGCGGGCGGCCGTGTCCGCCGTGCTCGGGGACGCGCTCGGCGTCGAACTCCCGGATGCCATCGCCGTGCTGGAGTTCGCCTGTGACGAGGTCGTACCCCGTCTCGCCCGCACCACGGACGAGATCGGGCACATCCTGCGGGCGCTGGACGGCGGCTACGTCCCCGCCGGTCCCTCGGGTTCGCCGACGCGCGGCCTGGTGAACGTCCTGCCGACCGGCCGGAACTTCTACTCGGTCGACCCCAAGGCCATTCCGTCCCGGCTGAGTTGGGAGGTCGGGCAGTCGCTGGCCGACTCGCTGGTGCAGAGGTACCTCCAGGACACGGGCGAGTACCCGAAGTCTGTCGGCCTGACCGTCTGGGGTACGTCCGCGATGCGTACCCAGGGCGACGACATCGCCGAGATCCTGGCGCTGCTGGGCTGCCGTCCGGTGTGGGACGACGCCTCGCGCCGGGTGACCGGCTTCGAGATCGTTCCCCTGGCGGAGCTGGGCCGCCCGCGCATCGATGTCACGGTCCGCATCTCCGGCTTCTTCCGGGACGCGTTCCCGCACGTCGTGGGGCTGATCGACGACGCGGTGCGGGCGGTGGCGGAGCTGGACGAGCCGGCCGAGAGCAACTACGTGCGGGCGCATGTGGAGGAGGACGCGGCCGCGCACGGGGACCGGCGCCGGGCTACGGCCCGGGTCTTCGGCTCGAAGCCGGGCGCGTACGGCGCCGGTCTGCTGCCGCTGATCGACGCGCGCAACTGGCGCAGCGACGCGGATCTGGCCGAGGTGTACGCCGTCTGGGGCGGCTACGCCTACGGGCGCGGGCTCGACGGGCGGGCGGCGCGCGGGGACATGGAGACCGCGTTCAAGCGGATCGCGGTGGCGGCGAAGAACGTCGACACCCGTGAGCACGACCTGGTCGACGCGGACGACTACTTCCAGTACCACGGCGGCATGGTCGCGATGGTCCGGCATCTGACCGGCGCCAACCCCGAGGCGTACGTGGGTGACAGCGCCGTACCGGACCAGGTGAAGACGCGGACGCTGGGCGAGGAGACGCACCGCGTCTTCCGGGCCCGGGTGGTCAACCCGCGCTGGATGGCGGCGATGCGCCGGCACGGTTACAAGGGCGCCTTCGAGATGGCGGCGACCGTGGACTATCTGTTCGGCTACGACGCCACGGCGGGCGTGGTCGACGACTGGATGTACGAGAAGCTCAGCGCGGAGTACGTCTTCGACCCGGAGAACCGGGACTTCATGAAGAAGTCCAACCCGTGGGCGCTGCGCGGCATCACCGAGCGGCTCCTGGAGGCGGCGGACCGGGGCCTGTGGGCCGAGCCGGACGCGGACACGCTGGAGCGGCTGCGCGCCACCTACCTGGAGCTGGAAGGCGACTTGGAGGGCGACGACCAGTGACAACCCCCTTCCCTTTCACGGCCGTTGTCGGCCAGGACGACCTGCGGCTCGCCCTGCTGCTCAACGCGGTCAGCCCCGCTGTCGGCGGTGTGCTGGTGCGCGGCGAGAAGGGCACGGCCAAGTCGACGGCCGTACGCGCCCTTTCGGCGCTGCTGCCGCAGGTGGCCGTCGTCCCCGGCTGCCGGTTCTCCTGCGACCCGGCGGCCCCGGACCCGTCGTGCCCGGACGGTCCGCACGAGGCCGGGGCCGGTGCGGCGCGGCCCGCGCGGATGGTGGAACTCCCCGTCGGCGCCTCCGAGGACCGCCTGGTCGGTGCCCTGGACATCGAGCGGGCGCTCGCCGAGGGCGTGAAGGCGTTCGAGCCGGGCCTGCTGGCCGACGCGCACCGGGGCATCCTGTACGTCGACGAGGTCAACCTGCTCCACGACCACCTGGTCGACCTGCTGCTGGACGCGGCGGCGATGGGCGCCTCGTACGTGGAGCGCGAGGGCGTCTCCGTGCGGCACGCGGCGCGCTTCCTGCTCGTCGGCACCATGAACCCCGAGGAGGGCGAGCTGCGGCCGCAGTTGCTGGACCGGTTCGGGCTGACCGTGGAGGTCGCGGCCTCCCGCGAGCCGGACCAGCGGGTCGAGGTCGTACGGCGCCGGCTGGCGTACGACGACGATCCGGCCGGTTTCGCCGCGCGGTGGGCCGAGGAGGAGGCCGGCGTACGGCAACGGGTCGTGGCGGCACGGGAGTTGCTCCCGAAGGTGCGGCTGGGCGACGGTGCGCTGCGGCAGATCGCGGCGACCTGCGCGGCCTTCGAGGTGGACGGCATGCGGGCCGACATCGTGATGGCACGTACGGCGACCGCGCTGGCCGCGTGGGCCGGGCGGACGGATGTGCTCGCGGAGGATGTGCGCCAGGCCGCGCTGCTCGCCCTGCCGCACCGCAGGCGCCGCAACCCGTTCGACGCTCCCGGTCTGGACGAGGACAGGCTGGACGAGACGCTGGAGCAGTTCTCCGGCGAGGACGAGGGCGAGGGCGAGGACGATCCCGACCCGGACGGTCCGGGTGGCGGCGGCGGTCAGCCGCGCCCCGACTCCGGACCGCAGGGGGGCGGGGACACCGCCGTGCGGCCCGAGGCCGGGGAGGGCGGGGAGCCGCAGATGTCCGGCTCTTCTCAGGAGCAGTCGGCCGTACGGGCCGCCGAGCCGTTCCGTACCAAGGTGCTGAGCGTGCCCGGGATCGGTGAGGGTGCCGCCGGGCGGCGGTCGCGGGCGCGTACCGAGCACGGGCGGACGACCGGGGCCCGGCGGCCCCGGGGCGCGCTGACCAAGCTGCATCTGGCCGCGACCGTGCAGGCGGCGGCCCCGCATCAGCGGGCGCGTGGCCGGTCCGGGCCGGGGCTGGTGATCCGCCGGGACGATCTGCGGCAGGCGGCCCGGGAGGGCCGCGAGGGCAACCTCGTGCTGTTCGCGGTGGACGCCTCCGGGTCGATGGCGGCGCGGCAGCGGATGAGCGCGGTGAAGGGTGCCGTGCTGTCGCTGCTGCTGGACGCCTATCAGCGGCGGGACAAGGTGGGTCTGGTGACCTTCCGGGGATCCGGTGCGGACGTGGCGCTGCCGCCGACGTCGTCCGTGGACGCGGCGGCCGTACGGCTGGAGTCGCTGCCGACGGGCGGTCGTACGCCGCTGGCGGCCGGGCTGCTCAAGGCGCACGAGGTGCTGCGCGTGGAGCGGCTGCGGGATCCGGCGCGGCGGGCGCTGGTCGTGGTGGTGACCGACGGACGGGCCACGGGTGGCCCTGAGCCGGTGGCGCTCGCGGGGCGGGCGGCGCGGCTGTTCGCGGCCGAGGGGGTCGCCTCGGTGGTCGTGGACTGCGAGTCGGGGCCGGTACGGCTCGGGCTCGCCGGGCAGCTCGCGGGTGAGCTGGGCGGTACGGCCGTCACGCTGGACGAGCTGCGGGCCGACTCGATCGCCGGGCTCGTGAAGGGAATTCAGAGCAGGAGGGCCGCGTAATGCCGCAGGGACAGCCGAGTGTCGTACCCGATGACGGTCTGACGACTCGTCAACGGCGGAACCGGCCGCTGGTCGTCGTGCACACCGGCATCGGCAAGGGCAAGTCCACCGCCGCGTTCGGGCTCGCGCTGCGCGCCTGGAACCAGGGGTGGCCGATCGGGGTGTTCCAGTTCGTCAAGTCGGCCAAGTGGAAGGTCGGCGAGGAGAACGCGCTGCGCGTGCTCGGCGCCTCCGGCGAGGGCGGCACCGTCGACTGGCACAAGATGGGCGAGGGCTGGTCGTGGGTGCAGCGGGACGCCCAGATGGACAACGAGGAGAAGGCCCGGGAGGGCTGGGAGCAGGTCAAGCGGGATCTGGCGGCCGAGACGTACCGGCTCTACGTGCTGGACGAGTTCGCCTACCCGATGCACTGGGGGTGGGTGGACACCGATGAGGTCGTGGAGGTGCTGCGGAACCGGCCCGGTACGCAGCATGTGGTGATCACCGGCCGTAACGCGCCGGACAAGCTGGTCGGCTTCGCGGATCTCGTCACCGACATGTCCAAGGTCAAGCACCCCATGGATGCGGGGCAGAAGGGCCAGAAGGGCATCGAGTGGTGATGTCGTCGGTGCCACGGCTGGTCATCGCCGCGCCCTCCTCGGGCAGCGGCAAGACCACCGTGGCCACGGGGCTGATGGCCGCGTTCGCCGCGCGGGGGCTCGCCGTGTCCCCGCACAAGGTCGGGCCGGACTACATCGACCCCGGGTATCACGCGCTCGCGACCGGGCGGGTGGGGCGGAACCTGGACGCGTATCTGTGCGGGCCCGAGCTGATCGCTCCGCTGTTCCTGCACGGGGCGCGCGGGTGTGACCTGGCCGTGGTCGAGGGTGTGATGGGGCTGTACGACGGGGCGGCGGGGGAAGGTGAACTGGCCTCCACCGCGCAGGTCGCCAAGCTGTTGCGGGCGCCGGTGGTGCTGGTGGTCGACGCGTCGTCGCAGTCGCGGTCCGTCGCCGCGCTGGTGCATGGGTTCGCTTCCTGGGATCCGGGGGTACGGGTCGGGGGCGTGATCCTGAACAAGGTGGCCTCCGATCGGCACGAGGAGCTGCTGCGGGAGGCGCTGGAATCGGCCGGGGTGCCGGTGCTGGGCGCCTTGCGGCGGGCGGTACCTGTGGAGACGCCGTCGCGGCATCTGGGTCTGGTGCCGGTCGCTGAACGGCAGTCTGCGGCGGTGGAGGCCGTACGGGCGATGGCGGCGCTGGTTTCTCGGGGATGTGACCTGGACGCCCTGGAGGCACTTGCGCGTACTGCCGGTCAGGTACCAGGGGGCTCCGCCCCCTGGACCCCCATCCCGACTCGGTCGGCTGACAAGCAAGCACCTGTCGTAGCCGTAGCCGGTGGGCCCGCCTTCAGCTTCTCCTATGCCGAGCACACCGAGCTGCTCGCCGCCGCAGGGGCCGAAGTTGTCACCTTCGACCCCCTCCACGACGAGCAACTTCCCGAAGAAACGGCCGGGTTGGTCATCGGGGGCGGGTTCCCCGAGGTGTATGCCGGTGAGCTGTCCGCCAACGAGCCCCTTCGCAAAGCCGTCGCCGGACTCGCGGAGCGGGGCGCGCCCGTCGCCGCCGAGTGCGCCGGGCTGCTCTATCTGTGCCGGGAGTTGGACGGGCAGCCCATGTGCGGTGTGCTGGATGCCACCGCGCGGATGACGGAGCGGCTCACCCTGGGGTACCGGGACGCCGTGGCCGTCGGGGACAGTGTGCTGGCCGTCGCCGGGACGCGGATGCGGGGGCATGAATTCCATCGCACCGTCGTCGAGCCGGGCGCCGGTGCCGCTCCCGCCTGGGGCGTGCGGACACCCGTGCGGCGGGTCGAAGGTTTCGTACAGCAGGGCGTGCACGCGAGTTACCTGCACACGCACTGGGCGTCCGAGCCCGGTGTGGCCCGTCGGTTCGTGGAGAGGTGCCGGACATCATGAGCAGCAGGCTGGTCGGAGTCGGGGTCGGTCCCGGTGATCCGGAGCTGGTGACCGTCAAGGGGGTCAACGCCCTGCGGGCCGCCGCGGTCGTCGTCGTACCCGTGATGGCTGCATCTGATGGAACAGATGGCGGGGAGCGGGGACGGGCCGAGGCGACCGTGTCGCACTATGTGCCCGAGGACAAGGTCGTCCGGGTGGTGTTCGCGCTGAACGAGCGGACCGACCGGGCGCGCCGGGAGGCCGCCTGGGATGCGGCGGGCGCCAGAGTCGCCGAGCTGCTGAGGGAACACGGTTCCGTCGCCTTCGCCACCATCGGCGATCCGAACGTGTACTCGACGTTCACCTATCTGGCGCAGACGATCCTGGAGCTGGTGCCGGGCGCCGTCGTGGAGACCGTGCCCGGGATCACCGCCATGCAGGATCTGGCGGCGCGGTCCGGTGCCGTGCTGACGGAGGGCACCGAGCCGCTGACTCTGGTGCCGGTGACCGCCGGGTCGGCGGTGCTGAAGGAGGCGCTGGCCGGGCCCGGCACCGTCGTCGCGTACAAGTTCGGGCGGCAGGCCGCCGAGGTCGCGGACGCGCTGCGGGAGACCGGGCGGCTCGGCGACGCCGTATGGGGTTCTGCGCTGGGTCTGCCGGAGGAGTCGGTGCGGCCGGCCGCCGAGCTGGACGGGACGCCGCTGCCGTATCTGTCGACGCTGATCGCGCCGCCGCGCCGGAACGACGGACGGGGCGGGAAGCTGTGAGGCGCCCGAGACGGCCGGCCGGACCGGCCGCCCTGGAGGCCGGCCGCCCGTCACCGGTCCGTTCAGCCGCCGGAGAGGCCCACCACCAGCCAGATGAAGGCCGCGCCCGCGACCGTGCACAGCAGGGTGGAGCGTGCGGGGTGTTCGTGGTGGGCCTCGGGCAGGATCTCGGCGGCGGCGAGGTAGAGCAGAACGCCGCCGAAGAGGCCGAGATAGCCGCCGAGCACCGCTTCGGGGATGTGGAAGAAGGCGGTCGACAGCGCGCCCACCAGAGGTGCGCAGGCGTCGGCCACCAGCATCGCGATCGCGCGGCGGCGGGCGTTGCCGTACAGGCTCGTGATGGTGAAGGTGTTGAAGCCGTCGGCGAAGTCGTGCGCGATCACGGCGAGCGCGACGGCCGCGCCCATGCCGCCGCCGACCTGGAAGGCCGCGCCGATCGCCACGCCGTCCATGGCGCTGTGCCCGACCATCGCGGCGGCGGCGGTCAGGCCCACCTCGGGCGCCCGGTGGTTGTGTCCCTCGGCACCGCCGTGGGCCGCCTGACGTGCGGCCAGCGTGCGCTCCACCAGATGGGCCAGCAGGAATCCGGCCACGAACAACAGCAGGGCGGCGGGTACACCGAAGACCTCGCGGTCGGCGGCGTGCAGCGCCTCCGGCAGCAGATCCAGGCCGACCACGCCGAGCATCAGACCGCCGGCCAGGCCCAGGACGAGGTGCCGACGGTCGGTCACGCGCTGTGCCGTCCAGCCGCCGGCCAGCGTCATCAGGAACGCGCCGAGCGCGACGAGGACCGCCATAGGCCCTTGCTATCCGATCGAGGCACCTTCGCGCACATCCGGCGCCGACCACACTCCCCCAGACCCTGACATTTCACCGATTTCGACTTGCGTCTCCGATGTCTCCGGATGTTTCCGGGCGCTTGCCGACGCGCTTCCAGACGCTTCCCGATGTTTCCGCACGAGAGGACCCTTCCCATGGCCGATGCCCCCACCGGCAAGGTGACGTTCGTCGGCGCCGGCCCCGGCGCCGCCGATCTGCTGACGTTCCGCGCCGCGCGCGCGATCGCGGAGGCGGACGTGGTGATCTGGGCGGCGAGTCTGGTCCAGGCGGAGGTCCTGGAGCACGCGCGCGACGGCGCGGAGATCCTTGACTCGGCGGCCATGTCCCTGGAGGACGTCGTCGCCGTCTACCGGCGCGCCCGGACCGAGGGCCTGAAGGTGGCCCGCATCCACTCCGGCGACCCGGCGCTGTGGGGCGGCACGCAGGAGCAGCTGGACCGGTGCGCGGAGCTCGGGATCACCACGGAGGTCGTCCCGGGCGTCTCGTCCTTCTCCGCCGTCGCCGCGCTCGCCCAGCGTGAGCTGACCATCCCCGAGGTCGCGCAGTCCGTCGTGCTCACCCGGCTGGGCGGCGGCAAGACGCCGATGCCGCCCGGCGAGGAGGTACGCGAGTTCGCCCGGCACGGCACCACCATGGCGATCTTCCTGTCGGCGGCGCGCAGCGGGCAGCTGGTGCGCGAACTGCTGGAGGGCGGCTATCCGACGGACACCCCGGTCGTCATCGCCTATCAGGCGACCTGGCCGGAGGAGCTGATCGTCAGGTGCACGGTCGGCACGCTGGAGGAGACGGTCAAGGAGCACAAGCTCTGGAAGCACACGCTCTTCCTGGTCGGCCCGGCACTGGACGCGCACGGCACCCGCTCGCACCTGTACCACCCGGGGCACTTCCACGGGTACCGCAAGGCCGACCCTCAGGCCCGGCGGGCCCTGCGCGAGCAGAGGGCGAAGAGTTGATCACGGTCGTCGGCGCGGGCACGGGCGCGCCGGTCCCGGAGGGTCTCCTCGCCGGAGCCGCCCTCGTCGTCGGCGGGCGCCGGCACCTGGACGCCGTACGGCTGCCCGAGGGCGCCGGGCGGGTCGTGCTCGGGCCGCTGGCGCCCGCGCTGGACTCGATCGCGGAGTATCTGGGCAAGAAGGTCGTGGTGCTGGCCTCCGGGGATCCCGGGTTCTTCGGGATCGTGCGGGCGCTGGCCGAGCGGTTCGGCGCCGAGCGACTGGATGTGCGGCCGGGGGTGTCCTCCGTGGCCACCGCGTTCGCGCGGCTCGGGCTGCCCTGGGACGACGCGGTGGTGGTGAGCGCGCACGGGCGGGACCTTCGTACGGCGGTGAACGTCTGCCGTGCCCATCCCAAAGTGGCCGTGCTCACGGGGCCGGGGGCCGGGCCCGCCGAGCTGGGTGCCGCGCTCGGCGACGGTCGTGTCCTCGTCGTGGCGAGCGGGCTCGGCGATCCGGAGCGGGAGCGCGTGGAGCGGGTGACGCCCGCCGAGGCGGCGGCCCGGGACTGGGGTACGGCGGTGAGCGTGGTGCTGTGCCTGGACGAGGCGCGGGCGCTCGGCGCGGTGCGCACCGTCGCCGGTGTGCCGGACCGGCCGACGCACTGGGCGCTGGACGAGGGCGCGTTCGCGCACCGGGACTCGATGATCACCAAGTTCGAGGTACGGGCGCTTGCGCTGGCCCGGCTCGGTCCCCGGCTGGGCGACCTGGTGTGGGACGTGGGCGCCGGATCGGGCTCGGTGGCGGTGGAGTGCGCGCGGCTCGGCGCGGCCGTCGTCGCCGTCGAGAAGGCGGCCGACGGGGTCGAGCGGATCCGTGCCAACGCCGACGCCCACGGGGTCGGGGTGCGGGTGGTGCACGGCTCGGCGCCCGAGGCGCTGGCCGGT
>NZ_CM002285.1:7460393-7503789 GCF_000497445.1 Streptomyces roseochromogenus subsp. oscitans DS 12.976 | reverse complement strand
CTGCAGTCGTCGCGGCTGGCGCCGCTGCCGGGGGATGTGACCCGGCTGGCGGCGACCAATCCTGTGTTTCTGCTCTGGGGTGTGCGAACCCCGGGACTCAGTAAGGGAGTTGACGAGTGATCGGCCTCATTTCCGCCACCGCGGCGGGGGCGGTGGCGCGGGACCGGCTGGCCGCGGCCTGGCCGGACCGGACACGGGTGTACGAGGGTCCCGTCGGGGAGGCGGTGCGGGCCGCGTTCGCCGAGTGCGCGCAGCTGGTGTGCTTCCTGGCGACGGGCGCGACGGTACGGCTGCTCGCGCCGCTGCTCGGCGACAAGACGGCCGACCCGGGTGTGGTGTGCGTGGACGAGGGCGGCCGGTTCGCCGTGTCGCTGGTCGGCGGGCATGGCGGCGGCGCCAATGAACTCGCCGAGGCGGTGGGCGAGTTGCTGGGCGCCGAGCCGGTGGTGACGACCGCCACGGACTCCGTCGGGCTGGCCGGCCTGGACACGCTCGGGCTGCCCTGCGAGGGCTCGGTCGCCCTGGTCTCGCGGGCTCTGCTGGACGGCGAACCGGTCGCCTTGGAGACGGAGTTGCCGTGGCCGCTGCCGCCACTGCCGAACTCGCCGCAGGGGACGTACACCGTCCGGCTGACCGACCGGGACGTCGTACCCGGCGAGCGCGAGGTGCTGCTCCGGCCGCCGTCGCTGGTGGTCGGGGTCGGCGCGTCCAAGGGCGCGCCGGAGGCGGAGATCCTCGGGCTGATCGAGGAGACGCTGCGGGAGGCGGGGCTCTCGGTGCGGTCGGTGACCGAACTCGCCACCGTGGACGCGAAGTCCGAGGAGCCCGGCATCGTGGCGGCCGCCGGGCGGCTGGGGGTGCCGCTGGTGACGTACTCCGCCGGGGAGCTGGCGGCGGTCGAGGTCCCGAACCCGTCCGAGGCACCCCTCGCGGCCGTCGGCACGCCGTCCGTGGCGGAGGCCGCCGCCCTGGTGCGCGGGGGCGAACTGCTCGTACCCAAGCGGAAGTCCACGGCACAGCCCGCCATGGCGACCTGTGCCGTCGTACGACGCCCGGGGCGCGGGCGGCTCGCGGTGGTGGGGCTCGGACCCGGCGCCCGTGACCTGCTCACCCCGCGCGCGGCGGCCGAGCTGCGCCGGGCCTCCGTGCTGGTCGGGCTCGACCAGTACGTCGACCAGATCCGCGACCTGCTCAGGCCCGGCACCCGGGTGCTGGAGTCGGGGCTCGGCGCCGAGGAGGAGCGGGCCCGTACGGCGGTCGCGGAGGCCCGCAAGGGGCAGGCGGTGGCGCTGATCGGCAGCGGGGACGCGGGCGTGTACGCCATGGCCTCCCCGGCGCTCGCCGAGGCCTCGGACGACATCGACGTGGTCGGGGTGCCCGGGGTGACGGCCGCGCTGGCCGCCGGGGCGATCCTGGGCGCGCCGCTGGGCCACGACCATGTCTCCATCAGCCTGTCCGACCTGCACACGCCCTGGGAGGTCATCGAGCGGCGGGTGCGGGCGGCGGCCGAGGCGGACCTCGTGGTCACCTTCTACAACCCGCGCTCCCGGGGCCGCGACTGGCAGCTGCCCAAGGCGCTCGCGATCCTCGCCGGGTACCGGGAGACGACGACGCCGGTGGGTGTCGTACGCAACGCGTCCCGGCCCGACGAGTCGAGCCGGGTGACGACCCTGGCCGCGCTCGACCCGGCGGCGGTCGACATGATGACGGTCGTGACCGTGGGCAACACGGCGACCCGTATCATCGCGGGCCGCATGGTGACCCCGCGCGGCTACCGCTGGCAGGCATCGCAGGAGGAGGCGAAGTGAACCGTGTCGTCCACCCGATCGAGCAGGAGTCCTTCCGGCGGCTGCGCGCCCGCCTGGACACCTCGTCCTTCCCGCCGCTGACCCGGGCGGTGGTGGAGCGGGTCATCCACTCCGCCGCCGACCTGGAGTACGCGACCGACCTCGTGACCGACGAGGGCGACCTGGTGACGGCGCATGCCGCGTTGCACGCCGGCGCGCCGGTCGTCGTGGACGTGGAGATGGTCGCCGCCGGGATCACCCGGCGGGAGACCGTGTGCCGGCTGAAGGACGCCGGGTCCGGTCCCGGGCTGACCCGTTCGGCGCATGCCGTCCGCCTCGCGTACGAGCAGGTGGGGCCCGGTGCCCTCTGGGTGATCGGCTGTGCGCCGACCGCACTGGAGGAGCTGCTCACTCTGGACGCCTCCCCCGCGCTCGTCATCGGCCTGCCCGTCGGCTTCGTCGGCGCGGCCGAGTCCAAGGCCGCGTTGCGCGAGAGCGGGCTGCCCGCCGTGAGCAACGTGTCCGAGAAGGGCGGCTCGGCGGTCGCCGCCGCCGCGCTCAACGCCCTCCTGTACCACCCCGTTTCGTCTGAGGAGACCTCGTGACCACCCCGCCCGCCCTGCTCATCGCCGGACACGGCACCCGTGACGACGCCGGAGCCGAGGCGTTCCGCGACTTTGTGCGGGAGCTCGGGCGCCGCCACCCCGAGCTGCCCGTCGCGGGCGGCTTCATCGAACTGTCCCCGCCGCCGCTGGGCGACGCCGTCACCGAGCTGGTCGAGCAGGGTGTGCGCCGGTTCGCGGCGGTACCGCTGATGCTGGTGTCCGCCGGGCACGCCAAGGGCGACATCCCGGCCGCGCTGGCCCGCGAGAAGGAACGGCACCCGGGCATCTCGTACACGTACGGCCGCCCGCTGGGCCCGCACCCGGCGCTGCTGCGCGTGCTGGAGCGGCGGCTGGACGACGCGCTCGGCGGTACGGCCCGCACGCCCGAGGACCGGGCCGATGTGACCGTGCTGCTGGTGGGACGCGGTTCGACGGACCCCGATGCCAACGCCGAGGTGTACAAGGCGGCGCGGCTGCTGTGGGAGGGCCGTGGGTACGCCGGGGTGGAGACGGCGTTCGTGTCGCTGGCGGCACCGGACGTGCCGAGCGGGCTGGACAGGTGCGTGGCGCTGGGGGCGCGCAGGATCGTCGTCCTCCCGTACTTCCTGTTCACCGGGATCCTGCCGGATCGGGTGCGGCAGCAGACCGAGGGCTGGGCGGCCGCGCATCCGGAGACCGAGGTGCGGTCGGCCGACGTCATCGGGCCCGAACCGGAGCTGCTCGACCTGGTGATGGAGCGGTACGAGGAGGCGGTGAAGGGCGATCTGCGGATGAACTGTGACTCGTGCGTGTACCGGATCGCGCTGCCGGGCTTCGAGGACAAGGTGGGGCTGCCGCAGCAACCGCACTTCCACCCGGACGACGACGGCCACCACGACCATGGGCACGGCCACGGGCACCACCATCACGGGGGGCACTCGCACAGCCATGCGCACTGACGACACCGGCGGGTCCGGGCTCGATCTGCGGCATCACGGGGATGCCGAAGTGCGGGACGACGGGGCCGCGTTGACCGACCTCGCCGTCAACGTGCGCGCGGACACCCCTCCCGTGTGGCTCCGGGAGGAGATCGCCGGCTCGCTGTCGTCGCTCGCGGCCTACCCGGACGGGCGGGCCGCGCGGGCGGCGGTGGCGGCGCGGCACGGGCTGCCGGTGGAGCGGGTGCTGCTGACGGCGGGCGCGGCGGAGGCGTTCGTGCTGCTGGCCCGCGCGCTGAAGGTACGGCGACCGGTCGTCGTACATCCGCAGTTCACCGAGCCCGAGGCGGCGCTCAGGGACGCGGGGCACAGCGTGGACCGGGTGCTGCTGCGGGAGGAGGACGGGTTCCGGCTGGATCCGGCGGCGGTGCCAAAGGACGCCGATCTGGTGGTGATCGGGAATCCGACGAACCCCACGTCCGTGCTGCACCCGGCGGGAGTGGTCGCGCAACTCGCCCGTCCTGGACGGGTGTTGGTGGTCGACGAGGCGTTCATGGACGCGGTGCCGGGTGAGCGGGAGGCGCTGGCCGGGCGGACGGATGTGCCGGGGCTGGTCGTGCTGCGCAGTCTGACCAAGACCTGGGGGCTGGCCGGGCTGCGGATCGGGTACGTGCTGGCTCCTTCGGAGATCATCGCCGAGCTGGAGCGGGCGCAGCCTCTGTGGCCGGTGTCGACACCCGCGCTGGCCGCGGCCGAGGCATGCGTGACGCCGCGGGCGCTGGCGGAGGCGGGGCACGCGGCGCATCGCATCACGGCGGACCGGGCCCATCTGGTGGCGGGGCTGGCGGAGTTCGCCTCACGCGGAGTACGGGTGGTGCAGCCCGCGGAGGGGCCGTTCGTACTGGTCGGGATGGCGGGGGCGGCCGCTGTACGGCGACGGTTGCGTGACCTTGGCTATGCGGTGCGGCGTGGGGACACGTTTCCGGGGCTCGGGGAGGAGTGGGTGCGGGTCGCTGTGCGGGACCGGGGGACAGCGAACGGCTTCCTGAAGGCACTGTCGGCCGCGCTGCCGTAACCGGGGCTCCTCCCCAGACCCCGCCTCGCCCACCCTCCCCACGCTCGGCTGCGCTCGCGCCGGGGACCCCCGTCCCGACTCGGTCGCCTGAAAGGCTCCGTCACGAAGTCGCCCCCTGCCCGCCGGAAAGCGCACGACGCGTTGTCGGCGTCCACGCTCCGGTCCGCCCGGGAAGCCGCTCCCGCCCGGTGGGACGGCCGGGCGGGAGCGGCTTGGGGGCGCGGCGTCAGTGCTTGCGGCGGCGGGCCACCGTCACCGCTCCCCCGCCGGCCAGCACCAGCGCCAGCGCGCCGCCCGCGATGTACGGGGTCGCGGAGCTGCTGCCCGTTTCCGCGAGGTCGGACTTCGAGGCGCCTCCCTGGGGCTTCGGGTCGGCGGGCGGGGCCATCGGGGACTCGCAGGTCGCCTTGGCCAGAGTGACCGTTCCTTCGACGTCGGCCACATTGAGCTTCAACGGGTTGACGGAGACCTTGAGTTCGAGGGCCGTGGCGGCCGCCGTGCGGGTCGTGGTGTCGTGCTGGGCGAGGTCGAGGCGGACCTCGCCGACGCCGGGCACCTTCACCTCGGTCGGGCCGCCCGCGGTGAGCGTGACGCGCTTGCCGAGGACCGTGACCGCGCCGAGGACGTCCGCCGAGGCGGCCGGTGCCTTGCCGGCCTCGCAGGTCGCCTTGGCGGTGACCGTGCCGACCTCGATCAGGGACAGCAGGGGCAGGCCGGGGACATGCAGCCGGGCGTGGACGAGCCGGACCGAGCCCTCGGCGCGCTGCGAGGTCACCGTGGCCTTCGCGGCGGCGACGTCCGCGCCGAGGACGCTGAACGGCTTGCCGCCGGCCACGCCGTCGAGCCGGGCGGACAGCGCGGTCCTGTCGGCGCTGCGCGGTGCCTGGACCTCGTTGAGGGAGACCGCGAGCGGGACGTCGACGGTCTTGTTGAGCAGGGACACGTCGAGCCCGGTGCGCAGGACGACGGCGGAGGCGCGACCGTGGTCGGCGGTCGCGTGCGCGGCGCCCGCGCCCAGGACCGCGGGACCGGCGGCCAGGGCGGTGACCGTCAGGGCGGTGGCGAGACGGCGTGCGGGCATGCGGGAGTTGTTGCTGTTCAAGGTGGTGGGACCCCCAGAGGAAACTTGCTTGGGACCCGTCAACCTTGTACGCACTACGGGTGAACGGTCAGCAATCCACGGTTACTTCACTCATTCGAGGAGGATAGGCACACCTCTTCGAATCGTGAAGCACACGCGTTCCCTTACGCCTCGGCTACTCCACGACTCGCCCGTCGAGCACCACCCGGCGCGGCGCGGCCAGCACGCGCACATCGGCCCGCGGGTCGCCCTCGTACACCACCAGGTCGGCCGGCGCGCCCTCCTCCAGGCCCGGGCGGCCGAGCCAGGCGCGGGCGCCCCAGGCCGTCGCGGACAGGGCGGCCACGGGCGGTATACCGGCGGTGACCAGCTCCGCCACCTCGCCCGCGACCAGGCCGTGGGCCAGTGAGCCGCCGGCATCCGTGCCGACGTACACCGGGATCCCGGCGTCGTAGGCGGCGCGCACGGTGTCGTAGCGGCGTTCGTGCAGCAGGCGCATATGCGCGGACCAGCGCGGGAACTTGGTCTCGCCGCCGGCCGCGAGCTGCGGGAAGGTGGCGATGTTGACGAGGGTGGGGACGATCGCCACGCCCCGCTCGGCGAAGAGCGGGATCAGCTCGTCGGTCAGGCCCGTGGCGTGCTCGACGCAGTCGATCCCGGCTTCGACCAGGTCGCGCAGGGAGTCGGTGGCGAAACAGTGGGCCGTGACCCGGGCGCCGAGCCGGTGCGCCTCCGCGATGCCCGCCTCGACCGCCTCGCGCGGCCAGCAGGCGGACAGATCGCCGAGGTCGCGGTCGATCCAGTCGCCGACCAGCTTGACCCAGCCGTCGCCGCGCCGGGCCTCCTGGGCGACGTAGGCGACCAGGTCGTCCGGTTCGATCTCCCAGGCGTAGTTGCGGATGTAGCGGCGGGTGCGGGCGATGTGCCGGCCGGCCCGGATGATCTTCGGGAGGTCGGGGCGGTCGTCGATCCAGCGGGTGTCGGAGGGCGAGCCCGCGTCCCGGAGCAGCAGGGCGCCCGCCTCCCGGTCGGTGAGCGCCTGCTTCTCGGCGGTGTCGGCGTCGACCGGGCCGTGCGCGTCGAGGCCCACATGGCAGTGGGCGTCGACCAGGCCGGGGAGCACCCAGCCCTCGACGGTACGGATGTCCCGGGCTCCGGCGGGGCGGTCGTAGGACACCCGGCCCCCGATCACCCACAGCTCGTCGCGGACGTCCTCGGGCCCGACGAGGACCCGCCCCTTCACGTGCAGCACGGCACCATCGCTCATGCAACGCACCTTAACGACCTGGGCTAGTCCTTCCCCACCCGGTCGGAGGTCCCCTTCTCCGTCTCCTCCACCTCCTCCTCCACCTCGGCCATCGCCGGGTCGAGGAGACGGGAGAGGAAGTGGCGGGTGCGCTCGTGCTGGGGGTTGCCGATGACCTGCTCGGGGGTGCCGTCCTCGACGATCACGCCGCCGTCCATGAAGACGACCCGGTCGGCGACCTCGCGGGCGAAGCTCATCTCGTGGGTGACGACCATCATGGTCATGCCCTCCCGGGCGAGCCTGCGCATGACCGCGAGGACGTCCCCGACCAGCTCGGGGTCGAGGGCGGAGGTCGGCTCGTCGAAGAGCATGACCTGGGGGCCCATGGCGAGGGCGCGGGCGATGGCCACGCGCTGCTGCTGGCCGCCGGAGAGGGAGGAGGGGTAGGCCTGCGCCTTCTCGGAGAGGCCGACACGGGCCAGGTTCTCGGCGGCGGTCCTCGCGGCCTCGGCCTTGTCCCGCCTGAGGACCCGGCGCTGCGGGAGCGTGAGGTTCTCGGTGACGTTCAGGTGCGGGAAGAGGTTGAACTGCTGGAAGACCATGCCGATCCGGCGGCGTACGGCGTCGATGTCGACGTCGGGGTCCGTCACCTCGGTGCCGCCGACGAAGACCTGGCCCTTGGTCGGCTCCTCCAGCAGGTTGACGCAGCGCAGCAGTGTCGACTTGCCGGAGCCGGAGGGACCGATGACGCAGACGACCTCGCCCTGGCCGATCTCCAGGTCGATGCCGCGCAGGACGTGGTTGTCGCCGAAGGACTTGTGCAGGTCCTGGACGCGGATCTCGGGGTGGTTCACCGGATCTCCCTCTGGGCCTTGGATTCCATACGGCGCACGACGAGGCTGAGCGGGATCGTGATCAGCAGATAGCACAGGCCCGCGACCAGGATCGGCGTGGAGTTCGCGGTCGAGCTGGCCAGGTCGTTGCCGAACTTGGACAGTTCGCGCTCCTCCAGGGTGACGCCGAGGAACAGCACCAGCGAGGAGTCCTTGAAGAGCAGGACGAGTTCGTTGGTCAGCGGCGGCAGGATGATACGGAAGGCCTGCGGCAGGATGATGGAGATCATGGCCCGGGCCGGCGAGAACCCGAGCGAACGGGCCGCCTCCATCTGCCCCTTGGGCACGGCCTGGATGCCCGCGCGGATCGTCTCGGCCATGTAGGCGGCGGAGACCAGTCCGAGGGCGACGGCGACCTTGCCGTAGGTGCCGCCCGGGTACTGGATGCTCGGGAAGGCCAGCGGCACGCCGACGCCGACGAAGATGAAGATCAGCAGCGCGGGCAGGCCGCGGAAGATCTCGATGTAGACGCCGGAGAGCCAGCGGTACGGCCCCACGGACGACAGGCGCATCAGGGCGATGACCATGCCGAGGGCCAGGCCGACGACAAAGCCGGACAGCGTGTACAGCACGGTGTTCTTGAGGGCCACCGTGATGAGGTCCGGGAACAGCTGCCTCGCGATGTGGGCCTGCGCGAACTGGTTCTGCAGCCGGCCCCAGTCCGCGGTGACCGCGAAGGCGATCACCGCGGCGACGAAGACGGCGTACTGCGCCGCACGCGAGAGCCGGCGCTTCTGCCGACGGGTCAGCCCGGTCTTCTTCGGCTGGATATGTGTGTCCGTGTCGGTCATGGGGTCAGGAGGCGGCCGGGGCGGCGACGGAGGCGTTGTAGGGGCCGATCCACTGCTCGTAGATCTTCTTGTACGTGCCGTCGGCCTTGGCGCCCTTGAGGGCCTTGTTGACGGCGTCGAGCAGGGCCTTGTTGCCCTTCTTGACCGTGAAGCCGTACTGCTCGCCGGTCTTGAGGTTGTCGACGACCTTGAACTTGTCGGCGTTGGCCTTGTCCTTCAGCCAGCCCTGGACGACCGGGTAGTCGATGATGACGGCCTGGACCTGTCCGGTGCGCAGGCCGTTGAGGACCGCGTCGGAGGAGGCGAAGGAGACCGGGTCGAAGCCCTTGCTCCTGGCGTAGTCCTCGCCGGTGGTCTGCGCCTGGGCGCCGAGCTTCTTGCCCTTGGCCTTGACGTCCGCGAGCGAGTTGACGCCGCTGCTCCTGTCGACCAGGACGGCCTGGGTGGCCTCGAAGTACGGGTCGGAGAAGTCGACGTTCTTCTTGCGCTCGGCGGTGATCGTCATGCCGGCGGCGGCCAGGTCGCACTGGCCGGAGTTCAGGAAGGCACCGGTCTTGAAGTTCTCGAACGGCGTGTCGAGGATCTGCTGCTTGACGCCGAGGTCCTTGGCGACGAGGTCGATGAGGGAAACGTCGAAGCCCTGCACCTTGCCGTTGATCTCCGACTGGAACGGCGGGTACGGCAGGTGGGTGCAGGTGGTCAGCTGACCGGCCTTGGCGAGGTGGACCCCCTTGACGGTCGTCGGGCCGCTCCCCGAGCCGCTGGAGGAGCAACCGGCCACGAGCACGAGCCCGGCCGTCGCGGTGGTGGCTGCCAGAAGGCGGGTCCGGCGTCCGAGCGTTTTCATGGGGGATCTCCGTCTGGGGGACCTTGTGCGGGAACTATGGGTTCCGATTATAAGGAAGAGTTTGAGTCTCTCAAACCAAACCGATGGTTTCGGGGCCATTGGACCTAAGATCAAGGGAGTCCCGACCGCCGTGAACGAAGAGAGAGCACCGCCGTGAGCCACCCGTTCCTCGATCTGCCCCCGCTGAGTGCCGAGCGCTTCGCCGCCATCGAGGACGGGATCGCCCGACTGCTGGACACCCGCCAGGACGTGCTGATCACCCAGGGTGAGGCGCTGCTGCCGCTGGAGGGCGCAATCCGCGCGGCGGCCGGCCCGGGCACGGTGGCCCTGAACGTGATCACGGGACCGTACGGCCAGACCTTCGGCAACTGGCTGCGCGATTCCGGTGCGACCGTGTACGACATCTCCGTCCCCTTCCATACGGCGGTGACCGCCGCGCAGGTCCGGGAGGCCTTCGCCGAGCACCCGGAGATCGACTTCGTGTCGCTGGTGCACGCGGAGGCGGCGACCGGCAACACCAACCCGGTCGCGGAGATCGGCGAGGCGGTACGGGAGCACGGTGCGCTCTTCTACCTGGACGCGGTCGCCTCGGTGGGCGCGGAGCCGGTACTGCCGGACGCGTGGGGCGTGGACCTGTGCGTGATCGGGGCGCAGAAGGCGATGGGCGGACCGGCGGGTGTGTCGGCGATCTCGGTGAGCGAGCGGGCCTGGACCCGGATGGCGGCGAACCCGCACGCGCCGCGCCGCTCCTATCTGTCCCTGCTGGACTGGAAGGAGCGCTGGATCGACGCCGGCCGCGTGGTGCTGCCGCACGCTCCGGCCCAGTTGGAGATGCTGGCGCTGGAGGCGTGTCTGGAGCGGATCGAGTCGGTGGGGCTGGACGCGGTGATGGACCGGCATCGGCGCGCCGCACAGGCCACGCGGGCCGGTGCGGTGTCCGTGGGCCGGGGGCTTGAGCCGTATGTGTACGAAGCTTGCGATGCCGCGCCGGTGGCTACGACACTGCGGGTGCCGTCGGGGGTGGTGGCGTCGGAGCTGGTGGCTCGGGCACTGGCGAGTGATCCCGCGCTGCCGCTGGCCGCGGGTGGGGGTGCGTTGGCCAAGGAGATGATCCGGGTCAACCACTACGGGGCGGACGCTTCGACGGAGACGGTGCGGAGGTGTCTGGCGGCGATCGGGGAGGCACTCGGCGTTTGACACCTGGTCGCGATGGTCGGCGGCGTTGTTGTCAGTGGCCCGTGCCATCCTCCCTGCATGACCGACGACACCACACCCCAGCCCCCGCGCACCCTCCCCGACGGCCGCCCCGTCCCCCCGATGACCGGGCCCGAGCGCGCCATGCTGGAAGGCTGGCTGGACTTCCACCGGGCCACCCTGGAACTGAAGTGCCGGGGACTGGACGACGCGCAGGTCCGGCTCACCTCGGCGGAGCCGTCTTCGCTGACCCTGCTGGGGCTCGTCCAGCATCTCGCCGAGGTCGAGCGGAACTGGTTCCAGCGGGTGCTCGCCGGGCTGGACGTGCCGCGGGCGTTCGAGGAGAGGACGGGGTGCGGGCTCGATCCGGAGCGTGGGCTGGAGGACGCGCTGGCCGTATGGCGGGCGGAGATCACGCGCGGCCGGGAGCTGCTGGCCGAGCGGGATCTGGCGGACACCGGACGGATCGTCGACGAGCCGATGACCGGTGTCGAGGTCAGTGTGCGCTGGGTGCTGATGCACCTCATCGAGGAGTACGCCCGGCACAACGGCCACGCCGACATTCTGCGTGAACGAATCGACGGAACCACCGGTACCTGAATTCAATTTAGCTTCACAATTCCCGCTAATTCCCTGGACGATAGCTTCCCGTTTTCTTCTGCCCGCTTTTCGCGAGGCTAAACGGGGGAGTTTTCCAGCGGGTTTCTGGCGAGGCCTTGACGATCCACTTACTGTGACGCACTCCACATCAGAGTTGATTTGTCCAGGTTTGCCATGGGGTAATTCGGACATTTCACGGTGTCCTCTGTGCGGCACAGCGAGGGCGCCCGTGCATTTCTCAATTCACCTCGCTAAATTCGTGCCGCATGACTGCCGCACCCGCAGACCTTCTGATCGACCAGCCGGCGGTGACCGACGGAGCCGCGCTCTGGCGTCTCGCCAAGGACTCGAAAACCCTCGACTTGAACTCCTCGTACAGCTATCTGCTGTGGTGCCGGGACTTCGCCGGCACCTCGGCCGTGGCGCGCGGTGCGGACGGGGAGCCGGTCGGATTCGTCACCGGCTATGTGCGGCCGGAGCGCCCCCGCACCCTGCTCGTCTGGCAGGTGGCCGTCGACTCCGGCCACCGGGGCCTCGGCATCGCCGCCGCGCTGCTGGACGCGCTGACCGCACGGCTCACCGCCGAGCGCGGCATCACCGACGTGGAGACGACCATCACCCCCGGCAACACCGCCTCCGAGCGGCTGTTCACCTCGTTCGCCGACCGGCACGGGGCACGCCTGGAGCGTGCGGTGCTGTTCGCCGCCGAGCTGTTCCCCGACGGTCCGCACGACCCCGAAGTCCTTTACCGCATCGGCCCGTTGACCCCCTTCACCTCGCATTGAGGAGCGATTCACCGTGACCATCACCCAGCCCGACCTCAGCGTCTTCGAGACCCTCGAGTCCGAGGTGCGCAGCTACTGCCGCGGCTGGCCCACGGTCTTCGACCGCGCGCAGGGCAGCCGGATGTACGACGAGGACGGTCATGTGTACCTCGACTTCTTCGCCGGTGCCGGCTCACTCAACTACGGCCACAACAACCCCGTACTCAAACGGGCGTTGATCGACTATCTGGCGCGGGACGGGGTGACCCACGGCCTGGACATGTCGACCACGGCCAAGCGGTCCTTCCTGCAGGCCTTCCAGGATCTGGTGCTGCGCCCGCGCGATCTGCCGTACAAGGTCATGTTCCCGGGGCCGACCGGCACCAACGCCGTGGAGTCGGCGCTGAAGCTGGCCCGGAAGGTGAAGGGCCGCGAGGCCATCGTGTCGTTCACCAATGCCTTCCACGGGATGTCGCTGGGCTCGCTCGCCGTGACCGGCAACGCCTTCAAGCGGGCCGGCGCCGGGATCCCGCTGGTGCACGGCACGCCGATGCCGTTCGACAACTACTTCGACGGCACGGTCCCTGACTTCCTGTGGTTCGAGCGCCTCCTGGAGGACCAGGGCTCCGGTCTGAACAAGCCCGCCGCGGTGATCGTGGAGACCGTGCAGGGCGAGGGCGGCATCAACGTCGCCCGGCCCGACTGGCTGCGCGCGCTGAAGGATCTGTGCGAGCGGCAGGACATGCTGCTGATCGTCGACGACATCCAGATGGGCTGCGGCCGTACCGGCGCCTTCTTCTCCTTCGAGGAGGCGGGGATCGCGCCGGACATCGTCACGGTGTCCAAGTCGATCAGCGGGTACGGGCTGCCGATGTCGCTGTGCCTGTTCAAGCCCGAGCTGGACGTGTGGGAGCCGGGCGAGCACAACGGCACCTTCCGGGGCAACAACCCCGCGTTCGTCACCGCCACCGCGGCGCTGGAGACGTACTGGGCCGACGGCTCGGCCATGGAGAAGCAGACCCGCGCCCGCGGTGAGCAGGTCGAGCAGGCGCTGATCTCCATCACCGAGGAGAACCTCGCCGATGTGAAGGAGTACCGCGGCCGCGGTCTGGTGTGGGGCATGGAGTTCCACGACAAGGACCGGGCCTCGCGGATCGCCCGGCGGGCCTTCGAACTCGGGCTGCTCATCGAGACGTCCGGACCGGAGGGCGAGGTCGTCAAGCTGCTGCCCGCCCTCACCATCACCCCCGACGAGCTGGACGAGGGCCTGCGCGTCCTCGCCCGTGCCGTCCGGGAAACCGCCTGAACCGTACTGACGGCACGACCGACCAGGAGGAAGAGCACCACCGTGATCGTCCGATCGTTCAAGGACATCGAAGGCACCGACCGGCACGTCAAGGCGAAGTCCGGCACCTGGGAGAGCAAGCGGATCGTCCTGGCCAAGGAGCGGGTCGGCTTCTCCCTGCACGAGACCATCCTCTATGCCGGGACCGAGACGTCGATGTGGTACGCCAATCACATCGAGGCCGTCGTCTGCACCCAGGGTGAGGCCGAACTCACCGACCGCGAGACCGGGGAGACGTACATCATCACGCCCGGCACCATGTACCTCCTCAACGGGCACGAGCGGCACACGCTGCGCGTCAAGGAGGACTTCCACTGCATCTGCGTGTTCAACCCGCCCGTGACCGGCCGGGAGGACCACGACGAGAACGGCGTCTACCCCCTGCTCACCGAGCCCGAGGAGGTGTGAGAACCCATGACCACTGCCGACGTCACCGATCTCTACCCGACCCGCGGCACCACCGAGGTGACCGTCCCGCGTCAGGACCCGGTCGTCTGGGGTTCCCCGGACACGCCGGGCCCGATCCCCACGGCCGATCTGCAGGGGTACGACCGTGACGGCTTCCTCGCCATCGAGCAGCTGATCACCCCGGACGAGGTCGAGGTCTACCGGCGCGAGCTGGAGCGGCTGGTCACCGACCCGGCGATCCGCGCCGACGAGCGCTCCATCGTCGAGCCGAAGTCGAAGGAGATCCGCTCGGTCTTCGAGGTGCACCGGATCAGCGAGGTGTTCGCGAACCTGGTGCGCGATGAGCGGGTGGTCGGCCGGGCCCGGCAGATCCTCGGCTCGGACGTGTACGTCCACCAGTCCCGGATCAACGTCAAGCCGGGCTTCGGCGCGAGCGGCTTCTACTGGCACTCCGACTTCGAGACCTGGCACGCCGAGGACGGTCTGCCGAACATGCGCACGGTGTCCGTCTCCATCGCCCTGACGGAGAACCACGACACCAACGGCGGCCTGATGATCATGCCGGGCTCGCACAAGACGTTCCTGGGCTGTGCCGGTGAGACGCCCAAGGACAACTACAAGAAGTCGCTGCAGATGCAGGACGCGGGCACGCCGTCCGACGAGGCGCTGACCTCGCTGGCGAGCGCGCACGGCATCCGGCTGTTCACCGGCAAGGCCGGCTCGGCGACCTGGTTCGACTGCAACTGCATGCACGGCTCCGGCGACAACATCACGCCGTTCCCGCGCAGCAACGTCTTCATCGTGTTCAACAGCGTGGAGAACAAGGCGGTCGATCCGTTCGCGGCGCCGGTGCGCCGGCCGGACTTCATCGGGGCGAGGGACTTCACTCCCGTCCGCTGAACCCATGGGTCACTGAACCCACACGCCAGGGGCCTCCACCACCGTGGTGGAGGCCCCTGGCGTGTGTCACACATGAGCGGGCTCAGCCGGCCAGGGCGTTCAGCAGACGGTCCACGTCCGTCTCGGTGTTGTAGAGGTGGAAGGCGGCACGGAGGTTGCCGGCGCGGTTGGAGACCTCGATGCCGGCGCGGCTCAACTCCTGCTGGCGGGCGCCGAGTCCGGGGACGGAGACGATCGCCGAGCCCGGGGCGGGCACCGGCTCATGGCCGAGGGCGGTGAGTCCGCCGCGGAAGCGGTCGGCGAGGCGCACGGCGTGCTCGTGAACCGCGGACGCCCCGATCTCCTCCAGCAGTTCGAGGGAGCCGCGCAGTCCGGCGTAGGTGAACAGGGCGTGGGTGAGGTCGAACCGCCGTGCGGAGTGGGCGAGTTCGGTCACCGGGCCGTAGCAGCTGTCCCACGGTGCCTCGGCCGCGACCCAGCCCGCGAGCAGCGGAGTGAGCCCGCCGAAGTCCTCGGGGACGGTGAGGAAGGCCGCGCCGTGCGGGCCGAGCAGCCACTTGAAGGAGACGGTGGCGGTGAAGTCGTACTGGGACGCGTCCACCGGGAGCCAGCCGACGCACTGGGAGAGGTCGACGTAGGTGCGGGCGCCGTGCGCGCGGGCGGCCTCGCGCACCGCGGGCAGGTCGGCGAGCCGCCCGTCGGCGGACTGGACGGCGCTGACCGCGACGAGCGCGGTGCCCGGGCGGACGGACTCGGCGATCCGCTCCAGCGGGACCGAGCGCACCTTGAGGTCGCCGCGGACGTGGAACGGGTTCAGTACGGAGGTGAAGTCCTCCTCCGCGGTGAGGACTTCGGCACCCGGGGGCAGCGAGAGGGCGAGCACGCCGGTGTGCGCGGCGACCGAGGCGCCCGCCGCGACCCGAGTGGCCGGGACACCGGCCAGCCGGGCGTACTGCTCCCGGCAGATCTCCACGTCCTCGTAGAGCGGGAGCAGCGGGCGGCCCTCCGCCCGCATCAGCGCCGCCTCGTGCAGGGCTGCGACGGCGCGGGCGGGCAGCAGGCCGTTGCTCGCGGTGTTCAGGTAGCTGGTCTGCGGGTGGAACTCGGCGCGGACGAGGCTGTCGAACGTCTCCGTGGTCTCCATGGGACCACTCTGCGTCCCAGGGAACTACCCGTCCATTGCTGATTTTTACGTGGTTCCCCTTAGGACCGCTTATAGGACCGCTCCGGCCTGCGGTTTCAGCCCTGCTGCGGTACCGCGCACCCGTCGGGACCGCAGGTCCCGGCGTCCTCCCCCTGCGCAACCAGTCGCAGCTGGGAATGCTCGCCCCAGGCCTGGGCCAGCGCCCGGGTGAAGACCTCGGCGGGCTGGGCGCCGGAGACGCCGTACTTCCGGTCGAGGACGAAGAACGGCACGCCGGTCGCGCCGAGCTGGGCGGCCTCGCGCTCGTCGGCGCGGACCTCGTCGGCGTAGCGGGACGGGTCGGCGAGCACCGCGCGGGCGGCCTCCGCGTCCAGTCCGGCCTCGGCGGCCAGCTCCACCAGGCGCTCGTCGCCCTCGGTGAAGACGGACCGCTCCTCGGCGAAGTTCGCCCGGTACAGGAGCTGGATCAGCTCGTCCTGCCGGCCCCGCTCCTTGGCGAAGTGCAGCAGGCGGTGCATGTCGAAGGTATTGCCGTGGTCGCGGCCCCGGGTGCGGTAGTCCAGGCCCTCGGCGGCGGCCTGGGCGCCCAGGTTGTCCTCGCCGGCCTCGGCCTGCGCCTCGCTCATGCCGTACTTCCTGGTCAGCATGGTGATCACCGGCTGGACGTCACCCTTGGCCCGGCCCGGGTCCAGCTCGAAGGAGCGGTGCACCACCTCGACGTCGTCGCGGTGCGGGAAGGCAGCCAGCGCCTTCTCGAAGCGGGCCTTGCCCACGTAGCACCACGGGCAGGCGATGTCGCTCCAGATCTCGACGCGCATGTCTTCGGCTCTCTCCAGGTCGTACGGGCGCGGAGGCTCTCTCCTGCCGGTACGTGAACGTTCAAACAGCCGCGTTCATTCCCGGGCACGGCTCACTGGCCGGGCACGGAGAAGCACAGGAAGAGGTGGTGGTCGCCCTCGGCGGGCGGGTTCTCCGGATCCGGGATCCAGCCCTGGCGGGCGTAGAAGCCCTGGGCACGCCGGTTGTCCGTATGCACGTCGAGCACGGCCGTGCGCTTGCCGTCGGCCCGCCACTCCTCCACGCAGGCCGCGTGCAGGGCCGTTCCGACACCGGCGCGCCAGTGGCCGGGGTCGACGTGGAACTGGAACAGCTTGACCGTGTCGGCGGGTGCGCCCTGCGGAGTGCGGAAGGAGGCGATGCCGGCGATCCGGCCCTGGGCGACGGCGCACAGCACATGGCCGTCCGGGCGCTCGATGGCGCCGCGCCAGGCCTCGGCCCAGTCGAAGTCGGCCTGCGGGAGCCCGTCCGGGTAGTACGTCGAGCGGGCCCGGACATGCAGATCGGCGATGGTCTCGGCTTCGGCGGGCAGGGCGGTGCGGATCACCAGGGCGCCGGTCACACGTTCACTGATCATGCAACGGAGGACGTGACGGCACCGCCTGTGGTTCCGTGTCGATCTTTACGCCTCCGGGGCGCCACAGTCGTGTCAGACAGCCACTGGCCGTCGCCGGTCTGCTCGTGCCGGCGTACGTCAGCGCCGGTACGCCCCCGGCCCTGGCGGCCGGAGTGTTCGTTCGCGCTCAGCTTCCGTCTCGGAGGTCGGCCGGCCAAGCGGTCCTGAACCGGAGGCGATCGTAGGTGACCACGCACCCCTCCCCCAGCGGCGACTGGGTCATGAAGCCGACCAGCGCGGCGCCGGTCTCCTTCTCGTCGCCGAGGGTGAACAGCCGGACGAAGGTCCACCGCTCGCCGTCCCGCGAGGCGTGGAAGGCGAAGGCCCGCCCGGTCCGGCTGATCCGCAGCCACACCGAACTCCCTTCCACCGTGAAGGAGTTGCAGTCGTCGGAGTGCCCCCGGGTGACCACCGTGCAGACGGTGGGCACGTCCGGGGAGTACTCCAGACACAACTTGGCCCAGGCCCGGTCACCGACATGGACGTACAGCACGCCCGCGTCGAAGGCGGCGCCGAACCCCACGGTGACCCGCGCGATCAGCTGGAAGTCCCCCTCCGGCGCCCCCAGCAACCGCGGCGCGTCCGAGGCGGGATCCAGGGCTTCCCCGGTAGGCGTGACGAAACGGTCCTGCCGGGGCCCGGCCCACCCGGTGAGCACACCGTCCTCGTACGACCAGTGGCCATCGGGCCCGTAGGTACGGAGAGGGAAGGGAATGTCGGGGAGTTCCACGTCCATGGTCCGATTGTCGCAAGAGAAGATGTGAGCCCGGGCTACCGCTCCAAGACCCCGTTGAACCTCCGGGGAAGCCCCAGCGGATTCTCGTCGCGAAGTTCCTTCGGCAACAGCGCGGCGGGCGCGTTCTGGTACGCCACCGGCCGCAGCCACCGCTCAATGGCCGTACCGCCCACGGAAGTCGACGTGGAGGTCGTCGCCGGGTACGGCCCCCCGTGATGCTGCGCGGGCGCCACCGCGACCCCCGTGGGCCACGCGTTCACGACCACGCGCCCCGCCAGCGGAGTCAGCTCGGCGAGAAGCCCGGGTCCCCGCCCCTCCCCGGCGGCCTCCTCGGCCGACAGCTGAACGGTTGCCGTCAGGTTGCCCGGCAGACGCGACAGCACCGCCGCCGCCTCCCCCTCGGAGGAATAGCGGGCCACTACGGTGACCGGCCCGAAGCACTCCTCCAGCAGCAGGTCGTACGCCCCCTCCTCGGCCAGTTTCTCCGCCGGCACCGAGAGGACCCCCGCACTGACCGTGTGCTCGCCGCCCGCGCCGGGTGTGACGGGCGAGTCGACCTCCTCCAGACGGGCCCGCTCCCGGACGCCGGCGACGAAGTTGTCCCGCATCCGGTGGTCGAGCAGAACACCCGCCTCGGTGTCACTGACCGCGTCGGTGAGGGACTTCACCAGCCGGTCGCCGCCCGCGCCGGACGGCACCAGCACCAGCCCGGGCTTGACGCAGAACTGTCCGACGCCGAGCGTCATGGACGCGGCGAGCCCGACACCGATCGTCTCACCGCGCTCGGCGGCGGCGGCCTCCGTCACCAGCACCGGGTTCAGCGACCCCAGCTCGCCGTGGAACGGAATCGGCACCGGACGCGCCGCCGCCGCGTCGAACAGCGCCCGCCCGCCCCGTACCGAACCGGTGAAACCCGCGGCGGCGACCAGCGGGTGCCTGATCAGCTCGATGCCCGCCTCGAAGCCGTGCACGAGGCCGACGACGCCCTCGGGGATGCCGTGCTCGGCGGCGGCCCGGCGCAGCACCTCGGCGACCAGCTCGGACAGGGCCGGGTGGTCGGGATGGGCCTTGACCACGACCGGACAGCCCGCGGCCAGCGCGCTCGCGGTGTCGCCGCCGGCGACGGAGAAGGCGAAGGGGAAGTTGGAGGCGGAGTAGACGGCGACGACGCCCAGCGGGACCTTGTAGCGGCGCAGGTCAGGGATGGGCGGGGTCGCGGTGTCGTCGGGGTGGTTGACGATGACGTCGAGGAAGGCGCCCTCGTCGACGATGTCGGCGAAGGCACGCAACTGGTATCCGGTCCGGGCCAGTTCGCCGGTCAGCCGGACCGGGCCGAGGGCCGTCTCGGCGTCGGCGGTCTCGATCAGGCCGTCCCTGGCCGCGTCCAGGCCCGCGGCGGCCGTGCGCAGGAAGGCGGAGCGCACCGCACGGTCGGCGAGGGCGCCGCGCGCGGCGTGCGCCGCCCGGACCGCGGCGTCCACCTCCTGGGCTGTGGCCTCCACCGCAACCTGCTCCCGCTGCTTCCCGGTACGCGGGTCGACACTCCAGACTGGTGCTGCTGTCACCGCGGGTCCCCTCCAGACAAGGCCGCACTACTGGGTCACCCATCAGCCGCGTTCGATATACTGAACACTGTCTCTGATGATGAATGCTGCTCGGAGACTACATATCTGGGTCCTCAAATATCCAGGGTCCTCGTCGAACGAGGCGAACGAAGGGGTCAAGGGCGATGACGGCAGCCGACGCAGGGGGCGGAGCGCAGGTCAAGTCCGCGGTGCGGACCGTTGAGCTGCTGGAGTACTTCGCCGGCCGGCCCGGTATGCACTCCCTTGCGGCCGTACAGGAGGCCGTCGGGTACCCCAAGTCCAGCCTGTACATGCTGCTGCGCACCCTCGTGGAGCTGGGCTGGGTGGAGACGGACGCGACCGGCACGCGGTACGGCATCGGGGTGCGGGCGCTGCTGGTCGGCACGTCGTACATCGACGGCGACGAGGTGGTGGCCGCCGCGCGGCCCACCCTGGACCGGCTCTCGGACGACACCACGGAGACCATCCACCTGGCCCGGCTCGACGGCACCAACGTCGTCTATCTGGCCACCCGCCAGTCCCAGCACTATCTGCGCCCCTTCACCCGGGTGGGGCGCCGGCTGCCGGCCCACTCCACCTCGCTCGGCAAGTCGATCCTCGCCACGTACAGCGACGAGCAGGTGCGCAAGCTGCTGCCGGAGACACTGCCCGCGCTGACCGAGAACACCATCACCGACCGGGAGAGGCTCATCGAGGAGCTGCACCAGGTGCGGGAGCAGGGCTTCGCCGTCGACCGTGAGGAGAACACGCTGGGGCTGCGCTGCTTCGGCGTGGCGATCCCGTACCGCACCCCGGCCCGGGACGCGATCAGCTGCTCGGTGCCGGTGGCCCGGCTGACGCCCGCCCATGAACAGACGATCAAGGACGCCCTGTTCGACGCCCGCGACCGGCTGACGCTGGCGACGCGCCGGCTGTAGGCACGGCACCACGCATCACGCCGGGTGCCGCGTCCGCCCCGGCGCCCGGCGTCTCCCCCGTCCGGCGGAGGCGGATCGTCGGTGGGCAGGAAGTGAACTCCCGGCTCCGCGCGGGAGCGTTGAGGCATGACGCACTCGACCGCTCTCGCCCCGGCCGCCGCCGGCGTCTCCGCACGGCGCCGGCTGCTGCGCCTCGTGGCCGTCGCCGCCTGCCTGCCGTATCTCTCCCTCAAGGTCGCCTGGATCGCCGGGAGTCACGCCGGGATCCCGGACGGGAGCCCGTTGCTGGCGCACCGGGTGACCATGATCGTCGCCAATGGGCTCACCGTGCTGATGGACGCGGCCGTCGTCGTGCTGGCGCTGCTGCTGACCCGTCCGTGGGGGCGGCGGGTGCCCGCCTGGCTGCTGGCCGTGCCGATGTGGATCGCCACCGGTCTGCTCGCGCCGATCATGGCCGGATTCCCGGTGCAGTTGGTGCTCCACGCCGTCCACGGGGACGGCGGGGACGGCGGCGGGGACAAGCCGTTCCTGGCCGGTTGGGTGTTCGACGTGGTGTACGGCGGGTTCATCGTGCAGGGTCTGGCCCTCGGGGCGCTGTTCGCCGCGTACGCCCGTGACCGGTGGGGGCACCTGTGGCGGGGACGGGTGCGGGAGATGGCGCGGAGCGGCACCTCGGCCGGCGGGTGGGGACCGGCGGTGACGGTGACGGCGCTCGCGCTGTTCCCGGCCGGCACCAGACTGCTGTGGGCCTGCGGCGGCACGGCGGGGCTGAGCCCGGGCCACCCCGGAGGCCGGCTGATGGACACGCTGATGGCCGTCTCCCTGGCCGCCGCCGTACTCGGCGTCTGGCAGCTCGCGCTGCCCCGCGCCGGTGCGCTGCCGGTCGCCGTGCCGCTCGCCCTGGCCTTGACCGGCTCCGGCGCGGCCGCCTGCTGGGGCGCCTGGATGGCTCTCGGCGCCCTCGTCACCGCGCCGGACGCCGCCGATCGTCCGACACCGGTGCTGACTCTCACCTACGCTGGGCAGGTGATCACCGGCTTGCTCGTGGCTGCCCTCGCCACCCGCTTCTTCGCGGACCGATCCGTCAAGGACCCACGGTGCGCGAGGCGTTGAGGCTGCTCTTCGGCGGGCGGGCGCGACGCCGGTGGGTGCATCTGATCCTCGGCGGCGCGCTCGCCATGCCGTACGTCCTGGTCGGCTCGCTGATCGTCGGGCCGCTCACCGGAGTGAACGACGTCTTCCAGTCCCTGCCCCTCCAACTCGGGTCGTTCGCCGTCGGGTTGCCGATCGCCACCGCCACCTCGCTGTTCCCGCTGACCCGGCCGCTGGAGTCCGCCGCCGTGCGCGCCCTGTGCGGGATCGACGGGGACGCCCTCGCCCACGGCCCGGCCGGCACCCGGGCCGAACGGGCCCGTACGGCCGCCTGGTTCACGCTGCATCTCGGATTCGGCGGGATCATCGCGGGGATGTCGCTGGCGGTGCCCCCGTTCGCGGTCGCCCTGATGGTGCTGCCCCTGTTCGCCGGGCTGCGCCACTCCCCGCTCGCCCTGCCCGGAGTCCTGGGCCACGGCTGGGCGTTGGCGCTCAGCCCGGTCGCGGGACTGGCCATACTGCTCGCGCTCGCCACGTGTGCCGCGGGCTGCGGAGCCCTGCTGGCCCGCTGGGCACCGGCGCTGCTCGGACCCACCCCCGAGGACCGGCTGGCCGCCGCCGAGGCCCGCGCCGCCGACCTCGCCGTACGCAACCGGCTCGCCCGCGAGCTGCACGACTCCGTCGGCCATGCCCTGAGCGCCGTCACCCTCCAGGCGAGCGCGGCCCGCCGGGTCCTCGGCAGCGACCCGGAGTTCGTCCGCGAGGCGCTCGCCGCCATCGAGGAGACCACCCGGCGCACCGTCGGCGAACTGGATGCCGTGCTGGGCGTGTTGCGCGACGGGGACGCGCCGGGCACCGCACCCGCGCCGACCCTCGCGACCGACCTGGACGGGCTGCTGCGCCGTACCCGGGCCGCCGGGCAGCCCGTGACGGCCACCGTCGCCACCGACCCCGCGGCGCTGCCCCCGCTGGTCTCCCGGGAGGCCTACCGGATCGTGCAGGAGGGCCTGAGCAACGCCCTGAAGCACGCCGGCACACCGGTCGCGGTCCGTATCGCCACCGCGGACGGGCATCTGGAGATCACCGTCGAGAACGTCCTGGGCACCGCCCGGGTGCCGCGCCCCGGCGGCGGGCACGGCCTGCGGGGCGTCGCCGACCGAGTGCGGCTGCTGGGCGGCACGGCTCAGGCGGGCCCGTCGGGGGACGCCTGGCGTCTGTCCGTACGGCTGCCCCTGACCACGCCCAGGACGACCGCCCCGCCCGCGACCGCGGCCGACGCACGTCCCCGACCGCTCCCGAAAGGCTCCGCATGACCCAGCTCGCCCTCCGGATCGTCCTCGCCGACGACGAGCGCATGGTCCGCACGGCCCTGCGCGCCATCCTCTCCGCCGAACCGGACCTGGAGGTGGCCGGCGAGGCGACGACCGGCGCCGAGGCCGTGTCGGTGGTCCGGGAGCTGCGGCCCGACGTCGTGCTCATGGACGTCCGCATGCCGGAGATCGACGGCATCCGGGCCACCGAACAGATCGTCGGCACCCTGGAGCACCCGCCGCGGATCGTGGTCGTGACCACCTTCGAGAACGACTCCTACGTGTACGACGCGCTGCGTGCCGGCGCCGCCGGCTTCCTGCTGAAGCGGGCCGACGCCGACACCCTGGTGCAGGCGGTAAGGCTGGTGGCGCGCACCGACAGCCTGCTCTTCCCGTCGGCCGTACGCGCTCTCGCGGCCGAACACGCGCGCCGGACCGCCCCGTCCGCGCCCTGGGTCAGCAAGCTCACCGGACGCGAGCGCGATGTGCTGCGGCACATGGCCGACGGACTGACCAACGCCGAGATCGCCCGCCGCCTGGACGTGGGCCCCGCGACCGTGAAGTCGCACGTGGCGGCCGTCCTCGCGAAGACCGGCGCCCGGGACCGCACCCAGGCGGTGATCGCCGCGTACGAGGCCGGTTTCCTGAACGCACGATGAGAAAACGGGGCGTACGGGAACGATCAGGCCCCTCTCGAACGTCTTTCCAGCGGGATGAACAAGACGATCAGGCGGGCGTCCGTCTTCGCGCTGCTGCTCGTGCTCGCTCTGCTGGTCAGGGCGACCTGGGTGCAGTTCTACGACGGCAAGGCCCTGGCGGACGACAACGACAACCGGCGGAACGCGATCCAGACGTACTCGCAGCCGCTCGGGAACATCATCGTGGCCGGAAACGCGGTCACCGGCTCCACGCGGACGACAGGGAGCGACCTCGCGTACAAGCGGACGTACACGGACGGCAGGCTCTACGCCGCGGTGACGGGCTACGCCTCGCAGGCCTATGCCCCCACCCAGCTGGAGGGCGTCTACAAGGAACTGCTGAACGGCACGGACAACCGGCTGAAGAACGTGATGGACACGCTCACCGGCAAGCGCTCCGGCCCGGGCAACGTCCTCACCACGATCGACCCGGACGTACAGAAGGCTGCCTATCGCGCGCTCGGCGACAAGAAGGGCGCGGCCGTCGCGATCGACCCGAAGACCGGCAAGCTCCTCGCGGTGGTGTCCACGCCGTCGTACGACCCGTCCTCGCTCACCGACGCCAACACCGCCGGGAGCGCCTGGAAGCAGCTCAACGCGGACAAGGACAAGCCGCTCACCAACCGCGCGCTGCGCCAGCCGCTGCCGCCGGGTTCGACGTTCAAGCTGGTCGTGGCGGCGGCCGCACTGGAGAACGGGCTGTACAAGAACGTGGACGACCCCACCGACAGCCCCGACCCGTACATCATGCCGGGTACGACGCGCCCGCTGGAGAACGAGAACAGGTCGGCGCCGTGCAAGAACGCCTCGATCCGCACGGCCCTGCGGTACTCCTGCAACAACGTCTTCGGCCATATGGCCGTCCAGCTCGGCCAGGACAAGGTGAAGGCCATGGCCGAGAAGTTCGGCTTCAACAACGACCAGCAGGACGTGCCGGTGCGGGCCTACGCCAGCGTGTACCCCTCCGGCATGGACAAGGCGCAGACCGCGCTGTCGGGCATCGGCCAGTTCGACGTCACGGCGACCCCGCTGCAGATGGCCATGGTGTCCGCGGCCATAGCCAACGGCGGCAAGCTGGTCTCGCCGCATATGGTGTCGCAGATCACCGACAGTGGCGGTGATGTGCTGCAGAACTACGACGACAGCACGGACAGCAAGGAGATCGTCAGCTCCTCCACCGCCGAGCAGCTCCAGTCGGCGATGGAGACGGTGGTCAAGGACGGCACGGGCACGAACGCGCTGATCGACGGGGCCACCGTCGGCGGCAAGACCGGCACCGCCCAGCACGGCGAGAACAACAGCAAGACGCCGTACGCCTGGTTCACGTCCTTCGCCAAGTCCGGCAGCAACGGCAAGGAGGTCGCCGTGGCGGTGATGGTGGAACAGTCGGACGCGGCGCGGTCGGAGGTCAGCGGCAACGGCTTGGCGGCGCCGGTGGCCAAGGCGATGATGCAAGCGGCACTGAAGTAGGCGGCCCCTCACTTCACCCCGAGAGCCTGCTCCACCGGGTCGATCGCGAAGTACACGAGGAACAGCACCGAGACCCCCCACAACAGCCAGTCGACGTCCCGCGCCTTCCCCAGCACCGTCTTGATGAGCGCGTAGGACACGAACCCGGCGCCGATGCCATCGGTGATGGAGTACGTGAACGGCATCACCGCGATGGTCACGAACGCCGGGATGGCGATCTCGTACCGGTCCCAGTCGATGTGCTTGACGTGGGCCATCATCAGGAAGCCGACGGCGATCAGCGCGGGCGCCGCCGCCTGGAGCGGGACGATGGTGAGCAGCGGGGTGAGGAAGAGGGCGAGGCCGAACAGGCCGCCGGTGACGAGGTTGGCGAGGCCGGTGCGGGCGCCCTCGCCGACGCCGGCCGCGGACTCGATATAGGCGGTGTTGGAGGAGGCGGAGCCGAGCCCGCCGGCGACGGCCGCGGCGCCGTCGATGAACAGCACGCGGCCGATGCCGGGCACCTGCCCCTTCTCGTCCAGCAGCCCGGCCTCCGCGCTGATGCCGACGATCGTGCCCATGGCGTCGAAGAAGTCGGACAGGATCAGAGTGAAGACCAGCAGGACGGCGGTGAGGACGCCGGCCTTGGCGAAGCCGCCGAACAGGCTGAAGTGACCGATGAGCCCGAAGTCCGGTGCGGCCACGATCTTGTCGGGCACCTTGGGCGTGGTCAGGCCCCAGCTCTTGATGCCGGCGACGGCGTTGATGACGATCGCGACGACGGTCATCGTCACGATGCTGATGAGGATCGCGCCCTTCACCTTCCGCGCGAGCAGCGCGATGGTGAGGAGCACGCCGAGACAGAACACGAGCACGGGCCAGCCGGTGAGCCGTCCGACGGCGCCCAGCTGCACGGGCACGGTGGTGTTCGCGGCGTCGGGGACACGGCTGACGAATCCGGCGTCGACGAAGCCGATGAACGCGATGAACAGGCCGATGCCGACGCCGATGGCCTGCTTCAGCTGATGCGGGATCGCGTTCATGATCGCTTTTCGGAGCCCGGTGAGCACCAGCAGACAGATGATCAGGCCCTCCAGGACCACCAGACCCATCGCGTCGGGCCAGCTCATCAGTGGTGCCAGCTGGAAGGCGACGACGGCGTTGAGGCCGAGGCCGGCGGCGATCGCGAGCGGGAGATTGCCGCCGACGCCCATGACGATCGTCATCACACAGGCCACCAGCGCGGTGGCGGTGACCAGTTGGCCGGTGTCGAGGGAGTGTCCGTACTTGTCCTTGGCGCTGCCCAGGATGATCGGATTCAGGACAAGGATGTAGGCCATGGTGAAGAACGTGGCGACGCCGCCGCGTATCTCCCGGCCAACCGTGGATCCCCGCTCGGATATCCTGAAATACCGGTCCACTGACATGGTCTCACTCCTCGTCATCTGATGATCGGCGGGCGGATGCTGGCTGGATTGTTCCCTTGTCGAACCCGTTTCAGGTCACCTGCGTGTTACGGATTCGGGTTCGGTCAGCCATACGTTGTCCGACTCCCCGTACAGACACTCGCAGAGCTGCACCGAGAAGAGGTCACTCGTGGGCACAGTCGTCGACGACGCCGCCTCCGTGGAATTCCCCGCCTTCTTCGAACAGCACCACGCCGAACTCGCCTGTCTGGCCCACCTGTTGACCGGTGAGGCGGACACCGCCGACGACTTGGCGGCGGACGCACTGCCGGCACTGTGGCACCGCTGGGACCGGGTGCACGCGGCGATGGCCGCCCGGGGCGGCGAGAGCGGAGGAAGGAACCGATGAGGCGGCAGGGCGTGCACGACGAGCTGCGCGCCCGGCTGCACGAGGCAGCCGAGGCCCACGAACCCGACCGCGCGCGCATCCTGGCCCGCGTGGAACGCGGCATGGCCGCGCCACCGTCCCGGCCCGGCCACGGAGCCACGCGTCGACCGGTGTGGCTGGGTGCGGGTCGTCGGCGCCACCGCGGCGGTGGCCGGGGTACTCGCGGTCGCCGGGTACGCGGTGGCCTCCGCGGTCCGCGGCGACCAGCCGGCCCAGCAGACGGTCGCGGCCTCCCCGACGCCCACCCCGTCGCCGGCCGCGACGACACCACCGCCGGCGCACACGGCCGCACCGGCACCCAGCACCGGCGCAACGCGCCGTCCCGCACCCCGAGTTCCCCACCGCCCGGGACACCGCTGAGCTCCGCACGGCCGCCCGTGGCACATGGCGGCCAGGACGGACCGCTGTGGTCCGACGGCCCGGTGGACCCGCACAGCAACGCCTTCTGGGCAACTCGGACGGCGGCTCAGGGCCCGACCGTCTTCCGGCCCCCGCTCAGGGCCTACGGATGACGGCCGGGCCCCGCCGGGTCGTCAGGAGACGAAGTACGTCGGGTTCGGGATCTTGTACGTGCGGTCGGCGTAGCCGCCATTGAGGTCCGAGTACTGGTCGCCGAAGTTGGCGATGATCTCGTACCCGAGGTCGTCCTCGATGTGCTGGCGGGTGCCGGACTTGTACTGGACGGTCGTGCAGTTCCAGGTGCCCGGGGTGGCGCAGTCGCTCAGGTAGGCCGGCGGGTTGGCCTTGTCCTTGAGGAACATGTGGTCGGCGTCGAGGTTCACATCGGCGCCGACCTTCTTCAGGTTGGCGACGGCGGCGGCGCGCTGCGCCTCCGACAGACCCGAGTTGTAGAAGACCTCGACGCCCTTGGACTCGGCGTACCGCACCAGCTCGGGACTGCCGAAGACGGCAGGCCGGTCGGCGCGGTTCACGTAGTCGTTCCACGTGGTGGGGTTGTACGTGTAGTTGTAGCGCTTCTCGTAGTCGAGGCTGAGCAGCAGCGTGTCGTCGATGTCGAACATGACGGCCGGCTTCTCGCCGTGACGGTGCGCTTTGCGGGCCGCCTTGTCGATATACCGCTTGGCGTCGGCGTCGAGCTGCGTCAGGTCCTTGGCGTACGGGCTGTCCGGGGACGCCTGGTAGACGCCGTTGCCGTCGGCGGTCGTGCCGTAGTAGGTGTCAATGTCCTTCACCAACTGCCCCATGTTGTAGGGCTCGTGGGTGGAGTTCGCCGTCGACTGCCCGGCGGTGGCCGCGCCCGCGCTGTACAGCGCGACGCCGGCAAGAGCGCAGGCGGCACCGGCGGCGACGACTCTGTGGGACTTCCGCATGGATTCTCCGGATCTGGTGGATGAGAGTGATGTACCAGGTCAGAGACTGTCTACGCGCATAACACCGGTGTCTGCGAGTGCTGTTATCCGATTGATACGCTTTTTGACACAGGCGGTCAGTTCATCGTCGCGCCGATCGTTGCGCTTCCCGTCGTCAGGAACGTCGTGGCCGGCAGGGAGCCGTCCGGTTTGCGGCGTTGTACGTCGTGGTCGCGTCCGTGGAGACGAAGGACGGGGCGGAGATGCCGGAGTCCCAGTTGCTGCCGGCCGACATCACGTTCGAGCCCTTGCTGGCCAGGCCGCTGTACGTGGGCGACCGTGACACCGTTGCCAGAAGACGACAGCACGCCTCGCCAGAGATCGGCAACGACCGCCGCAGGAAAGACAGTTGACGTGTCCGCGATTCAGCCCGCGTACGGGTCCGGCACCTTGCCGGGCCGGGCGAGGAACTCGAAGTCGCAGCCGGTGTCGGCCTGGGTGATCTGCCCGTTGTAGAGGACGCCGTAGCCACGTTCGTGCCGGGCGGACGGGGGCGTCCACCGGGACCTGCGCAGGGCCAACTCAGCGTCGTCCACGTGGAGATGGAGGCTGCGGGCGTCGATGTCCAGGGTGATGAGATCCCCGGTCCGGACGAGCGCCAGCGGGCCGCCGACGTACGACTCCGGGGCCACGTGCAGCACACAGGCACCGTAACTCGTGCCGCTCATCCGGGCGTCGGAGATCCGGACCATGTCCCGCACGCCCTGCTGCAGCAGGTGGTCCGGGATGGGGAGCATGCCGTACTCGGGCATGCCGGGGCCGCCCTTGGGCCCGGCGCCCCGCAGCACCAGCACGCTGTCGGCCGTGATGCCGAGCGCGGGGTCGTTGATGGTGCGCTGCATGGTCTTGTAGTCGTCGAAGACGACGGCCGGGCCGGTGTGCTTGAGCAGGCGGGGCTCGGCGGCGATGTGCTTGATGACTGCGCCGTCCGGGCAGAGGTTTCCGCGCAGCACCGCGACCCCGCCCTCGCTCGCGACCGGGTTGTCGCGGGGGCGGATGACGTCGTCGTCGTGCACCCGCGCGCCGTCCAGCTGCTCGCGCAGGGTATCGTACGACACCGTCGGCCGGTCCAGATGGAGCAGGTCGGTGATCCGGGACAGGAAGCCGGGCAGGCCGCCCGCGAAGTGGAAGTCCTCCATCAGGTACCGCTGTCCGCCGGGGCGGACATTGGCGAGGACGGGCACGGTCCGGGCGATGCGGTCGAAGTCGTCCAGGGTGAGCCGCACGCCGGCGCGGCCCGCCATGGCGATCAGATGGATCACGGCGTTGGTGGAGCCGCCGAGGCCGAGGACGGTGGTGACGGCGTCCGTGAAGGCCTCGCGGGTGAGGATATCGCTCAACTTCCGGTCCCTGCAGACCAGTTCGACGATCGCCAGGCCCGCCTTGGCGGCCATCCGGTCGTGTCCCGAGTCGACCGCCGGGATGCTGGACGCGCCCGGCACGGTCACGCCGAGCGCCTCGGCGGCGGCCGTCAGCGTGGACGCCGTACCCATGGTCATGCAGTGGCCGGGCGAGCGGGCCAGGCCGCTCTCCAGCCCGGCCATCTCGCAGTCGCCGACGAGGCCCGCGCGCTTGTCGTCCCAGTACTTCCACATGTCGGTGCCGGAGCCGAGCACCTCGCCGCGCCAGTGGCCCGGCAGCATGGGCCCGGCCGGCACGAAGACGGTGGGCAGGTCCACGGAGGCGGCGCCCATGAGCAGCGCCGGGGTCGACTTATCGCAGCCGCCCATCAGCACCGCGCCGTCGACGGGGTAGGACCGCAGCAGTTCCTCGGTCTCCATCGCGAGGAGGTTGCGGTAGAGCATCGGGGTCGGCTTCTGGAAGGTCTCGCTGAGGGTGGAGACCGGGAACTCCAGCGGGAAGCCGCCCGCCTGCCACACCCCGCGCTTCACGGCCTGGGCGCGGTCGCGCAGGTGGACATGGCAGGGGTTGATGTCCGACCAGGTGTTGAGGATCGCGACGACCGGCTTGCCTGCGTGCTCCTCGGGGAGATAGCCGAGCTGGCGGGTGCGGGCGCGGTGGCTGAAGGAGCGCAGGCCGTCGGTGCCGTACCACTGATGGCTTCTGAGTTCCTCCGGGCGCTTCATATCGACCATCCGGTGGCGATGGCGGCGACCTCGGCGCGCTCGTCCTCGGGCAGCGGCCGGCTAGGCGGGCGGACGTCGCGGCGGCACAGGCCGAGCGCGGCGAGGGCTTCCTTGACGACGGTGACGTTGTTGGCGGAGCCGTGGGCGGCGCGGAGTTCCTCGAAGCGGCGGATCTGCTCCCACACCTTCATGGCGGCCGGGTAGTCGCCGGATCGAAGCGCTTCCGCCATGTTCAGCGAGACGGCGGGGGCGACGTTCGCGAGCCCGGAGGTGAAGCCGGTGGCGCCCGCCGAGAAGTAGGACGGGGCGTACGGCTCGGCGAGACCGGCGACCCAGACGAAGCGGTCGAGGCCGGCGTCGCGGGCGAAGGCGGCGAAGCGGGCGGCGTCGGGCACGGCGTATTTGACCCCGATGACGTTGGGGCAGTGGCCGGCGAGTTCGGCGAGCCGGGCGCCGGGCAGCCGGGCGTCGCGGATGTAGGGCACCACTCCCAGCTCGGGCACGGACTCGGCGATGGCGCGGTGGTAGTCGACCCAGCCGGCCGCCGAGACATACGGGTGCACGGGCTGGTGGACCATGACCATCGGGGCACCGAGGTCGCGGGCGTGCCGGGCGGAGGCGATGGCGGTGGGCAGGTCGTGGCCGACGCCGACGAGGATCACCGAGCGGTCACCGGCCTCGTCCATCGTCAACTCGGTGACCAGGCCGCGCTCTTCGGGGGTGAGCGCGTAGAACTCGCCGGTGTTGCCGTTCGGAGCGAGGGTCCGGATCCCGCCGCCGAGCAGGCGACGCAGCAGGGCCCGGTGGGCGCCGGTGTCGACGGAGCCGTCCGCGGCGAAGGGTGTCACCGGGATGGCCACCACATCGGCCAGGGCCGTCCGTTGGGTCTCGAACGTCACGCTGCTCATCGATGACCCTTCTCCGCGTGGGGGACTGCGCCCTCGGGGTCCTTGGCGTTCCCGGCGGCCTCGGTTGCCTCGGCGACCTCGGTGGCCGAGGGGAAAGCCCGCTGCACGAAGGACGCGATGTGGGCGTGCAGGGCGAGGGCGGCGCCGTCGGCGTCGCCGTCGAGTGCGAGCCGCAGGATCTCCCGGTGCTCGGCGGCCTCCCGCTCCCAGGAGGGGTCGGCGGCCCAGGCGACGGCGGAGACCAGGGCGGCCTGGTCACGGACCTCGTCGAGCATCCGGCCGAGCAGCGGGTTGCCGCAGGGCAGGTACAGGGAGCGGTGAAACTCCCGGTTGGCGAGGGAGCGTTCGGCGGTGTCGGTGGCGGCGTCGGCCCGGGTCAGCGCGTCGCGCGCGTCAGCCAGGGACGCGCCTCGCCTGACGGCCCTTCTCAGCGCCTCGGGCTCCAGCAGCAGCCGTACGTCGTAGACCTCGCGCGCCATGTCCGCGTCCACCATGCGCACCGTGACGCCCTTGTACTGGCTCATCACGACGAGCCCGGTCCCTGCGAGGGTCTTCAGCGCCTCCCGCACCGGAGTCTTGGACACCCCGAACTGCGCGGCCAGCTCCGTCTCGACCAGGGCCTGACCTGGCGTCAACTGCCCAGTCAGGATGCGGTGTTTGATGGCGTCCAGCACGAACTGTGTGCGGGACGGGATCGGGGTGGGCACAGGGGTCATGCGGCCCTCTCGGATCTCACATATCGCGTCTCATATATGACGTACGAAGTACGACGCGTTGAAGGTAGGAGGGGGCCCGCCTTTGGTCAATGCTTCTGACAAAGGAAGTGAGTTTCGGGCGGACCCGCGTACAGAGCGGAGATCCACATCGCGGTGATACGCGGGCCCGTGTGCCGTCGCAACGCGGCGAAGGTGGAAGCTGTCCTAAGGGCGCCACCCCGGATCCCGGCCGCTCAGGCCGACCGCCCGGTCCAGCAGGGGCGCGTTCTCCGGGACCGGGACGACCGGGCCGAAGAGGCCGTTGCCTCGGTTCGGGTCGTCTGCCGCGGCCTGGAGGAAGACGAGAGCCGAGTCGAGGGCGACGGGGTCGGGGGCGTAGGGCAGGCCGGTGGCGCGGGCCAAGTCCCAGCCGTGGATGACCAGTTCGTCGGCGACGACGGCGCCGGCGACCTCGCCCGGCAGATCCACGCCGCCCGCGCGGGTCATCCCGGTCCAGGCCTCCGGGGCGCGCCAGGCGTCGGCGAGTTCGTCGAGGGCCTTGGGCAGTTCCTCGCGCCAGCCGGGGCCGATGTCCGGGACGGCGGCGGTCGGGTTGGTGTCGGTCGTCGTACCGAGGTCCTTGCGGGCGGCGTCACGGAACGCCACGGACAGCATCTGGATATGGCCCAGCAGGTTCCGCACCGCGCACTCCGGACACGGGGTGGGGCCGGTCAGCCGGTCGTCGGTCACGGACTCGGCGAGCCGCGCCACGATCCGGGTCTGCGGGCCGAGGTCGACCATGGTCATGTCTCACTCCTTGACGGTTGCGCTCCTCGTACGAAGGACTGACCGGCCGGCCCGCCGAAACTCATCGGTGCCGCGCAGCCGAACGAGGAGTCGGGGCGAACGGGATGACCGGATGACCCTTGAGGTGGTGCACGACGTCCCCCGCGGTGTGCGGCAGCCGGCCGACGCCGATCCGGGCCCAGGAGTCCGGGCCGGCGCCGGTGCGGTTCCGGGATGAGGGACATGAGGAGGACGTGGACGGGACCGGTCAGGATCGGCGCGAGGTAGCGGGTGGCGCCGACAGCAGGTCGGGGCCGGAGCACGCCCCAGGGGCATTACTGACAGGTTCCGACGGATCGCCGCCGTCAGGGGCAGGACCCGCGTAAGGCACCTTGCCGATCCGACCGGGCCCGCCTTAGACCCACGATGAGCAGGCATGACGACTTCCTGGACGCTGCTGCGCGTGCTGCGGGACCGCAACGCGGGGCTGTATCTCACGAGCCTGGTGGTGTCGGCCTTCGGTACCTCCTCGCTGTCACTGGCGGCGGGCGTGTGGGTCAAGGACCTCACCGGGTCCGACGGCCTGCCCGCCCTGTGCTTCGTCGCCGCGTGGGCGCCCACCCTGGCGGGTCCGGCGCTGGGCACGCTCGCCGACCGCGTGCGCCGCAAACCCCTCCTCATCGTCCTGAACCTGGCTCTGGCCGCCGTACTCCCGACACTCTTCACCGTCCACTCGCCCGGCGGACTGTGGCTGCTGTTCACCGTCCTGCTCCTGTACGGCACGGTCGGCGTGGTCGGGGACGCCGCCGAGTCGGCCCTGGTCACCTCCGCCGTCCCGGGCGACCTCCGCGGCGACTTCAACGGGCTGCGGATGACCGTCACCGAGGGCATGAAGCTCGTCGCTCCGCTGACCGGGGCAGGCCTGTACGCGGCCTTCGGCGGACCGGCGGTCGCCGGTCTGGACGCGGTCACCTTCGTGCTCGCCGCCGGACTGTGCGCCCTGCTGCGGGTGCACGAGGAGCGGCCCGACCGGTCCGGCGGCGGCTGGCGGAAGCAGACCGCCGAGGGCGTCCGGCATCTGTGGGGTCACCCCGGGCTGCGCCCACTGGTCCAAGCCGGGGGTACGACGATGCTCCTCGCCTCGCTGAGCAGCACGACGGTGTACGCCGTGGTGGACCGCCTCGGTCACTCCCCCGCCTATACCGGCGTGCTGTACGCCTTTCAGGGCACCGGTTCGGTGACGGCCGGGCTCGTCTCCGGGGTCGCGCTACGGCGGCTGGGCGGGCGCCGGTTCGGGGCGGTGGGGATCGCGCTGACGGCGGTCGCGGTGGCCGCGCGGGCGGTGCCGTCGGACGCGGTGGCCCTCGCGTCCGCCGTGGCGATCGGTCTGGGCCTGCCCTGTGTGCTCGTCGCGACGTTCACCGCCGTCCAGCAGCAGACGCCCGGCCCGCTGCTGGGCCGGGCGACGGCCACCGCGAACACTCTGGTCTTCATGCCCAACGTCATCGGACTGACCGTCGGGGCGGGCCTGATCGAACTGGCCTCACCGGCGCTGCTGTTGCCGCTCTACGGCCTCGCGCTGCTCCTGGCGGCCACCGCGCTCGCTCAGCGCGCCGACAGCGCCTCACGTACCGCTGCCAGATCCGGGTCCGACGCCAACCCGGCGTGATAGAGCCGCAGTTCCGTCGCGCCCTGCGCACGCGCGCGTGCCGCGTCCGCCGCGAGCGTGCCGGGGCTGCCGCCCATCCCGGAGACCACGGTGAAGTTGGCGGCCAGCACCGTGTCCTCCCGGGCGTGTTCGGCGAAGGGCGCCAGCAGGGCCGTACCGCCCGCGCAGGGCACCACCACGCCGTCGGCGGCGGAGAGGACGCGGGCGGGGTCGACGCCGACGTTGGCTCCGCAGTGGTAGGAGACCGGGTCGGCGTGCAGCAGTACCTGGAAGCCGGCCGGTGCGGTGGCGCGTACGGCGGCGACGGCCTCCTCCTGGAGGGTGCCGGCGGTTTCCTCGCGCCACGCGCGCGTGCGGGCCGCCGTCTCCTCGCCGAGCAGCTTCGCGGCCGTCGGCCAGCCCTCGTCGCCCGCCGCGCCCCGCCACAGCGGCTCCAGCGCGGCCCGGACGGCCGCGGCCAACTCATCGGCGTCCAGGTCCTGTTCGCCGTACCCGACGCGGCAGGACGGGCAGAAGCACAGGGACATCAGGTACTGCCCGGCCTCGCCGAGACCGACGCCGGAGATCTTGTCGTGGGCGTGCAGATGCGCGAGTCCGTACCAGCCGAGGGACTCCAGCTCGGTGCCGTGCGCACCGGGCCGTACGGCGGCCTCGGCGGCCAGGTCGACCAGGTACGCGCGCGTGGCGGGCTGCACGATGCAGGGCGCCCAGGGGTAGTGGTCGCCGTAGGCGTTGACGACCGAGGTGTGCGGATGTTCGGCGCCGAGGCGGGAGTTGTGGGCGAGGACGGCCCAGGTGTGCACCTCCAGACCGGCCGCCGCGAGGGCCCGCGCGGCCTCGCCGTAGGCGTCGCCCGGGGCCCAGCGCCCGGCGGGGCAGGGTCTCAGGCCCCGGCCCGCCCAGCGCTCGCCCGGAGGGTAGAGGACGGCCGCGTACTCGGCGGTGACGATGCGGTGGCGGGGGTGGCGCGGGGTCAGGGCGCGGGTGGAGTGGTAGGCGGCGGCGAGCGTCACCTGCTCCACACCGAGCCCGGCGATCCGCGCCGGGGCCTCCGGGTCCCCGTTGACGTCCCAGGGATAGACGAACGCCGACGCCTTCACGTGTGCTCCCTCCCGCCGTACGGACACTCGCTCACACGCCGTCCTCAGCGACGTACAGACGCTGGCTCACGCGTCCTCCTCCAGCAGTGCGTATCCCCGCTCGATCAGCTGGGCGAGCTGTTTGACGTGGTCCTCCGCCGGCTCGTCCAGCGGGGGCCTGACCTCGCCGACGTCCAGGCCGCGCAGCCGTACGCCCGCCTTGACGAGCGAGACGGCGTAGCCGCGGCCCTGGGCGCGCAGCTCCACGAACGGGCGGTAGAAGCCGTCCAGGAGGCGCCGCACGGTCGCCGTGTCGCCGGAGGTCAGGGCCCGGTGGTAGGCGAGGGCGAGCTCGGGGGCGAAGCAGAAGACGGCCGAGGAGTACAGCGTGACGCCGAGGGCGTGGTAGGCGAGCTGGGTCTGCTCGGCGGTGGGCAGGCCGTTGAAGTACAGGAAGTCGCCGGGGACTTCGGTGCGTACGGCACTGATGATCCGCTGCATCAGGTCGAGGTCGCCGAGGCCGTCCTTGAGGCCGGCGATCCCGTCGGTGCGGGCGAGTGCGACCACCGTCTGCGGGGTGAATACGGCGTTGTCGCGCTGGTAGACGATGACCGGCAGCGCGGTGGCCGCGGCGATCTCCCGGTAGTGCCGCAGCAGGCCCTCCTGGCCGGCGAGGACGAGGTAGGGCGGCATGACGAGGAGGCCGTCGGCGCCGGCCGCCTCGGCCAGACGCGCGTAGCGGACGGCGAGCGCGGTGCCGTATCCGGCGCCCGCGACGACCGGTACGCGTCCGTCGGATGCTTCGACGGCCACCCGGACGCAGGCCTCGAACTCCTCCGGCAGCAGCGCGTGGAACTCCCCGGTGCCGCAGCAGGCGAACACGGCGGCCGCACCGGCGGCGACGCCCTGGCGGACATGGGTGCGGTAGACGTCGAGATCGAGCGAGCCGTCGGGGCCGTAGGCCGTGACGGGGAAGAAGAGCGGCCCGCGCGGATCGCGGAGCCGTTCGGTGAGAGGGGCTGGCGTCACGGGCTCTCCCTTGAGACACACCGGTGCATGCTTCTGATCCACGTCCATATCCCTGAACGCATCCACGCTACGGGGCCCCCTTACGACGGGTCAAGCAGCCGAATCCGCATCTCGGGAGCGAATTCACGCACGCCACGCCACACTTGACGGTGCACGACAACCATCCTTAGCTTGTCCATAAATGTGAATGCCGTGCACAATGTCGTACCCAAGGAGAACCGAGGATGCCCGCTCCCCGCACCGTTCTGCTCACCGGCGCCGCCGGCGGGCTCGGCACCCTGATGCGGTCCCTGCTGCCGGGGTACGGCTACACACTGCGCCTGTTCGATGTGCGCCCCGTCGACGGCGAGCCGGACGCGATCACCGCCGACCTCGGTGACGAGGCGGCGCTGCGCGAGGCCGTGCGGGGCGTGGACGCGGTCCTGCACCTCGCGGGCATCTCTCTGGAAGCCCCCTTCGGGAAGATCCTGAAGTCCAACATCGAAGGCACCTACAACCTCTACGAGGCCGCCCGCCAGGAGGGCGTCCCGCGGATCGTCTTCGCCTCCTCCAACCACGCCGTCGGCTACACCCCGGCCCCGCGCGCGGGCCAGCCGCTGATCCCGGTCGACACCCCGCACCGCCCGGACACCTTCTACGGCCTGTCCAAGTCCTTCGGCGAGGACCTCGCCCAGCTGTACTGGGACAGGCACGGCCTGGAGACCGTGTCCGTGCGCATCGGCTCCTGCTTCCCGGAGCCGACGAGCGTGCGCATGCTTTCGGTGTGGATGAGCCCGGCCGACGGCGCCCGTCTCTTCCACGCGGCCCTGACCGCCGAGCGGGTCGGCCACACCGTCGTCTACGGCTCCTCCGCCAACACCCGGCTGTGGTGGGACCTGACCAGCGCGCGGGCGCTCGGCTACGCGCCGCAGGACGACTCGGAGCCGTACGCCGAGAAGCTGATCGCCGAGCAGGGCGAGCTGGACCCGGAGAACCCGGCGCACAGCCACCTCGGCGGGCACTTCGTGAACGATCCGCCGATCTGGCCGTACTGAACCGCTGAGAGCCCGTACGGAACCGCTGAGAGCCCGTACGGACACGCGGAACCCGCTGAGGGCTCGGGCGGCTCACTGACCCTCGACCAGCACCCCTCGACACCCCGGGGCGAAACCCCGGGCGGCCAGAAGTAGACCCCGGGGCGGCGGAAAACGCATCCCCACACGCGCGGGCGGGCACCGAACGGGCCCGCCCGCGGCCGCATCCGGGCATCCGGAGCGCCCGCTCTCACCCCGCCCCGCACGACCCCGCAGGTCCGCGGCGGGCACCCCGCCCCGCAAACGGACACAGGCGGGCAGGATCGGGCTCACAATAGGCCTGGTAAGCGCCGCGCGCCCCCGGTAGAACTTCCCCCAAGAGCCCGAACGGGCAGCTCCACGGGAAGGTGGGTGACGACATGAGCGAGCGGACGGCGGAAGAACGCCAGCGTGCGATCGTGCTGGCCGCGCGTGCGACCGGCTCGGTCGACGTCACCGCGCTGGCCGCCCAGCTCGGCGTGGCCAAGGAGACCATCCGGCGCGATCTGCGGGCCCTGGAGGACCACGGCCTGGTCCGTCGTACGCACGGCGGCGCCTATCCGGTGGAGAGCGCCGGCTTCGAGACGACGCTCGCCTTCCGGGCCACCAGCCATGTCCCCGAGAAGCGCAGGATCGCGGCCGCCGCGGCCGAGCTGCTCGGGGACGCCGAGACGGTCTTCGTGGACGAGGGCTTCACCCCGCAGCTCATCGCCGAGGCCCTGCCGACCGACCGGCCGCTGACCGTGGTCACCGCGTCCTTGCCGGTAGCGGGCTCCCTCGCCGAGGCCGAGAACATGTCGGTCCTGCTCCTCGGCGGGCGGGTGCGGGCCGGCACGCTGGCCACCGTCGACCACTGGACGACGAAGATGCTCTCGGGTTTCGTCGTCGACCTCGCCTTCATCGGTGCCAACGGCATCTCCCGTGAGCACGGCCTGACCACGCCCGACCCCGCGGTCAGCGAGGTCAAGGCGCAGGCGATGCGGGCCGCCCGGCGTACCGTCTTCGCGGGCGTGCACACCAAGTTCGGCGCGGTCAGTTTCTGCCGGTTCGCCGACATCAGCGCCTTGGAGGCGATCGTGACGAGCACCCAGCTCCCGGCCGCCGAGGCCCACCGCTACTCCCTGCTGGGCCCGCAGGTCATCCGGGTCTGACTGGCCGGCCCGTCCGCTTCGACGGGCACCCCCAGCGACAAAATGTCCATTATGTTCATATAAGTCCAGGAGCGATCCATGCGAACCCAGAGCCGACGGAGGCCGCGAGTCACGCTCGCCATGGCCGCCGCAGGGACGCTGCTCGCCCCGCTGCTCTCCGGCTGCTGGGTCGGTGCAGGCGGGACCGGTTCCGGCGGCAAATCCATCAACGTGCTGATGGTCAACAACCCCCAGATGACCGAGCTGCAGAAACTCGCCCCCCGCTTCACCCAAGAGACCGGCATCAAGGTCAACTTCACGGTGCTGCCCGAGAACGACGTCCGCGACAAGATCAGCCAGGACTTCGCCAACCAGGCCGGCCAGTACGACGTGGCGACGTTGAGCAACTACGAGATACCCATCTACGCCCGCAACGGCTGGCTGCACGAGATGAACTCGTACGTCGCCAAGGACCCCGCATACGACGAGCAGGACGTCCTGGCACCCATGCGCCAGTCCCTGACCGCCGCCGACGGCAAGCTCTACGGCCAGCCGTTCTACGGCGAGTCGTCGTTCCTGATGTACCGCAAGGACGTGTTCGCGGCGAAGGGCCTCACCATGCCGGCCCACCCCACCTGGCAGCAGGTCGCCGACCTCGCCGCACGCGCGGACGGCGCCCAGCCCGGTATGAAGGGCATCTGCCTGCGCGGCCTGCCCGGCTGGGGCGAGTTGATGGCGCCGCTGACCACGGTGGTGAACACCTTCGGCGGCACCTGGTTCGACAAGAACTGGAAGGCCCACCTCGACTCCCCCGAGTTCGAGAAGGCGACCAAGTTCTATGTCGACCTGGTCCGGGGGCACGGCGAGTCCGGCGCCGCCCAGTCCGGCTTCGCCGAGTGCCTCAACGACATGACCCAGGGCAAGGTCGCCATGTGGTACGACGCCACCTCCGCGGCCGGACTGCTGGAGGCGCAGGGCTCTCCCGTCAAGGGCAAGCTCGGTTACGCCCCAGCGCCCGTCGAGAAGACCCCGGCCTCCGGCTGGCTCTACACCTGGGCCTGGGGCATCCAGAAGGCCTCCCGAAATCCTGACCAGGCCTGGAAATTCGTGTCCTGGGCGTCCAGCAAGGAGTACGAGCAGCTGGTCGGCCGGACCAGCGGCTGGTCGAACGTCCCGGCGGGCAAGCGGGCCTCGACGTACACGAACGCCGACTACCGCAAGACGGCGGCCGCCTTCCAGGACATGACGAAGCAGGCCATCGAGAGCGCCCGGCCGGGCGACCCCGGTGTGCAGCCGCGCCCCGCGCCCGGCATCCAGTTCGTCGACATCCCCGAGTTCACCGACCTCGGCACCAAGGTCTCCCAGGAGATCAGTGCGGCCATCGCCGGACGCCAGTCCGTCGACTCGGCCCTGAAGAACTCCCAGCAACTCGCCGAGAAGATCTCCAAGGAGTACGAGGGACGATGACCGCGACGACAGCCCCCTATGCGGCAACACCGCTACGCGCCACGCGGCAGCCCTCCGCCCGTCTGCGCGCCTGGGCCACCCGGGCCCCCCTCCTGCCCGCCCTCGTCTTCATGATCATCGTGACCCAGCTGCCGTTCGTGGCCACGCTGGTGATTTCCTTCTTCCACTGGAATTCCCTCTACCCGAAGGCCCGCCACTTCGCCGGCTTCGACAACTACCGCGAGGTGCTGACCGACCCGGACCTGCGCCACTCGGTGTGGACGACCGTGCTGCTCACGGTGACGGTGGTGCTGGTCAGCCTGGTCCTGGGCCTGGCGCTGGCACTGCTCCTGGATCACAGGTTCGCCGGCCGGGGCGTCGTACGCACCCTGCTCATCGCTCCGTTCCTGGTGGTGCCGGTGGCCGCGGCCCTGCTCTGGAAGCACGTGCTCTTCAATCCCGAATACGGCCTGCTGAACGGCCTGTTGCACTACGTCGGCGGGCCACAGCCCGACTGGATCTCCAACACACCGCTCATGGCGGTCGAGGCCGCCCTGGTGTGGCAGTGGACGCCGTTCATGATGCTGATCCTGCTCGCCGGTCTGCAGAGCCGTGACCCCGAGCAGATGGAGGCCGCGCGGGTGGACGGCGCCAGCGAATGGCAGGTCTTCCGCTATCTGACCCTCCCGCACCTGCGCCGCTATCTCGAACTCGGCGCCCTGCTGGGCTCGATCTACATCGTCCAGAACTTCGACGCCGTCTTCACGATCACGTCCGGCGGCCTGGGCACCGCGAACCTGCCGTACACCGTCTACCAGACCTTCTACCAGGCCCATGAGAACGGCCTCGCCTCGGCCGCCGGCGTCCTGGTGGTCATCGGCTCCATCATCATCGCGACCTTCGCCCTGCGCGTGGTGTCGTCCCTCTTCCGCGAGGAGGTGTCCCGCGCATGAGCGGCATCGCCGTAACTCTCAAGAAGCACCGGGGCCTGAGCATCGGCCTGCTGGCCTGGCTGGTCGGCATCGTCTTCTTCCTGCCCATCGCCTGGATGGCGCTGACGTCCTTCCACTCCGAGGCGGACGCGGCGACCAACCCGCCCTCCTTCGCCGCGTCGCTGACCCTCGACGGCTACCGCCAGTTCTTCGGCGCGGGCGGCGGCGCGAGCCCCTGGCCGGCGCTGATCAACTCGGCGGTCGCGTCGGTGTTCTCGACGGTCTGCGTGCTGCTCCTCGCCCTGCCGGCGGCGTACGCGCTGTCGATCCGGCGCGTGAAGAAGTGGACGGACGTCCTGTTCTTCTTCCTGTCCACGAAGATGCTGCCCGTCGTCGCCGGTCTGCTGCCGATCTACCTGTTCGCGAAGAACACCGGGATGCTGGACAACATCTGGTACCTGGTCATCCTCTACACCTCCATGAACCTGCCGATCGCGGTGTGGATGATGCAGTCCTTCCTCGCCGAGGTCCCGGTGGCGGTGATCGAGGCGGCGCAGATCGACGGTGCCCGGCTGCCGACGATCCTCGCGCGCGTGGTCGCCCCCATCGCCCTGCCCGGGATCGCCGCGACCGGCCTGATCTGCTTCATCTTCAGCTGGAACGAGCTGTTGTTCGCCCGAGTCCTCACGGGCGTGGTCGCCGAGACCGCCCCCGTCTTCCTGACCGGCTTCATCACCAGCCAGGGCCTGTTCCTGGCCAAGGTGTGCGCCGCGTCGCTCGTCGTCTCCCTGCCGGTGCTCGCCGCGGGGTTCGCCGCCCAGGACAAGCTGGTCCAGGGCCTGTCGTTGGGAGCTGTGAAATGAAGGCCGCCGTCATCGAGTCCGTGGGCCGCGCCGTCGTCAGCGAGGTGCCGGACCCGACGCCGGGCCCCCGCGAGGTCGTCGTGGAAGTGGCCGCCTGCGGCCTGTGCGGCACCGATCTGCACATCCTCCAGGGCGAGTTCGCGCCCAAGCTGCCGATCGTCCCGGGACACGAGTTCGCGGGCGAGGTGGTCGGGGTCGGCACCCAGGTCACCGAGGTCGCGGTCGGCGACCGAGTGGCCGTCGATCCCTCCCTGTACTGCTACGAGTGCCGATACTGCCGCGACGGCCACAACAACATGTGCGAGCGATGGGGCGCGATCGGCGTGACGACGGCGGGCGGTGCGGCACAGTACGCCGTCGCCCCCGTGGCGAACTGCGTGAAGCTGCCCGAGCACGTGCGCACCGAGGACGCGGCCCTCGTGGAACCCCTGTCCTGCGCGGTACGCGGCTACGACGTCCTGCAGTCCCGCCTCGGCGCCCACGTGCTGATCTACGGCTCCGGGACCATGGGCCTGATGATGCTGGAGCTGGCCAAGCGGACCGGCGCGGCGAGCGTGGACATGGTCGACATCAACCCGGCCCGGCTGGAGACCGCCCGGGGGCTCGGCGTCTCGGGCGCGGCGGGCAGCGCGGACGAGCTGGACCGGCCGCGGGGCTGGGACGTGGTCGTGGACGCGACCGGCAACGCGAAAGCGATCCAGGACGGCCTGGAGCGGGTGGCGAAGGCGGGTACGTTCCTGCAGTTCGGGGTGGCCGACTACGCGACGCGGGTGACGATCGACCCCTACCGGATCTACAACCAGGAGATCACGATCACGGGATCGATGGCGGTCCTGCACAGCTTCGAACGGGCGGCGGAACTGTTCGCGAACGGGGTCCTGGACCCGGAGGTCTTCATCAGCGACCGGATCCCGCTGGAGCGGTACCCGCAGGCGCTGGAGCAGTTCGCGGCCGGGGTGGGCCGCAAGATCGTGGTCGTGCCCTGAGCAGGGCTCGGCCGGGACCCTGAGGCGGCTTGGGGTAAGCACCCTGAGCTGAATGGGGGTTGGGTAAGGGAACGGTAAAGCGGTGTCGTTCGTTCACCCGGCATGACAGCTATGACCCCTGGCTCGAACATCCCTCTCCCGGCCGTGCGCGTGACGGTGGACGTCGCCGCTCCGGTTCGGCTCGACGTGTCGGGCCTGCTGCTCACCGCCGGCGGCAAGGTGCGCTCGGACGACGACTTCATCTTCTACAACCAGCCGACGGGACCGGGCGTGGCCTACACGTCCGGCGGCGGTGCCGTGCCGGACGCGATCACGGTCGACACCGCCGCCGTCCCGCCGGACATCGAGAAGATCGTGGTCACCGCGAGCCCGGACGCGGCCGGCCAGACCTTCCAGGGCATCGAGCCGACGGCCACGATCCGCGACGCGGACGCCGGCGCCGTGCTGGCCACGTTCACCCCGCCCCAGCTCGGCGCGGAGACGGCACTGGTCGTCGTGGAGATCTACCGCCGGGGCGGCGCCTGGAAGGCCCGCGCGGTGGGCCAGGGGTATGCCGACGGCCTGGGCGGCATCGCGACGGACTTCGGAGTGACGGTGGAGGAGCCGGCCGCAGCGCCCGCCGCCCCGCCGCAGCCGGCGGCTCCGCCGACGCCCACCGTGCAGACCCCGGTC
>NZ_CM002285.1:7455094-7459874 GCF_000497445.1 Streptomyces roseochromogenus subsp. oscitans DS 12.976 | reverse complement strand
CAGACCCCGGTCACCCCGCCCGCCCCGCCGGTGCCGTCGGCGCCGCCCGCCCCGGTGCCCGGCGCCGGGAAGATCAATCTGGACAAGGGCCGGGTCAGCCTGCAGAAGAACCAGACCGTGTCCCTGGTCAAGGGCGGACGGCCGCTGCTCTCCCAGGTGCGGATGGGGCTCGGCTGGGAGCCCGCGTTCCGCGGCAAGGACATCGACCTGGACGCCTCGGTCATCGCCTACGGCCCGCGGCGCAACCCCATCGACAGCTGCTACTTCGGCAAGCTGACGATCCTGAACGGCGCGATCAGGCACTCCGGCGACAACCTCACCGGGGAGGGCGCGGGCGACGACGAGGTGATCACGGTCGACCTCGGCCGTCTCCCCCAGGAGGTCACCGGCCTGGTCTTCACGGTGAACTCCTTCTCCGGCCAGAAGTTCACGGAGGTGGCCAAGGCGTACTGCCGCCTGGTGGACGCCGCCACCGGCGAGGAACTGGTCCGCTTCGACCTCACCCACGCCGAGCCTCAGACCGGCGTGATGATGGCCAAGCTCATCCGCCAGTTCTCCGGCGAGTGGGACATGACAGCCATGGGCGACTTCGTGAAGGCCCGCACCGTCCGAAACATGATGGAGCCGGGAGCAAGAGCCCTGTAAACCACCGCCCGCCGCAGCGGGCGGCACTAGCCGCCCGCCTGCTGGGGCCGCAGTCCCTCCACCAGCAGCGTCAGATACCGCTGGATCTCCCGCCCTTGGCCGTCCGCCAGCTCCGACGCCGTAGCCACCCCGTGCGCCAGCCGCAGCACCTCGATCGGCTCCAGGTCGGCCCGCAGGACCCCCTCCTGCTGCGCCGCCTCCACCAGCCGAGCCGCCGCCCCCTGCACCGACGCACCACACGCCGTCCTCGCGACCGAACCACCATCCGCGACCGCCGAGCCCAGCAGGGACTTCAGCCCCCGCACCTGGATCGTGGCCACACACAGCTCGTTCAGCCACGCCATGAGCGCCTCCCCCGGCGACAACTCCCGCGCCAGCTCCCCGGCCCGCGCCCCCAGCGCCTGGAAGTGGTCCACGTACGCGGCCTCCAGCAGCTCCTGCCGGGTCGGAAAGTGCCGGTAGAGCGTGCCCGCGCCGACGCCCGCACGCTTGGCGATGTCATCGAGCGACGCGTTCTCCCCGTGCTCGGCGAAGGCCGCCACCGCCGCCTTCAGCAGCCGCTCGTAGTTGCGCCGAGCATCCGCGCGCATGGGTCTGACCTGCGGCATCCAGATACTCCTTGCCAACCGGGGATCCTCTCCGCAGCCTACCGAGCATCCGCCGAGGACGGCCCCGGGTCCGATCCGAGGTGGCGGCGCACGTCGCCGGTGCCCAGGCTGATCGTGGCCCGCGACCGCATCGGGCCGTCACCGCGGCGCGAGAGCAGTTCGATCTCGGTCACCCGCGCCTGCAGCACGCCGAGCCGGGCGGCGCATTCAGCCGCGAGAACGCGCGGAGCGCGCGTGCGGCCGAGCGAGAGGTGCGGGATGAAGCGCGGGAAGTGCTCCGTGCAGTACGGGAACGGCTCCGCCAGCGCGCGCCGCAGCTCCGTCCAGGGCTCGACGCCGGCCGCGGCGGGGTCGAGCCACACAGTGGCATAGGACCGGTGACGGAAGGCATGGACCCCGCTGAGCCGGATACCGAACGGCTCGCACCCCGCGGCCGCGGCGGCCAACAGCGGGAGCGCCGCTGGGAAGTCCTCTTCCGGTACGAAGCCGTAGACCAGATTCACATGGGGTGGCCAGCGGCGGATCTGCGGGTCGTGTACGACGCGGATGCGCTGGATGGCGGGCCAGAGTTCGGCCGGGGGAAGCCAGGCCACGGCGGTCCGGGGCGTAGGGGCCGACTCTAGGCGGCCGGGGCCTTCGGCCGGGCCGGGCGTCGGAGGACAGGGCACACCGCCATCATGGCCCCGCCCGCCGACCGCCGCCGCCCCTGGACTTCCGGCGGGCGCCTCACGGCCTCCGGGCGCCGACGATCCGGCCTCTCACCCAACCGAGGTGCTCACGGATACCCAGGTGCGGGAGAAACGCTTGTGCTCGTGCTTCTTCCCATGGTGCTTGTGCTGGTGCTTCTTCCCGTGGTGCTTGTGCCCGGGCTTCCTCCCGTGGTGCTTGTGCTGGTGCTTCTTTCCGTGGTGCTTGTGCCCGGGCTTCGTCTGGTGGTGCTCATGCTCCGGCTTCACGCCATCGTCCTTGTGCCCGGGCTTCGGCTCGTCCTCCTTGTGACCCGGCTTCGCCCCCTCGTCCTTGTGGTCGTGCTTCCCGCCCGGATGCTTGTGCTCGTGCTCCGTCGGCTTGTTGTGGTCGTGGTCCTCCTCCGGGTGCGGATGCTTGTGCGGCGGAGCCGCCACGACCACGGCGTTGGCCTCGGCGGAAGCCACCGCGGTGACCTGGTGCGGACCATCGTCGTCGTCGGCGAAGCCGGCGCCGGCGCCGTAGCCGGACAGCCCCGCGACCACCGCGGCCACGAGTGCGGCGCGTTGAAACTTGCGCATGGTTCGACCCTTTCTCAGCTGAGTGTGACGTCCGTATTGACTACTCAGCGTGAGAATAGACGCACGGATCGTAGGGATGTGCGATCTACGGCCAGATGCGTCGTGTCGACCGCGAGCCCGGCGGAGCAAGCCCTCCCGGGGCTGGAACAGGGCACTGCAGGCGTTCAGCGCCGGCTCGCCGCCGAGGCGCTCCTTGGACCCGATACCGAACCCGGCCCGCACCGGCCGCATCTCGGCCCCGGCAAGCCGGTGGTCTTCAGCGGTTACCGCTTCTGCCGCTTCCACGGCCCCGTGATCGCGAGCATGATGCCGGGGGTCTGGATGTTGGCGAACAGGGTCTTCCCGTCGGGTGAGAAGGTGACGCCGGTGAACTCGCTGTATTCCGGGGCCGCTTCGGTGCCGATGTTGAGTTCGTTGCGGGCGATGGGGTAGGTGCGGCCGGTCTCGGTGGCGCCGAACAGGTGCTGGACGCCCTCGCCGTCCTCGGCGATGACGAGGCCGCCGTACGGCGAGACGGTGATGTTGTCCGGGCCGTCGAAGGCTCCGTCCTCGGCGGGGTCGGGGTTCACGCCGAACAGGACCTTCAGGGTGAGGGTGCGGCGCCCCGGGTCGTAGAACCACACCTGGCCGTCGTGCTGGACCGGGCTCTCCGCGCGGGCGTAGGAGGAGACGATGTAGGCGCCGCCGTCGGCCCACCACATGCCCTCCAGCTTGCGGGCGCGGGTGATCTGGCCGTCGGTGAACTGCTTGCGCACCGGCACGGTCTTCGCGTCGCGGTCGGGGACGTCCACCCAGTCGACGCCGTAGACCGTGCCGATCCTCGTGGCGCGGGAGAGGTCGTCCACGAACTTGCCGCCGGAGTCGAAGCACTTGAAGGCCTGGAGCGCGCCCGCGTCGTCGGCGAGGGTGCGCAGCCTGCCGCGGCCGTGCCGGAAGCCCTCCAGCGGGGTCCAGCGGTAGAGCAGGCCGTTGGGGCCGGCCGCGTCCTCGGTGAGGTAGAGGTGGCCGCGCTTGGGGTCGACGACGACGGCCTCGTGGGCGTAGCGGCCGAGGGCCTTGATCGGCTCGGGGTCGCGGTTGGCCCGGCGGTCCTCGGGGTCGACCTCGAAGACATAGCCGTGGTCCTTGGTGAAGCCGTATCGGCCGGCCTTGTCCTCGGTCTCCTCGCACGTGAGCCAGGTACCCCAGGGGGTACTGCCGCCCGCGCAGTTGGTGGCGGTGCCGGCGATGCCCACCCACTCGGCGACCTCGCCGCCGCGGCGGACCTCGACGACGGTGCAGCCGCCGGCGGCCCCCGGGTCGTAGACGAGGCCCTCGGTGAGCGGGACCGGGTGCGGCCACTGGGCGCGGGCGCCGGCCAGCTCGTGGTTGTTGACCAGGAGGGTGGTGCCGCGGGGGCCGTCGAAGGCTGCGGTGCCGTCGTGGTTGGACGGCGTGAACTCGCCGGACTCCAGCTTGGTCTTGCCGCTGTAGGTGATGATCTCGTACGTGAAGCCCGCGGGCAGGGCGAGGACGCCGTCAGGATCGGCGATCAACGGGCCGTAGCCGACGCCGTGGTGGCCACCTTCGCCTCCGTGCGCCGGCCCCTCATCGGTGCTGTCGATGTCGGTCGCGGCGAGGGCGTTCGGGGCGGTGGCGAGCGCGCCGACGCTGCCCGCCAGGGCGACCCCGGCACCGGTGATCGCGGATTTCCTGGCGAAGTCCCTGCGGGTGAGCGACATGGTGTGTCTCCTGAGACGGTGGGAGTGCCGTGGAGGGTGGCGGACCTCGGTTCGGCGCACACGCTCTCGCCACACCTTGAACAGGAGTTGAACAGCGGTCTACTTCAGAGACCCTTGTTCAAGAATCCGTATGCACTGCCCCATGACCGGCTCAAGTGACGTTCAACCGCCCTGCTGGGACCGCGCCTTGAAGGCCGCCTTCCGTGCCTCCTTGGCCACCTTCTTGTCCGGGTGCAGCCGTCCCATCGCCTCCAGCACATCGGCGGTGGCCGGGTGCTCCACCCGCCAGGCCGCCGAGAAGAAGCCGCTGTGCTGCGCGGCCAGCCCCTCCACCAGGGCCTGCAGCTCCTCGGAGTTGCCCTCGGCGGCGAGCTGCGCGGCCACCGTGTCGATGGTCAGCCAGAACACCAGCTCCTCGGACGGCGCCGGCACCCCGGCGGCACCCTGTTCGCTCAGCCACACGCGGGCCAGGCCGCCCAGTTCCGGATCGTCCAGCACCTCGCGCAGCGCCGGCTCGGCCTCCGCGCCGATCAGGGAC
>NZ_CM002285.1:7422357-7453879 GCF_000497445.1 Streptomyces roseochromogenus subsp. oscitans DS 12.976 | reverse complement strand
GTACCGTCGAGCAGCGCGTCCGCTCCCTTGTCGGCGAGTTCACCGACGGCCGGCGCCGCGAACCCGGCCTCCAGCAGCCGGGCCCGCAGCCCGTACACACCGAGCGGAGTGAGCCGGACCATGCCGTAGCGCGAGACGTCGGTGTCGTCGACCGGCGCCGCGGGCTCCTCGTCGGCGTCGGCCATCAACGCCTCGTCCACCGGCTGGTACTCCACCAGCCCGACCGGCTCCAGCATCCGGAACTGGTCGTCGAGCCGCATCATCGCGTCGGAGACCTGCTCCAGGACGTCGTTGGTGGGCTCCCCCATGTCATCGGGGACGATCATGGACGCAGCCAGGGCGGGCAGCGGGACCGGCCCGTCACCGGAGCCGTCCTCACTCACCGTCAGCAGGTAGAGGTTGCCGAGGACGCCGTCAAGGAAATCGGCCTCGGCCTCCGGGTCCCAGTCGAGTGACGAGAAATCGACCTCGCCGCCCTCGTCCAGGGCGCCGACCAGATCATCCAGATCGGGGACACCCGCGTCGGCGATGACGGTCTCCAGCGCGGCGAGCCACACACCGAGCGCATCGGCCGGTGAGCCGCCGGTGAGCAGTGTCAGCTCCTCACCCGGCCGGACGGTCCCGGCCTCCTCGTCCACGATCTCGACCAGCCCGGTGTCCACCGCGACCCGCCAGGCCTCACTGGCGTAGGCGGCGGCGTCGTCACCGCTGAGTCCGAGCAGGTCGGCGGCGGCCGGAAGCTGCTCCTCGACCAGTCCGCCGCCGGCGTCCACGCGGGTGTCGGGTCCGGCCCAGCGGGCGAGGCGGGCGGCGCGGGAGAGCAGCGGCGTGGACAGCGCTGCGCGTGCCAGCTCCGGTTCGGGGTGCAGCCGTACGGGCGGCAGGGGGGAGCTGTCTGACATCGGCTGGTTCTCCTCGGACCGTGAACGGGCTCAGCCGCTCAGCCTAGACGGATTTCCACCCATGCCGCCCGGTTCATCTCCCCGCCGGCCGTCGTACATGGCCGAAACCTTGACAACTCCCCGGCGCAGGCTGGAGATTGACGCGCGTAGAAGTTCGGGGGACAACTGTTCACCCGGCTCTACGCGAGTCACGGAGGGCTACGGGCCCCACACGCTCCTGTTCCATCCTTGTCCCGGCACTTTGTCATGTCCCTGGAGGGATCCCTTGCCGAGCAGGTCTTCCACGCGCCTTGCCGCGCTCACCGTCGCCGCCCTCTGCAGCGCGGCATCCGCCGTCGCCCTCACCTCCCCCGCGCACGCCGACTCGGTGCGCATCCACGACATCCAGGGCACGACCCGGATCTCGCCGTTCGCCGGGCAGAAGGTGACGGATGTGCCCGGCATCGTCACGGCCACGCGCACGTACGGCTCCTCCAGAGGCTTCTGGATCCAGGACCCGCATCCGGACGACGACCCGCGCACCAGCGAGGGCATCTTCGTCTTCACCAGCTCCACGCCGAAGGTCGCGGTCGGCGACTCGGTGACGGTGACCGGCACGGTCTCCGAGTACGTCCCGGGCGGCACCTCCTCCGGCAACCAGTCGCTGACGGAGATCACCAAGCCGACGATCACCACCGTTTCGACGGGCAACGCGGTCCCGGCTCCGGTCGTCATCGACGAGGACTCGGTGCCGGACGAGTACGCCCCGGAGGGCGACACCGCCGCGAACGGTTCGATCAACAACCTGACGCTCGACCCGTCGACTTACGCCCTGGACTACTACGAGTCCCTGGAGGGCATGAACGTCCAGGTCAAGAACGTCCGCGTGGTCACCGCGACCGATCCGTACAGCGAGCTGTGGGTCACGGCGAAGCCATGGGAGCACCGCAACCTCCGTGGCGGCACGGTGTACGGCTCCTACGACTCCCAGAACACCGGCCGGCTACAGATACAGTCGCTGGGCGCCACCGCCGACTTCCCGAAGGCGAACGTCGGCGACACCCTGGAGGGCACCACCACCGGCCCGCTGGACTTCAACCAGTACGGCGGCTACGCCCTCGTCGCGAACGAACTCGGCACGCTGAAGAGCGGCGGGCTGCAGCGCGAGACCACGCGGAAGCAGTCGAGCCGCGAGCTGGCGGTGGCGACCTACAACGTCGAGAACCTCGACCCGTCGGACAGCACCTTCGGCAAGCACGCCGCCGCGATCGTGAACAACCTGCAGTCGCCGGACATCGTGTCCCTGGAGGAGATCCAGGACAACAACGGTGCCACGGACGACGGCACGGTCGACGCGAGCGTGACGGTGAACAAGCTGATCGACGCGATCATCGCGGCGGGCGGCCCGAAGTACGACTGGCGCTCGATCAACCCGGTCAACGACCAGGACGGCGGCGAGCCGGGCGGCAACATCCGCCAGGTGTTCCTGTTCAACCCGGAGCGGGTGTCGTTCGTGGACCGGCCGGGCGGCGACTCCACCACCGCGGTCGGTGTCACGAAGGTGGACGGCAAGGCCGAGCTGACGGTCTCGCCGGGCCGGATCGACCCGGCGAACGCGGCCTGGAAGGCCAGCCGCAAGCCGCTCGCCGGTGAGTTCGTCTTCCGCGGCAAGACCGTCTTCGTGATCGCCAACCACCTGATCTCCAAGGGCGGCGACCAGGGCCTGGCCTCGCAGTACCAGCCGCCGACGCGCAGCTCGGAGATCCAGCGCCATGCGCAGGCGACCGAGGTGAACGCGTTCGTCAAGGACATCCTGAAGGTCCAGAAGAACGCGAACGTCGTCGCGCTCGGCGACATGAACGACTTCGAGTTCTCCGGCACCGCGAAGATCCTCGAGGGCGACGGCGAGCTGTGGTCGGCGATCAAGTCGCTGCCGAGGAGCGAGCGTTACACCTACGACTACCAGGGCAACGAGCAGGTCCTGGACCAGATCCTGATCAGCCCGGCGATCCGGCGCGGCTGCGACTTCGAGTACGACAGCGTGCACATCAACGCGGAGTTCAACGACCAGATCAGCGACCACGACCCGCAGGTGCTGCGCTTCCGTCCCTGATCAGGGTGGTCACGCCTGGCTGAACACCTGGTTCAGCCAGGCCTGCCACGCACTCTCGTTCGCCTCCGCGTCGGCGTCCGGCGCGAAGTCATGGACGCTGATGCCGAGCGAGGCGCCCCAGTGGCCGCGCCCGAAGAACCGGATGAGGGCGCTGTCGGTGCGCAGCCCGATGAAGTACGGGTTCCGGTAGTCGAGTACGGCGTCCAGGGTCCGTCCGCCGGGTCCCTGGACGGCGGCCTTCGTGCCGGCGGCCGCGTCGTCCGCGAGGCCGAGGGCGTGCGCGGCGGCGGCGAGCGCCTCCTGGGTCCTTGAGGCCGCGGGCCCCTCCAACTGGGCGAAGGTGACCGGGCGGGGCGCGAAGTGCGTGAGGTACTCGCGCAGGGTGTGCAGATAGAAGTTGGTGTGCTTGCTGGCGCCGTCGTACTGGTTGTTCCAGTCGTCGGTGAAGATGCCGCTGTGCACATAGCGCACCCAGGCGCGGCGGCCCTCGTCGCGGGGCTCGATGGTGTAGTCGAGCTGGTTCAGGGACTGGGTCGGGAATCCGACGTCCTCGCTGCGGTTGGTGTAGCGGTGCGGCGGGTCCCAGGCGGTGACGGTGGATCCGAAGGGTCCGGAGCCGCCTGCCCGGGGCTCGGGCGGGTCCATCGGCCACAGATAGCCGCCGGTGCCGGTGGTGATCGCCTCCCAGACCTTCTCGGGCGGGACGTCGACCTCGAACTCGCGGACGATCTCGAATTCCTTGGACATGGTGGGGCTCCTGCTCACTGCTGTGGTTCGGGGGTGGGCCGGTCCTCGACCGCGGGATCCTTGACCGCGGGCTCCTTGACCGCGGGGTGGAGGGCGATGACGATCCGGTGGTCGCGGCCGTCCTCGGCGTGGGGGGCGTCGTACTTGCGGATCAGCGCACTCACGCCCGCCGTCAGCTCCTGGACGAAGGCCGCGCGGTCGGCGGCGGAGGCGAAGCGGACCTGGCCGTCCAGCGCGTAGGTCGCCAGCCTCTTCCTGGCCTTGGCGGCGCCGGTGATCAGCGCGCCGACGTCCCGCACCAGGCGGGCGCCGAGCGCGAGCAGCCAGCGCGCCGAGAGCTGGTCGCGGAAGCGGTCCGGGTCCGGCTGTACGGCGGGCAGGGCGGCCGGCGAGATGACGTACGACGCGGCGGTCGCGCGCATCAGCCGCTCGGTGACATTGCCCTTGCGGCGTTCTCCGGCCAGCTCGACCAGGCCGTGCCGCTCCAGCGCCTTCAGGTGGTAGTTCACCTTCTGCCGGGGCAGTCCGACCTTGCCGGCCAGCATCGCCGCCGACGCGGGTGCGGCAGCCAGCTCGCCGAGCAGCCGGGCCCTGATGGGATCCAGCGACACGGCCGCGGCCTCGGGGTCCTCGATCACAGTCACGTCCAGCATGCGTCCACCCTTCCACCGAAAACTTTTTTTGTCCAGAAGGACTGAGTTTTCGGTGAGGGTTCTGACTAGCCCCGTTCCCCCCGTTCCCCGAGGCGGGCGAGCTGGGTCTGGAACCAGTCGAGGCGCGCCTGCAACAGGGCTGCCTCCGCGGCGAGTTCGGGCACGCCCGGCTCGGCACCGGCCGCCGAGCCGGCCAAGTCGGCGGAATCGGCGGAGGGGAATCCCGTACCACCGCCCCGCGCCGCCACCCGCAGTCCGTCTCCGGCCAGCCGGGCGAAGCCGGCGAGCGAGACGGACGTACGCCCGCGCACACAGCCGGCGCATACGGGGGCGAGAGCCCGCCATCCGGGTCTGCCCCAGCCTGCGTCGGCGAGCGCGACGGCGGTGGCGCCGCAGGCGCACGGTCCGGCGGTGGCGGTACGCACCCGCTGCCGGGCGTAACGGAAGCCGCGCTCGAAGCGGAGGTAGGCGCCGAGCACGGAGACCTCCAGCAGGAGGGCCGTCCGGTGCTCGGCGGTGCACAGCATGGCCTCGGCGGCGGCTCGCTCGTGGACACAGTGGAAGCCGCAGTCGCACAGGCGCGCGGGCGAGCGGTGCCGTCTGCCGTAGACGCAGGAGGCGTCGTCCAGCACGCCGTACGGGAGCGCGCCGCCGAGCGACACACCGGTGAACCCGGCCCGGGTGCCGTCCTGGGACAGCACCGGGTGGGCGATCTTGTATCCGGTCGGCGGCTCCGTCGGGCGTTCCGCCGGGAGCCGCAGTCTCATCGGGTGGCCGGGACCTCTTCGCGGGCCGGCTCGGCCGGTTCGAGGCGGGCGGTCTCCTCGCGGAGCGGGGCCTCCTCCTCGTGCACGATCTCTTCGTGGACGAGGGGCCGCTCCTCGGCGACTCCGGTGGCCAGTGCCTTGCCGAGCTTCATGGTGCCTCCCATGACGGACGTCGGTGACCCTTGGGCCATAGTGACCCACGAGGGGCCGAGTTGGACACAGGGCCTTCGGCCGCCACCCGGACGTCTCAGCAATACTTAGCCATACCTCGTAGAAGAATTAAGTAGAGCTTCATCGAGACGTTGCCGAGACTACTCCCATGACGAGCACACGCACGGCCGCGCGGCCCTTCGGACGCACTCTCTGCGCGATGATCACGCCGTTCACCGAGGAGGGCGCCCTCGACCTGGACGGCGCCCGGCAGCTCGCCGCGTGGCTGGTCGCCGAGGGTTGCGACGGCCTGGTGCTGAGCGGCACCACGGGTGAGTCGCCCACCACCACGGACGCGGAGAAGGCGGAGCTGATCGCGGCCGTCCGCGAGTCGGTCGGCGACCGGGTGTCCCTGGTCGCGGGCGTGGGCAGCGCCGACACCCGGCACACCGTCGAACTGGCCCGCGCGGCCGAGGCGGCGGGCGCCGACGGGGTGCTGGTGGTGACGCCGTACTACAGCAGGCCGCCGCAGGAGGCGGTGGAGGCGCACTTCCGCACGGTCGCCGACGCGAGCGGCCTGCCCGTGATGCTCTACGACATCCCGGGCCGCACCGGCACCCGGATCGAGCCGGAGACGATGATCCGCCTCGCCGCGCACGAGCGGATCGTCGGCGTCAAGGACTGCTCCTACGATTTCCTCGGCACCCAGAAGGTGCTGGCGCAGACGGACCTGGCGTACTACGCGGGCTGCGACGAGCACGTACTGGCGCTGTACGCGATCGGCGCGGCGGGCTGTATCAGCACGGTCGCGAACGCCGTCCCCGGCCCCATCGCCGCGATCCTCGACGCCTTCGACGCCGGCGACACCGCCCGGGCGGCCGAACTCCAGTCGCGGGCCACGCCGTTGATCGAGGCGATGATGGGCGCGGGCCTGCCGGGCACGGTCACCGCCAAGGCCCTCCTCGCCCGCCTGGGCCTGCCCGGGGGCCCGGTACGCGCACCGCTGCTCCCCGCCGGACGCGAGGCGGCCGACGAACTGCTGGCGCGGTACGAGACGCTCACGGCGGCCTGATCAGCAGCCGCCGAACACCGACTCGTGTCCGGCTGCCGCTCGCTGCGGGTCTGGCTGAACCCGGAGCACGGCCCGGCGCTGCTCCAGCCCGGCTACGACCTGTGCTGGGCGACGAGCTGGATGGAAGAGGCCAACATCTGGATCGCGCCCGTCGTCGGCCTGCCCCGCGATCTGCCGTACGTCGACTTCGGCAGCGGCCTGTTCACCGTGCGCCCCGACGGCGTCCACTGGAAGACGGAGGCGATCGTGGCGTACGCCGAGGGCCGTCCGTTCGCGTGGGTGGATGACGAGCAGAGCCCGGCGGACACGCGGTACGTCCGGGCCCGTCATCCCGGCCCCGCCCTGCTCCATCACGTCGATCCCCGACTCGGGCTGTGCGCGGGCGACTTCGCGGTGCTGCGGGAGTTCGCGCAGGCCACACCCGTATGACGGAGCGCCCTCCACCGTGTGGTGGAGGGCGCTCCGGACGTGTGATGCGTCAGTTGTGGCTGTGCAGGATGTCGTTCAGGCCGCCCCAGACCGCGTTGTTCGGGCGGGCCTCGACCTTGCCGGTGACCGAGTTGCGGCGGAAGAGGATGTTGGAGGCGCCGTTCAGCTCGCGGGCCTTGACGATCTGGCCGTCGGGCATGGTGACCCGGGTGCCCGCGGTGATGTACAGGCCGGCCTCGACCACGCACTCGTCGCCGAGCGCGATGCCGACGCCCGCCTCGGCGCCGATCAGGCAGCGCTCGCCGATGGAGATGATCACGTTGCCGCCGCCGGACAGGGTGCCCATGGTGGAGGCGCCGCCGCCGATGTCGGAGCCGTTGCCGACCACGACGCCCGCGGAGATCCGGCCCTCGACCATCGACGTGCCGAGCGTGCCGGCGTTGAAGTTGACGAAGCCCTCGTGCATGACCGTGGTGCCCTCGGCGAGGTGCGCGCCCAGGCGGACCCGGTCGGCGTCGGCGATGCGCACGCCCTTCGGGGCGACGTAGTCCGTCATGCGCGGGAACTTGTCGATCGAGGTGACCTGCAGGTGCAGGCCCTCGGCGCGGGCGTTCAGCCGCACCTTCTCGATGTCGTCCACGGCGACCGGGCCGAGCGAGGTCCAGGCGACGTTGGCGAGGTGGCCGAAGATGCCGTCCAGGCTCTGGCCGTGCGGCTTGACCAGCCGGTGCGAGAGCAGGTGCAGACGCAGGTAGACGTCATGGGCGTCGAGCGGCTTCTCGTCCAGCGAGGCGATGACCGTACGGACCGCGACCACCTCGACGCCCCGGCGGGCGTCCGGGCCGACCGCCTTGGTCGCACCCTCGCCGAGCAGCTCGGCCGCCCGCTCGGCGGTCAGCCGCTCGGTACCGGCGGGGCCAGGCTCCTCAACCAGCTCGGGGGCCGGGAACCAGGTGTCGAGAACGGTGCCGTCGGAGGCGATGGTGGCGAGGCCGGCGGCGACGGCGCCGGTGGTACGGGAAGCAGAGTCGGTCATGCTGGCAAACCTAACGTGGGCGGGGCGGTCAGGGCGAACCGCGTCTCACGTGCCGGGCGCGACTCGGGGGATCGGCCGAGCCGGCGGAGCACGAGTCAGGCGATCGGCCAAGCCGGAGCGGCGCGGGGGCGCGGAATCAGCCGGGCCGGCTCGACACGAGCTCGGGGAATCGGCCGAGCCGGCGCCCCGCGATATCAGGGAATCAGCCGAGCCCAGCGCGGCCCGGCGCGGGCCAGCGGATCAGTCGAGCCGATGCCACACCCGTTCCGCGACACCGGTTCAGGGAACCAGCCGAGCCAGCGCGACACGAAGTCAGGAAATCAGCCGAGCCCAGCGCGGCCCAGCGCGGGCCGGCGGATCAGCCGAGCCGATGCCACACCCGTTCCGCGACACCGGTTCAGGGAACCGGCCGAGCCGACGCGGCGCGAGGGCAGGGAATCAGCCGGGCCAGCGCCGCGCGGGCGTACGTCTCGTCGTACGAACCGCCCGTCAGCAGCACCTGCAGACAGATGCCGTCCATCAGCGCGAGCAGGGCGCGGGAGGTGACCGGGTCGGTGTGCCGGGCGAGCAGGGCCGCCGCGTCCTCGGTCCACTCGGCGGCGACGGGGCGCAGCACGGGGCGGCGCAGCGCGGCCAGATACAGCTCGTACTCCAGCTCCACGCCCGTGCGGTCGCCGCCCAGCCACTCCCCCAGTGCGCGGGCCAGGTCCGCGGCGAGTTCCTCCCGCCCTTGCTGTTTCTCCGGCAGCCGCTCGGCCAGCACTCGGGCGAAGTTCTCGTTGGCCTGCCGCAGCGCGGCCACCATCAGCTCTTCCAGGGTGGCGAAGTGGTACGTGGTGGAGCCGAGTGGGACGTCGGCCTCGGCGGCGACCGAGCGGTGGCTCAGGCCGGCGATGCCGTCCCGGCCGACCACGCGGATCGCTGCGTCGATGATGCGCCGGCGCCGGTCGGGGTCGTAGCGGCGGGGCATCAGTGGCTCGCCCCGCCCAGGTTCAGCACGATGACTCCCCCGATGATCAGCAGGATCCCGCCGACCTTGACGACGCTCAGCCCCTCCCCGAACAGCAGCAGGCCGAGAACGGCGATGGTCGCGGTGCCCACCCCGGACCAGATCGCGTACGCCGTGCCGATCTGGACGGTCTTCAGCGTCTGGGCGAGCAGTGCGAAGGAGACGAGGTAGCCCAGAGCTGTCACGAGCGAGGGCCAGAGCCGGCTGAACCCCTCGCTGTACTTCATCGCCGTCGTCGCGGCGACCTCGGCGGCTATGGCGCCGGCGAGCGTCAGGTATCCCATGTGTACGAACGTACACAACGCCGGGAGGAGGTCACCGGTGGGGTCGCCGAGAACCGCGTACGACCGTCCGCTGCGGCGGCTTTCGGCCAGGAGCGGCGAGCGCGGCGGGGACGCGCTCGGGCTGAGTACCAGCGGGTTGCGGGCCAGCAGCACGTCCTGCCCCAGCCGTACCACGCCGAACGGCACCCGGCGGGCAGGCCGCAGTACTCGGAGTGCCGGGCGGGGCCTGGACGGCGGGACAGGCGAAACGGCCGTACCGCGCACGGTACGGCCGTTTCCCACAGGTTCCGGCGACGTGGCCGCCGCGGGATCAGAGGTCCGGGAGACCGGACGTCGCAGGAGATGAGACGCGGGGGAGGATCAGACGTTGAACCCGAGCGCCCGGAGCTGCTCGCGGCCGTCGTCCGTGATCTTGTCGGGGCCCCACGGCGGCATCCAGACCCAGTTGATGCGCAGCTCGCTGACGAGGCCGTCCGTGGCGGACTTGGCCTGGTCCTCGATGACGTCGGTCAGCGGGCAGGCCGCCGAGGTCAGGGTCATGTCGACGGTCGCGATGTTGGACTCGTCGACGTGGATGCCGTAGATCAGGCCGAGGTTGACGACGTCGATGCCCAGCTCGGGGTCGACGACGTCCATCAGAGCCTCGCGCAGCTCCTCCTCGGAGGCCGGCTTCATCTCAGCGGTGTCGGTCATGCCGTCTTCCTTTCGGCGTCGACGCCACCCAGCGCCTGGGCCGTCGCGTCCTTCCACGCCATCCAGCTCAGGAGGGCGCACTTGACCCGCGCGGGGTACTTGGAGACACCGGCGAACGCGACCGCGTCCTCCAGGATGTCCTCCATCGCGTCGTCCGGCTCGATCCGGCCCTTGGACTGCATCAGCTCCAGGAAGGTCTCCTGGATCTTCTGCGCCTCGGTCACGTCCTTGCCGACAAGGAGCTCGTTGAGAACAGAGGCAGATGCCTGGCTGATCGAGCAGCCCTGGCCCTCGTAGGAGACGTCCGCGATCTTCGTGCCGTCGTACTTCACACGGAGGGTGATCTCGTCGCCACACGTCGGGTTCACATGGTGCACCTCGGCGTCGCCATCCCTCAGACCACGCCCGTGCGGGTTCTTGTAGTGGTCCAGGATGACTTCCTGGTACATCGAATCCAGCTTCACCGTTTCAGCACGCCCCTCAGCCGAAGAAGTTCCGTACGTGCTCCAAGCCGTCGATCAGTGCGTCGATCTCGGCCGGCGTGGAGTACAGATAGAACGACGCTCGCGTGGTCGCAGGAATTCCGTAGCGAAGGCAGACGGGCCGTGCGCAGTGGTGGCCGACGCGGACCGCGATGCCCTGCTCGTCGAGAACCTGGCCCACGTCGTGCGGGTGGATGTCGCCCAGTGTGAAGGAGATCGCGGCGCCCCGGTCCTCGGCCGTGGTCGGGCCGATGATCCTCAGGTCGGGGACCTCGGCCAGCCGCCGCACCGCGTACTCGGTGAGCGCGTGCTCGTGGGCGAGGATCTTCTCCATGCCGATCGAGTTGAGGTAGTCGATCGCCGCGCCCAGGCCGACGGCCTGCGCGATCGGCGGGGTACCCGCCTCGAACTTGTGCGGCGCCGGGGCGTACGTCGACGAGTGCATCGAGACCGTCTCGATCATCTCTCCGCCGCCCAGGAAGGGGGGAAGGTCCTCCAGCAGCTCCTGGCGGCCCCAGAGGACGCCGATGCCGGTCGGGCCGCACATCTTGTGGCCGGTGAAGGCCACGAAGTCGGCCTGCAGGGCCTGCACGTCCAGCGGCATGTGCGGGGCCGCCTGGGAGGCGTCGATGCAGACGAGGGCGCCGACCTCCTGGGCACGGCGGATTATCGTCTCGACCGGGTTGACCGTGCCCAGGATGTTCGACACCAGCACGAAGGAAACGATCTTCGTCTTCTCCGTGATGATCTCGTTGATGTTGGACAGGTCGAGGCGGCCGTCGTCGGTCAGGCCGAACCACTTCAGCTTCGCGCCCGTGCGCTGCGCGAGCAGCTGCCACGGCACGATGTTGGAGTGGTGCTCCATCTCCGTGATGACGATCTCGGTCTCATGGTCCACCCGGTAGGGCTCCTCGGCCCAGCCCAGCATGTTGGCCACGAGGTTCAGCGACTCGGAGGCGTTCTTGGTGAAGATCACCTCGTCGCGGCTGGGCGCGTTGATGAACTCGGCGACCTTGTCGCGCGCGCCCTCGTACAGCGCCGTGGCCTCCTCGGCGAGCACATGCACGCCGCGGTGGACATTGGCGTTGTAGCGCTCGTAGTACTCGCTCAGGGCGTCCAGCACCTGGCGCGGCTTCTGCGAGGTCGCCGCGTTGTCCAGGTACACGAGCTTCTTGCCGTCGTGGACCAGCCGGTCCAGGACGGGGAAGTCCTTACGGATCGCCTCGGTGTCGAGGAGGCCCGGCAGCTGTGTCACTCGGATGCGCCACCCTTCGTGTACGCCTCGTAGCCCTCGTCCTCCAGCTTGTCGGCGAGCTCGGCACCGCCGGACTCGACGATCCGGCCCGCGGAGAAGACGTGGACGTAGTCGGGCTTGATGTAGCGCAGGATGCGCGTGTAGTGCGTGATCAGCAGGGTGCCGACCTCGCCGGTCTCGCGGACGCGGTTGACGCCCTCGGAGACGATGCGGAGCGCGTCGACGTCCAGGCCGGAGTCCGTCTCGTCGAGGATCGCGACCTTCGGCTTGAGCAGTTCGAGCTGGAGGATCTCGTGGCGCTTCTTCTCACCGCCGGAGAAGCCCTCGTTGACGTTGCGCTCGGCGAAGGACGGGTCCATGTTGAGGCGCTCCATGGCCTCCTTGACCTCCTTCACCCAGGTGCGCAGCTTGGGGGCCTCGCCACGGATCGCGGTGGCGGAGGAGCGCAGGAAGTTGCTCACCGACACGCCCGGGACCTCGACCGGGTACTGCATCGCCAGGAACAGACCCGCGCGGGCGCGCTCGTCGACGGACATCTCCAGGACGTCCTCGCCGTCGAGCAGCACGGTGCCGCTGGTGATCGTGTACTTCGGGTGACCCGCGAGGGAGTAGGCGAGGGTCGACTTGCCCGAGCCGTTGGGGCCCATGATGGCGTGCGTCTCGCCCTGCTTCACGGTGAGGTCGACGCCCTTGAGGATCTCCTTCGTGGCGTTGTCGGCCTCGACGGTGACGTGCAGGTCTCGGATTTCAAGCGTTGCCATGGGTGCCTCAGGACTCCTGGGTGAGGGAGACGAGAACGTCGTCCCCTTCGATCTTTACGGGGTATACGGGGACGGGGCGCGTGGCCGGGAGGCCGGACGGCTTGCCGGTGCGGAGGTCGAAGGAGGAGCCGTGCAGCCAGCACTCGATCTGGCAGTCCTCCACCTCGCCCTCGGAGAGGGAGACGTTCGCGTGGGAGCAGATGTCGTAGATCGCGAACACCTCGCCCTCGGTCTTCACGACCGAGACCGGCGTGCCGTCGAGTTCCACCCGCTTCGGGGTGTCCTCCTCCAGCTCGCTCAGCCCACAGACGCGTACGAAGGTCGTCATGCGACGGACGCCTCCAGCTCCTCCTCGATCTTGGCGAGCAGGCGCTCCTCGATGTCGGTGACACCGATCTGCTGGACCAGCTCGGCGAAGAAGCCGCGGACCACCAGGCGGCGGGCCTCCTGCTCCGGGATGCCGCGGGCCATCAGATAGAAGAGCTGCTCGTCGTCGAAACGGCCGGTGGCGGAGGCGTGGCCGGCGCCGACGATCTCGCCGGTCTCGATCTCGAGGTTCGGCACCGAGTCGACGCGCGCGCCGTCCGTGAGGACCAGGTTGCGGTTCATCTCGTAGGTGTCCGTGCCCTCGGCCTTGGCCTCGATGAGCACGTCGCCGATCCAGACCGCGTGCGCGTCGTCGCCCTGGAGCGCGCCCTTGTAGACGACGTTCGACTTGCAGTGCGGGGTGTTGTGGGTGACCAGCAGGCGGTGCTCCTGGTGCTGCCCGGCGTCGGTGAAGTACAGACCGAACAGCTCGGCCTCGCCGCCGGGGCCGGCGTACTCCACACGCGGGTGCAGGCGGACCACGTCACCGCCGAAGGTGACGACGACCGACTTGAAGGAGGCGTCCCGGCCGATCAGGGCGTTGTGCTGGGCCACGTGGACGGCCGTGTCGTCCCAGTCCTGGACGGAGACGACGGTCAGCTTGGCGCCGTCGCCCAGGATGTAGTCGACGTTGGCGGCGAGCACGGCGTCGCCGGTGTGGTCGATGACGACGACGGCCTCGGCGAAGGCGCCCAGCTCGATCACCTGGTGAGCGAAGGCGACCCCGCCCTCGCCGTGCGCGGCGATACGGATCGGCTCGGTGAGCACCGTCTCCTTGGGGACGGTGACCACTCCGGCCTTCTCGAACGCCGAGTACGCCTGGGCGGCGACGCGGTCCACCGGGGTGCCCGCCCTGCCGAGCCGCGCGTCGTCGCGGCCGACGGTCTCGACGGTGACGCCCTCGGGGGCCTCGACGGCGACCTTCACGCCCGTGCCGCCCGTGCCGCCCGCGACGGCGGTGCCGTCGTGCAGACCGCGCAGCCGCTCCAGCGGGGTGAACCGCCACTCCTCCTCGCGGCCGTGCGGAACGGGGAAGTCCGCGACGTCGAAGGACGGGGGCGCGCTCATGCGCGTGGCGACGGTCGACTCTGCGGCCACCGCGATCTGGCCGGCGGTGGTGGAGCCCACCGGGATGTTCTGAGCCTCAGCCATGGCTGTCGTAGTGCTCGCTTTCTGAGTAAGACGTGTGCTGACCGATGGGGCGGGCCTCAGCCGACCGCGCCCTCCATCTGCAGCTCGATCAGCCGGTTGAGCTCAAGGGCGTACTCCATCGGCAGTTCCTTGGCGATCGGCTCGACGAAGCCGCGCACGATCATCGCCATCGCCTCGAACTCGGACAGACCACGGCTCATCAGGTAGAAGAGCTGGTCCTCGGAGACCTTGGAGACGGTGGCCTCGTGGCCCATGGACACGTCGTCCTCGCGGACGTCGACGTACGGGTACGTGTCCGAGCGGGAGATGGTGTCGACCAGCAGCGCGTCGCACAGCACGTTCGACTTCGAGCCGTGGGCGCCCTCGCCGATCTCGACCAGGCCGCGGTACGAGGTACGACCGCCGCCGCGCGCCACCGACTTGGAGACGATGTTGGAGGAGGTGTTCGGCGCCATGTGGACCATCTTGGAGCCGGCGTCCTGGTGCTGGCCCTCGCCCGCGAAGGCGATGGACAGGGTCTCGCCCTTGGCGTGCTCGCCCATCAGGTAGACCGCCGGGTACTTCATCGTCACCTTGGAGCCGATGTTGCCGTCGATCCACTCCATGGTCGCGCCCTCGTAGGCCACGGCGCGCTTGGTGACCAGGTTGTAGACGTTGTTCGACCAGTTCTGGATGGTCGTGTAGCGGCAGCGGGCGTTCTTCTTGACGATGATCTCGACGACCGCGGAGTGCAGCGAGTCCGACTTGTAGATCGGGGCCGTACAACCCTCGACGTAGTGCACATAGGCACCCTCGTCGACGATGATCAGGGTCCGCTCGAACTGGCCCATGTTCTCGGTGTTGATGCGGAAGTAGGCCTGGAGCGGGATCTCGACGTGCACGCCCTTCGGGACGTAGATGAAGGAGCCGCCCGACCACACGGCGGTGTTCAGGGCCGCGAACTTGTTGTCACCGGCGGGGATGACGGTCCCGAAGTACTCCTTGAAGAGCTCCGGGTGCTCCTTCAGGGCGGTGTCGGTGTCGAGGAAGATGACGCCCTGCTCCTCCAGGTCCTCGCGGATCTGGTGGTAGACGACCTCCGACTCGTACTGCGCGGCGACGCCGGCGACCAGGCGCTGCTTCTCGGCCTCCGGGATGCCCAGCTTGTCGTAGGTGTTCTTGATGTCCTCGGGCAGGTCCTCCCAGGACTCCGCCTGCTTCTCCGTGGAGCGCACGAAGTACTTGATGTTGTCGAAGTCGATGCCCGAGAGGTCGGAGCCCCAGTTCGGCATCGGCTTCTTCTCGAAGAGCTTCAGGCCCTTCAGGCGCAGCTTGGTCATCCACTCCGGCTCCGACTTCTTGCCGGAGATGTCGCGGACGACCTCCTCGTTCAGGCCGCGCCTCGCGGAGGCACCGGCGACGTCGGAGTCGGCCCAGCCGTATTCGTACTTGCCCAGGCCCTCGAGTTCGGGGTGGGCAGTCTCCGTGGGGAGAGTCATGCGGGGTTCCTCCCGGCCGTGCTTGCAGGTGCGTCAGTGGATGTCTTGGGGATGAACGTCGTGCAGACGCCGTCGCCGTGCGCGATGGTCGCCAGTCGCTGGACGTGGGTGCCCAGCAGCTCGGCGAAGATCTCCGTCTCCGCCTCGCACAGCTGCGGGAACTGCTCCGCGACATGGGCGACCGGGCAGTGGTGCTGGCACAGCTGCTCGCCGACCGGTGCGGTGCGCGCCGTAGCAGCGTACCCGTCGACGCTCAAGGCCTTGGCCAGCGCTTCGGCGCGCTTGTCCGGAGTGACGGCCTCGATCGCCTTGCGGTAGGCGCTCGCCTGGGCGGCGATCCGGGCGCGGGCGAAGGCGGCGACCGCGTCGGGGCCACCGCCCTGCTCGGCGATCCAGCGGAGCGCGTCCGCGGCGAGCTTGTCGTACGACTGGTCAAAGGCGTCGCGGCCGCAGTCGGTGAGCGCGAAGACCTTGGCGGGGCGGCCGCGCGTACGCGTGCCGTACACCCGCTGCTCCCGGGCCTCCACGACGTCGTCGGCGACCAGCGCGTCCAGATGGCGCCGGACGGCCGCCTGGGTCAGCCCCAGCCGGCCGGCGAGTTCGGCGACCGTCGACGGGCCGTGGTCCAGGATGGATCGCGCGACGCGGTTGCGCGTGGAGCGCTCACCGGTCGCGAGTTCCTCCTGCGGGGCCCCCAGGGGGGTCTCCCGAGCCTCGCCGACGTTTTTCACAACGCCATTGTTGCGTAATTCTTCGTGGCCTGACAAGCGCCGTACGGATCATCGGGCGGTGCCCTGCGTCACTTAGGCATACCTAATCTGACCTGCGGAAACGATCTTTGATCGATCATTCGGCATGGCCCTGAGCAGGCAATTCAGTAGCGCCACGCGGGCTCGTCCGAAAGACTCGCGAACCATGCCGACACCCCCTCCGACAAGCTAGAGCGGCGTTCACGACATCAACCCGAACCCCACGGACCGTCTGGGGGCTGCCGCCCCCCAGGCCCCCGCTTGGGCCCTGAGCGGGCCTCGTCCTCAAACGCCGGACGGGCTGGTTTTCACCGACCGGCAGCGAGACGCGGGCCGGCACCGCCATCCGCGTGGCGGTCGGCCGGCCCGCTCCCGGAGGTGGCTGGGAGCGGGTGATCGAGGTGTCGATCAGCTCCGACCGGTTCGACGAGCTGGGGCACGACTTCGAGCGGGACCGGCCCGTCCTGCGCGGCAGCGTGGGCGCGGCGGACGTACGGCTGTTTCCGGTGGCGGACGCGGTGGCCTACGCGGAGCGGTGGCTGCCCCTGCACCGTCCCCGTGGGGAGGAGTTCCCGCACCCTCCCCCACTCTCGGCTCCGCTCGAGCGGGGGGACCCCCACGTCTGAGCGGACCAGGCTCTCCCTAGACTCTGGACCCATGCGAAGTGAGCCCGTGGTCCAGGTCCAGGCCCTGGTGAAGCGGTACGGAACGAAGACCGCGGTGGACGGCCTCGACCTGGTGGCCGAGGCCGGCGTGACCGCCGTACTCGGTCCGAACGGAGCGGGGAAGACGACCACGGTCGAGACCTGCGAGGGGTACCGGAAGCCGGATGCCGGCACGGTGCGCGTCCTGAGCCTCGACCCGGTGCGCCAGTCCGCCGAGCTGCGGCCCCGTATCGGTGTGATGCTCCAGTCCGGCGGCGTCTACTCCGGCGCCCGGGCCGACGAGATGCTCAGGCACGTGGCCAAGCTGCACGCGCAACCACTGGACGTGGACGCGCTGATCGAGCGGCTCGGGCTCGGCTCCTGCGGACGTACCTCCTACCGGCGGCTGTCCGGCGGACAGCAGCAGCGGCTCGCGCTCGCCATGGCCGTCGTAGGGCGCCCGGAGCTGGTCTTCCTCGACGAGCCGACCGCCGGGCTCGACCCGCAGGCCCGCCGGGCCACCTGGGACCTGGTGAAGGACCTGCGCGCCGACGGCGTCTCGGTGATCCTCACCACCCACTACATGGAGGAGGCCGAGCAGCTCGCCGACGACGTGGCGATCATCGACGGCGGCCGGGTCATCGCTCAGGGCTCCCCGGAGGAGCTGTGCAAGGGCGGCGCCGAGAACACCCTGCGCTTCACCGGCCGCCCCGGCCTCGACGTGGGCTCCCTGCTGAAGGCGCTCCCGGCCAACTGCACGGCCGCCGAGCTGACCCCGGGCAGCTACCGCGTCGTCGGCAGGGTCGACCCGCAGCTGCTGGCCACCGTGACCTCGTGGTGCGCCCAGCACGGCGTGATGCCGGACCGGATCTCGGTGGAGCGGCACACGCTGGAGGACGTTTTTCTGGAGCTCACAGGCAAGGAGTTGCGTTCATGATTCCGGCTCACCCGGAGATCGGCCGGGGGTCCGGGGGTTGTCCCCCGGGAAAGCACTGCCTGGAGCTCACAGGCAAGGAGTTGCGCTCATGACCACCGCCACGGGTACCTACTCCCCGCAGCCGGGCGCGGCGCCCCTGCCCCGCATGATCGCGGCACAGGCGGTGCTGGAGACCAGGATGCTGCTGCGCAACGGCGAGCAGCTGCTGCTGACGGTCGTCATCCCGACGCTGCTGCTGGCGCTCTTCAGCTCCGTGGACATCGTCGACACCGGCAAGGGCAAGGCGGTGGACTTCCTCACCCCCGGCATCCTGGCCCTCGCGGTGATGTCGACGGCGTTCACCGGGCAGGCCATCGCGACCGGCTTCGAGCGCCGCTACGGCGTGCTCAAGCGGCTCGCCTCCTCACCGCTGCCCCGCTGGGGCCTGATGACCGCCAAGACGGCGTCCGTGCTGGTCACCGAGGTTCTCCAGGTCGTCCTGCTGACGGCGATCGCCTTCGCCCTGGGCTGGTCCCCGCACGGCGCTGGAACATTGACAAGCGTCGCCGCCGTCCTGCTCCTCCTCGTCCTCGGTACCGCCGCCTTCTCCGGGCTCGGCCTGCTGATGGCGGGCACCCTGAAGGCGGAGGCGACGCTGGCCGCCGCGAACCTCGTCTTCCTGCTGCTGCTCGTCGGCGGCGGTGTCATCGTGCCGCTGGACAAGTTCGGCCCGGCCGCCCAGCACGTGCTGGGGCTGCTGCCCATCTCCGCGCTCTCGGACGGCCTGCGGGCCGTGCTGCAGCACGGCGCCGGGATGCCCTGGGGTGACCTGGGGATCCTCGCGGTGTGGGCGGTCGTCGGTCTCGCGGCGGCGGGAAGGCTCTTCCGCTGGGAGTGAGGGCACGGCAGGACCCTCGTGAACGCGTGCACAAGCGGCGGCATACGATGGTGCGCGTGCCCAAGCTGAACCCCGCCGACGCCGCCACGGCTCTGCGCAACCCGCTCGCCTTCATCGCCGCACGCTGGACCCCGCAGTCGAGGACCGTCCAGCGGGCCGCCCTCGCCGCGCTCGTGATGTCCGTGGTCATCGTCGGCACCGGCGGCGCCGTACGCCTGACCGGCTCAGGCCTCGGCTGCCCGACCTGGCCGGAGTGCACCGACGGCTCGCTGACCCCGACGAACGCGCTGAGCTATCACAGCGCGATCGAGTTCGGCAATCGCATGCTGACGTACGTGCTGTGCGCCGCGGTCGGCTGGGCGATCATCGCCGCCCGCTCCCAGAAGCCGTACCGGCGCAGCCTGACCCGGCTGGGCTGGGCGCAGTTCTGGCTGGTGATGGGCAACGCGATCCTCGGCGGCATCGTGGTGCTCGTGGGCCTCAACCCGTACACGGTCGCGGCGCACTTCCTGCTGGCGACGGCGCTGATCACGGTCGCCGGGGTGATGTGGCAGCGCACCCGTGAGGGCGACGGTGTGCCCCGGCCGCTGGTCGGCAAGGCCGTGCAGCAGCTGGTGTGGTTCCTCGTCGTCGCCTCCGCCCTGCTGATCACGGCCGGCACGATCGTCACCGGCGCGGGCCCGCACGCGGGCGACTCCAGCGACGTCAAGCGCATCCCGATCGACTGGGAGACCGTCGCCAAGCTGCACTCCGTGTTCGCCTGGATCGTGGTGACCCTCACCTTCGCCCTGTGGTTCGTCCTCAAAGCGGTCGACGCCCCCAAGGGGCCGCTGGACCGCACCAGGGACCTCTTCGTGATCCTGCTCGCCCAGGGCGTCATCGGGTACGTCCAGTACTTCACGCACCTGCCCGAGGCCATGGTCGGCCTTCACATGCTCGGCTCCTGCCTGGTGTGGATCGGCGTGCTGCGGGTGCTGCTGTCGCTGCGCGAACGCCCGGACGCCACCCTGGACCTGCCCGGCCCCTCGGCCGAGGTGACGGTGGGCACGCGCGCGTAACCCCTGCGGCGGCTCAGCCGGTGCGTCAGGCGCCGCTCAGCCCGTACACCCGGCGGGCGTTGCCCGCCGCGACCATCCGGGCCACCCGCTGCCCGTCCTCCAGGGACCAGGCGCCGTCGGCGACCCAGGTCCCCAGGACCCGGCCCAGGGCCTCACGGAACAGGCGGGCGCCGACGACGTGCAGTTCGGGCAGGCCGTGGGCGCCGGTGGAGAAGAGGATCTTGCCGAAGGGGGCCAGCTCCAGGATCTCGGCGAGGACGGTGGCCGCGCGGGCGCCGGTGCGGACGAGCGCGGCGCCGGAGTCGGTGTAGACGTGCGGGAAGACTCCGGCCAGGTGGGCGGCGTGGCGGTGGTACGGGTAGCCGTGCAGCAGGATCAGATCGGTGCCGAGGCCGGCCGTCGCCCGCACGAAGTCGGAGAGCAGCACGGGGTCGGTGCGGTCGATGCGGGAGCCCGGCTCGCCGAGCCCGGCGTGCAGTTGGAGGGGCAGGCCCGAGGCTACGGCGATCCACAGCAGGTGCCGTAGCAGCACGGGGTCCGTGAGCGCCCCGCCGACCCGCCGCCCGGCCAGCCAGCGGCCCGCCGCGCCCCGCACCTCCCCCGGCCCCGGTGGCTCGGGCGCGAGGGCCAGGCCGTGTCTGAGGCCCGCGACGGAGGTGAAGGCGACCGCGTTCGCGGCGGCACCGTGTACGGACTCGGCGAGGTTGGCCAGGAAGGACTTGACGGTGCCGGAGGTGTCGGCGACCTGCTCCGCGAGCAGTTCGAGCCGGACGATCTCGCGGGCCTCGGCGGCTCCGTCGCAGGCCATCTCCGTGGGGCCGGTGAGGTCGCCGGGCAGGCCGGTGTCGACGAGATACGTGGTGATGCCGCTGCCGCGCAGCAGCCTGCGGCCCGCTTCCAGGACGCCCAGTTCGCGGCGCCGGGCCAGATAGCGGGCGGGCGCGCAGTGCGGTTCCAGGCCGAGCAGGGGCGGACACCAGCGCCGTACGGCGAATCCCGTCTGGGTGTCGAAGAGCGTGGTGCCGGGGGCCGGTGGGCCCTCGGTGTGAGCGAGTTGGGCCTCGAAGGTGCCGAGGCCCAGTTCAGTCCGCAGTACGCCGTGGCAGTACTGGTCCACGAGGGACGGCGTTTCGATCATCCGAGGCTCCCCGCGTGCGCTGGCATGCACGGCCTAACGGGTGAACCGGGTGAGAGGTCGCGGATGAGCTCGGGACTGCTCGTAGTTCGGCGGCTGTCGGTCCGTTGTGGTTGATCGCTCCCCCGAATTCTCGGCTTCGCTCGAACCCGGGGGGACCCCCGTCCCGGCGGAGCCGCATATCGATACAGCCCCGCGCCCCCTTCAGCCCCGCTGCTCAGCCACCGATCTGAATGCCGGCCATCCGCTTCCACTCGTACGGCCCCGTCTTCACCTTCGCCGCGAACTCGCCGTCGAAGGACTCGTGGACGGTGATGCCGGACTTCTCCACCGCCTTCTCGGCGATCTCGGTGCTGGGAGCCACCAGGTCGCCCCAGCCGCCGTCCTCGCCGACGAGGACGATGCGGGCGCCGCGCTCGCCGATGTGGGCGACCTGGCCCTCGGCGCCGCCGTGCGCCTTGGCGAAGGCGCTGATCTCCCGGGCGAGCTTGGCCACCTTGCGCTCGGCCCTCGCGTCAACCTGCTGCGTGTCTGCCATGACCAGGATGCTACTCACGAGTAGATCGGCTGGCGAGAGCGGGTTCCTGTGACATACGTCAGCGCAGGAACGGGTCCACCGCGATCGCCACGAACAGCAGCGAGACGTAGGTGATCGACCAGTGGAACAGCCGCATCTCCTTCAGCTTCGCGCCGGTGACCTCGGCCTTGGCCCGGTTCTGCAGCGAGTGCGCCTCCCACAGCCACCATCCGCCGGCGGCCAGCGCGACGGCCGTGTAGAACCAGCCGGTGTAGCCGAGCGGGGTGAGGAGCAGGGAGACGGCGACCATCACCCAGCTGTAGATGACGATCTGCTGGGCGACGACCTTGTTGGAAGCGATGACCGGCAGCATCGGCACGCCCACGCGCGCGTAGTCCTCCTTGACCTTCATGGACAGCGGCCAGTAGTGCGGCGGGGTCCAGAAGAAGATCACCATGAAGAGGATGACCGGCGCCCAGGAAAGCGAGTCCGTCACGGCCGACCAGCCGATGAGCACGGGCATGCATCCCGCGATGCCGCCCCACACGATGTTCTGCGACGTACGCCGCTTGAGGATCATCGTGTAGACGACCACATAGAAGAGGAGTGCGCCGAGTGAGAGCCAGGCGCTCAGCCAGTTGACGGTGAGGCCGAAGAGCAGCGTCGAGACGACCGCGAGGGTGATGCCGAAGGCCAGGCACTCGCGCGGGCTGACCATGCCGGTCACCAGCGGCCGCTGCGCGGTGCGGTCCATCAGGGCGTCGATGTCCCGGTCGATGTACATGTTCAGCGCGTTGGCGCCGCCCGCCGAGAGGTAGCCGCCGACGCAGGTCAGCAGGACCAGCTTCAGGTCGGGCACACCCTGCTGTGCGAGGAACATCACCGGAACGGTGGTGATGAGCAGCAGCTCGATGATCCGTGGCTTGGTCAGCGCCACGAACGCCTTGACACGGGCCCCGAACGGCCGGTGAACCGGGCTCTGGCTCGCACCACCCAGCACGCCCTCCCCCAGTGCCTTAAGGGCCTGGGAGGTGCCCCCAGGACGGGATTCGACGGCCGTCACGCACACCCCTGACAGAGACATCCCAGCAAGCCTCCCCGTGTGAAGTCCCGGTAAAGGCTCGCGCGTACCACGCCACTTTAGACGTTGCCCATACCGCGGCCTTCGCGGGGGTGGGGTCGTGTTGGCACACGTCCCATAAGAGAGGTCATACCTCTCGATTGAGCGCTCAGATGACAGGGTCCGTATTCATGTGCCGAATGCCGTGTCGGCCAGTCGGCAGGCGGATCGCACAGACTCCCGGCAGTCTGGAATGAGTCGAAAAAACGCACGTGCTTACGGGGGTAGGCTCGGCAGCGGCCGGCGGGCAGAAGCACGCCGGCGGCCGGGTGGGCGCATGCCCCGAGACCGGCGACCGACATGTGGAGAGGAGCCCTGACCCAGGGTGAGCACCAAGCCGACCACCACAGACCTTGAGTGGACCGACCTGGACCAGCGGGCCGTGGACACCGCCCGTGTCCTGGCCGCCGACGCCGTACAGAAGGTCGGCAACGGCCATCCCGGTACGGCGATGAGCCTGGCGCCGGCCGCCTACACCCTCTTCCAGAAGGTGATGCGGCACGACCCGGCCGACCCGGAGTGGGTGGGGCGCGACCGTTTCGTGCTGTCCGCCGGCCACTCGTCCCTGACCCTCTACACCCAGCTCTACCTGGCCGGCTTCGGCCTGGAGCTGGAGGACCTGGAGTCCTTCCGCACCTGGGGTTCGAAGACCCCGGGCCACCCGGAGTACGGGCACACCAAGGGCGTGGAGACCACCACCGGTCCGCTCGGCCAGGGTGTCGCCAACGCGGTGGGCATGGCGATGGCCGCCCGCTACGAGCGCGGCCTGTTCGACCCGGACGCGCCGCAGGGCGAGTCCCCCTTCGACCACTTCATCTACTGCATCGCTGGTGACGGCTGCCTCCAGGAGGGCATCTCCGCCGAGGCCTCCTCGCTCGCCGGCCACCAGAAGCTCGGCAACCTGATCCTGCTGTGGGACGACAACCACATCTCGATCGAGGGCGACACCGAGACGGCCGTCTCCGAGGACACCGTCAAGCGCTACGAGGCCTACGGCTGGCATGTGCAGCGCGTCGAGGCCCAGGACGACGGCGACCTGGACCCGCAGGCGATCTTCGCCGCGATCCAGGAGGCCAAGAAGGTCACGGACAAGCCGTCCTTCATCGCGATGCGCTCGATCATCGCCTGGCCGGCCCCGAACGCCCAGAACACCGAGGCCGCGCACGGCTCGGCGCTGGGCGAGGAGGAGGTCGCGGCCACCAAGCGCGTCCTCGGCTTCGACCCCGAGCAGCACTTCGCCGTCGAGGACGAGGTCATCACCCACACCCGCAGGGCCCTGGAGCGCGGCGCGCAGGCGAAGGCCGAGTGGGAGAAGTCCCTGCAGCTGTGGCGGGACGACAACCCGGAGCGCGGCGCCGAGTTCGACCGCATCAGCAAGGGTGAGCTGCCCACCGGCTGGGAGGAGAAGATCCCGGTCTTCGAGCCGGGCAAGGGCATCGCCACGCGTGCCGCCTCCGGCAAGGTGCTGCAGGCGCTCGGCGCGGTGGTCCCCGAGCTGTGGGGCGGCTCCGCCGACCTCGCCGGCTCGAACAACACGACCATCGACAAGGACAGCTCGTTCCTGCCCGAGGGCAACCCGCTGCCCGAGGCCAAGCCGTACGGCCGTACGATCCACTTCGGCATCCGCGAGCATTCCATGGGCGCGGAGATGAACGGCATCACGCTGCACGGCAACACCCGTGTCTACGGCGGTACGTTCCTCGTCTTCTCCGACTACATGCGCAACGCGGTGCGGCTGTCGGCCCTGATGCACCTGCCGGTGACGTACGTGTGGACGCACGACTCCATCGGTCTCGGTGAGGACGGCCCGACGCACCAGCCGGTCGAGCACCTGGCCTCGCTGCGCGCGATCCCCGGTCTGAACGTGGTCCGCCCGGCGGACGCCAACGAGACCGCCATCGCCTGGCGCGAGATCCTCAAGCGCTACACCAAGGAGTTCGGCAAGGGCCAGCCGCACGGCCTCGCGCTCACCCGCCAGGGCGTGCCGACGTACGAGCCCAACGAGGATGCCGCGCGCGGTGGTTACGTGCTGTTCGAGGCCGAGGGCGGCCAGCCGCAGGTGATCCTGATCGCCACCGGTTCCGAGGTGCACGTGGCCGTCGAGGCGCGTGAGCGGCTGCAGGCCGAGGGCGTTCCCACGCGTGTCGTGTCGATGCCGTCCGTCGAGTGGTTCGAGGAGCAGGACCAGGGGTACCGGGACTCCGTGCTCCCGCCGTCCGTCAAGGCCCGCGTGGCCGTGGAGGCGGGCATCGGGCTGACCTGGCACCGCTACGTCGGGGACGCCGGCCGCATCGTTTCCCTGGAGCACTTCGGTGCTTCCGCCGACGGCAAGGTGCTCTTCCGCGAGTTCGGCTTCACTGCCGAGAATGTGGCTGCCAAGGCCCGGGAATCCATCGCCGCCGCCCAGCGCTGACGCTCATATACGACACGTAGGAGATGTAATTCCATGACAGACGCACTCAAGCGCCTCTCCGAAGAAGGCGTCGCGATCTGGCTGGACGACCTGTCGCGCAAGCGGATCACGTCCGGCAACCTCGCCGAGCTGATCGACCAGCAGCACGTCGTGGGCGTCACCACCAACCCGACGATCTTCCAGAAGGCGATCAGCGGCGGTGACGGCTACCAGCAGCAGGTCACGGACCTCGCCGCCCGCAAGGTCACCGTCGAAGAGGCCATCCGCATGATCACCACGGCGGACGTCCGCGACGCCGCCGACATCCTGCGCCCCGTCTTCGACGCCACCGGCGGTCAGGACGGCCGGGTCTCCATCGAGGTGGACCCGCGTCTCGCGCACAACACGACGGCCACCGTCGCCGAGGCCAAGCAGCTGGCCTGGCTGGTCGACCGGCCCAACACGCTGATCAAGATCCCGGCCACCAAGGCGGGTCTGCCGGCGATCACCGAGGTCATCGGCCTCGGTATCAGCGTCAACGTCACGCTGATCTTCTCCCTGGAGCGCTACCGCGAGGTCATGGCCGCCTACCTGGCCGGCCTGGAGAAGGCGAAGGAGCGCGGCCTGGACCTGTCGCTCATCCGTTCCGTGGCGTCCTTCTTCGTGTCCCGCGTGGACACCGAGATCGACAAGCGCCTGAACGCCCTCGGCACCGACGAGGCCAAGGCGCTGCGCGGCAAGGCCGCCGTCGCCAACGCGCGCCTCGCCTACCAGGCGTACGAGGAGGTCTTCTCCTCGGAGCGCTGGAACGCGCTGGAGAACGCGGGCGCCAACAAGCAGCGTCCGCTGTGGGCGTCGACCGGTGTGAAGGACCCGGCGTACCCGGACACGCTGTACGTCACCGAGCTGGTCGCGCCGAACACGGTCAACACCATGCCGGAGGCCACGCTGGAGGCCACCGACGACCACGGCGTGATCACCGGCGACACCATCGCCGGCACCTACGGGCAGGCGCGCGCCGAAATCGACGCGATCGAGAAGCTCGGCATCTCGTACGACGACGTGGTGCAGGTACTGGAGGACGAGGGCGTCGAGAAGTTCGAGGCGTCCTGGAACGACCTGCTGAAGTCCACCCAGGCGGTGCTCGAGCGCCTCGCCCCTTCGGAGGGCTGACTTGACCCCTCTTGCCGGGTTTCCCGCTTCCGGAGCGAACCCGCTTCGTGACCCGGCCGACCGACGGCTCCCGCGTATCGCGGGGCCGTCGGGTCTGGTCATCTTCGGTGTCACGGGCGACCTGTCCCGCAAGAAGCTGATGCCCGCGGTGTACGACCTCGCCAACCGGGGTCTGCTGCCGCCGGGCTTCTCGCTGGTGGGCTTCGCCCGCCGCGAGTGGGAGAACGAGGACTTCGCCGCCGAGGTCCACGACGCAGTCAAGGCGCACGCCCGTACGCCGTTCCGGGAGGAGGTCTGGCAGCAGCTCATCCAGGGGATGCGCTTCGTGCAGGGCACCTTCGACGACGACGATGCCTTCGAGCGGCTGCGCGCCACCATCGAGGAGCTGGACAAGGCGCAGGGCACGGGCGGCAACTTCGCCTTCTACCTGTCGGTGCCGCCGCGCTCCTTCCCGGTGGTCATCCAGCAGCTGAAGAAGCACGGGCTGGCCGACCAGACCGGCGGTTCCTGGCGGCGCGCGGTCATCGAGAAGCCGTTCGGCCACGACCTGAAGTCGGCCGAGGAGCTGAACAAGGTCGTGCACGAGGTGTTCGAGCCGGACCAGGTGTTCCGCATCGACCACTACCTCGGCAAGGAGACCGTCCAGAACATCCTGGCGCTGCGCTTCGCCAACACCATGTTCGAGCCGATCTGGAACCGGTCCTTCGTGGACCATGTGCAGATCACCATGGCCGAGGACATCGGCATCGGCGGCCGCGCCGGCTACTACGACGGCATCGGCGCCGCCCGTGACGTCATCCAGAACCACCTGCTCCAGCTCATGGCCCTCACGGCCATGGAGGAGCCCGCCTCCTTCGGCGCGGACGCGCTGGCCGCGGAGAAGGAGAAGGTGCTCGGTGCCGTACGGCTGCCGAAGGACCTGGGCAGCAGCACCGTGCGCGGTCAGTACGCGAGCGGCTGGCAGGGCGGTGAGAAGGTCATCGGTTACCTCGAAGAGGAGGGCATCGACCCGAAGTCGAAGACCGACACCTACGCCGCGATCAAGCTGGGGATCGACAACCGCCGCTGGGCGGGTGTCCCCTTCTACCTGCGCACCGGCAAGCGCCTCGGCCGGCGCGTGACGGAGATCGCGGTCGTCTTCCAGCGGGCCCCGCACTCCCCGTTCGACCACACGGCGACCGAGGAGCTGGGCCAGAACGCGATCGTCATCCGCGTCCAGCCCGACGAGGGCATCACGGTCCGCTTCGGCTCCAAGGTGCCGGGCACCTCGATGGAGATCCGGGACGTCTCCATGGACTTCGCCTACGGCGAGTCCTTCACGGAGTCCAGCCCGGAGGCGTACGAGCGCCTAATCCTGGACGTGCTGCTCGGCGACGCCAACCTCTTCCCGCGCACGGAGGAGGTCGAGCTGTCCTGGAAGATCCTCGACCCGATCGAGGAGCACTGGGACAAGCACGGCAGGCCCGCGCAGTACCCGTCGGGCACCTGGGGCCCCGCCGAGGCGGACGAGATGCTCGCACGAGACGGACGGAGCTGGCGCCGGCCATGAAGATCGACCTGACCGACACCACCGCAGGCGACATCAACAAGGCGCTCGTGCAGGGCCGCCGCGCCATCGGCACCCCCGCCGTGGGCATGGTCCTCACCCTCGTCATCGTCACCGACGAGGAGAACGCCTATGACGCGCTGCGGGCCGCCAACGACGCGTCACGCGAGCACCCTTCGCGCACGCTGGTGGTCATCAAGCGGGTCTCCCGCTCCCCGCGCGACCGTACGACGTCCCGGCTGGACGCCGAGGTGCGGGTGGGCGCGGACGCGGGCACCGGCGAGACGGTCGTGCTGCGGCTGTACGGCGAGGTCGTCGAGCACGCCGACTCGGTCGTGCTGCCGCTGCTGCTGCCGGACGCGCCGGTGGTCGTGTGGTGGCCGGTGAACGCCCCGCTGGACCCGGCGAAGGACCCGCTGGGCAGGCTGGCCCAGCGCCGGGTCACCGACACCTACGCCGCCGAGCAGCCGGTGCGGGAGCTGTCCGCCCGAGCCGATGCCTACACGCCCGGTGACACCGACCTGTCCTGGACCCGGATCACGCCGTGGCGTTCGATGCTCGCGGCGGCCCTGGACCAGGTCACCTGCACGGTGCGGGGCGTCGAGGTGGAGGGCGAGGAGTTCAACCCCAGCTGTGAGCTGCTGGCGATGTGGCTCGCGGACCGGCTGGACGTCCCCGTCAGGCGCTCCCTGTCGTCCGGCCCGGGGCTGACGGCCGTCCGTATGGAGACGACCTGCGGCCCGATCGTGCTGGACCGCGCGGACGGTTCGCTGGCCACGCTGTCCATCGAGGGCCAGCCGGCCCGGGCGGTGGCGCTGAAGCGGCGGGAGACCGCCGAGCTGATCGCGGAGGAGCTGCGCCGGCTCGACCCGGACGACACCTACGCGTCGGCGCTGCGCTATGGCGTGGAGCGGCTGAACACGGCACCGGAGAAGGCGGCTTCTCAGGAGGCGGCTTCTCAGGAGGCGGCTTCTCAGGAGGCGGCCGAGCCGGCTTCTGAGCCCGCGCCCGCCAAGAAGGCCGCGGCCAAGACCGCCAAGAAGGCACCGGCGAGGAAGGCGACGGCGAAGTGAGCACTCCCCAGCTGGTCGTCCACCGCGACAAGGACCTGATGGCGCAGGCCGCCGCGGCCCGCCTGATCACGAAGATCGTGGACGCGCAGGCCTCCCGTGGCCATGCGTCCGTGGTCCTCACGGGCGGCCGCAACGGCAACGGCCTGCTGGCCGCGCTGGCGGCGGCACCGGCCCGGGACGCCATCGACTGGACCCGGCTCGACCTGTGGTGGGGCGACGAGCGCTATCTGCCGGAGGGCGACCCCGAGCGCAATGTCACACAGGCCCGCGCGGCCCTGCTGGACTCCGTACCGCTGGACCCGGAGCGCGTGCACGCCATGCCCGCCTCCGACGGCCCGTACGGTACGGACGTCGAGGCGGCCGCGGAGGCGTACGCGGCGGAGCTGGCGAAGGCTGCCGGGCCGGAGAACCACGGCTCGGTGCCCACCTTCGACGTGCTCATGCTGGGCGTCGGCCCGGACACCCATGTGGCCTCGCTCTTCCCGGAGTTGCCGGCCGTACGGGAGACCGAGCGCACGGTGGTCGGCGTGCACGGCGCGCCCAAGCCGCCGCCGACCCGGATCACCCTGACCCTGCCGGCGATCCGCTCGGCTCGCGAGGTGTGGCTGCTCGCGGCCGGCCGGGACAAGGCGGAGGCCGCGGCCATCGCCCTGTCCGGCGCGGGTGAGATCCAGGCGCCGGCGGCGGGGGCGTACGGCCGCTCCCGCACACTGTGGCTCCTGGACTCGGCGGCGGCCTCGCAGCTGCCGCGCTCGCTGTATCCGCCGGCGTCGCCGTGACGCTCTTTTACGGATAGCGGACGGCTTTACGGACAGGGACGGCGGGGACTTCGGTCCCCGCCGTCCCTCACTTCACGGACCCCGCCATCACGCCCTGCACGAAGTGCCGCTGGAACGCGAAGAACACCACCACCGGCACGATCAGTGACAGGAACGCGCCCGGTGCCAGCACGTCGATGTTGCTGCCGAACTGCCGGATCTGGGACTGGAGTTCCACGGTGAGCGGCTGGGAGGAGCTGTCGGCGAAGAGCAGGGCGACGAGCATGTCGTTCCAGACCCACAGGAACTGGAAGATCGCGAGCGAGGCGATCGCCGGACGCCCCACCGGCAGGACCAGCCGGGTGAAGATGCGCCACTCGCTGCCGCCGTCCATCCGCGCCGCCTCCAGCATCTCCTTCGGCATCTCCGCGAAGTAGTTGCGCAGGAGGAAGACGGCGAAGGGGAGGCCGTAGGCCACATGGAAGAGGACGACGCCGGGGATCGTGCCGAACAGGCCCAGTGCGCCGAAGAGTTTGGCCACGGGCAGCAGTCCGATCTGCACCGGCACCACCAACAGGGCCACCACCAGCAGGAAGAGGGGCTCACGGAGCGGGAAGTCCAGCCAGGCGAAGGCGTATCCGGCGAGGGCGGCGATGACCACGACGAGTGTCGTCGCCGGTACCGAGATCAGGACCGTGTTCCAGAAGGCCTGGGTCATCCCGGAGTTCTTCAGCAGCGCCGTGTAGTTGCCGAAGGACAGCTGGCCGGGGCTGGCCAGGGCCGTCCACCAGCCGCCCTTCGCGGTGTCCTGGGCCGAGCGGAGGGAGGAGAGGAACAGGCCCGCCAGCGGAGTCAGCCAGACCAGGCCGATCACCACCAGGAAGGCCTGCACCAGGCCGTTGCCCAGGCCCCGCCTGATCGCGTTCATCGCTGACTCCTCATCGCTGACTCCTCATCGTTGGCTCTGTCGGAAGCGGCGGACGTTGAACACCATCGCGGGGATCACCAGGAGCAGGAGCAGCACTCCGAGGGCGCTGCCGAGGCCCTGGTTGTTGCCGCCGCCGAAGGAGACCAGCCACATCTGTGTGGCCAGCACCGTGGCGTCCTCCTGCACCGGTCCGGGCGCGATGATGTAGACGAGGTCGAAGACCTTCATCACATTGATCACGAGGGTCACGAAGACCACGGTGAGCACGGGTGCGAGCAGCGGCACGGTGATCTTGCGGAAGATCTGCCACTCGTTCGCACCGTCCATCCGCGCGGCCTCCAGCGTGTCCCGGGGCAGGGTGGACAGACCCGCTCCGATCAGCACCATGGCGAAGCCGGTCCAGATCCACAGGTACGCGCCGATGATCGCCGGGGTGACGAGCGTGGGTCCGAGCCAGGAGACGCCCTGATAGGGCGGGGCGAAGTTGGATTCCGGGAGTTTCACCGTGTACGAGCCCGCGCGCAGCCCGGAGAAGGTGAAGGAGCCGTCGGCGGCGGTCGTCGTGCTGGCAACCGTGCCGCCGTCCCGCACCGCCTCGACCTTCATGCCGGGCAGCCCGCTCTCCTTCGGGTCGACCTTGCCCTGTCTGCCGCCTCCGCCGGGGGTGAAGTCCAGGTAGACGACACCGCGCAGCTCGCCGGGCGCGGCGGTGCGGCCGGCCGCCGGGTAGGCGGGCGAGGCGTTCTTGGGCAGGTCCTCGGGCAGCACGCCGACCATCGGGAGTGTCACCGAGTGGCCGGCGGAGGCGGTCGTACGGTACGAGCCGTCCCGGTCCTGGGTCAGCAGGCCCTCGCGGCCGCGGGCCGTCGGATACGTGGACGTGCCCTTGAAGGCGTCGTGGACGGAGACCACGGCCGCGTTCAGCACGCCCTTGCCCGGGTCCTGGTCGTAGGCGAGGCGGAAGATGATGCCGGCGGCGAGGAAGGACACCGCCATCGGCATGAAGAGCAGGAGCTTGAAGGCGGTGGCCCAGCGGACCTTCTCCACCAGGACCGCAAGGATCAGGCCGAGGCCGGTGAGCAGGGCCGGGGCCACGACCACCCAGAGGGTGGTGTTGCGGATGGCCTTCAGGGTCGCCGGGTCGCGGAACATCTCGGCGTAGTTGTCGCCGCCCACGAACCGGGTGCCGGAGGCGTCGAAGAAGCTGCGGCCGACGGAGAACAGCACCGGGTAGACGACGAGCGCGCCGAGCAGGAGCAGCGCGGGGAAGACGAAGAGCAGGGCTAT
>NZ_CM002285.1:7400739-7421761 GCF_000497445.1 Streptomyces roseochromogenus subsp. oscitans DS 12.976 | reverse complement strand
GCGGTGGCGGTCATGGTCGCTCAGCCCTGGTAGGCCTTGGCCGCGGCGGACTCCAGCTGTGCCGCGGTGCCCTTCGGGTCCGACGGGTCGCGCAGGAAGTCCTGGAGGAGCTTCCACTCCCCCGCCCCCTTGGTGCCGCCGAAGGCCGCCGGGGCCTGGTCGGACATGTCGAAGCGGACCGAATCCCCGGCGCCGACCAGGGACTTGGCGGTGGCGCGGGTGACGTCGTCGGCGTAGGAGGCGAGGTCGAGCTTCTTGTTCGGGGACAGGAAGCCGCCCGCCTTGGCCCAGACGGCCGCGGCCTCGGGGGTGGCCAGGTACTCCAGGAGCTTCATGCCGGCCCCGGCGTTCTTGCCGTCCTTGAGGACGACCGCCGCGTCACCGCCGCTGACCACGGGTGCCGTGCCGCCGTCGACCGCCGGGAACGGGAAGAAGTTCGCGTCCTTGCCGATGGTCTTCCCGAACTGGTCGTGCGCGACCCCGGCCACGAAGTCGCCCTCGTAGACCATGCCGGCCTCGGGCTTGGGCCCGAACACCTTCTCCACCGAGCCCGGGAAGTCGGTGTTCAGGGCCTCCTTCTGGCCGCCCGCGATGAGCTGCTTGTCCTTGAACAGCTTGCCGAGGGTGGTGAGCGCCGTGACCACGCTCGGGTCGGTCCACTTCAGCTTGTGGGTGGCGAGGGCGTCGTACTTCTCGGGTCCGGCCTGGGAGAGGTAGATGTTCTCGAACCAGTCGGTCAGGGTCCAGCCGTCCTCACCGGCGACGGCGAAGGCGGCGAGCCCGGAGTCGGAGACGGTGTGCCCGGCCTTCAGCATCTCGTCGTACGTCTTCGGGGGCTTGACCCCGGCCTGGGTGAGGGCGTTGGGGCTGTACCAGACGGTCGACTTGTGGGCGGCCTTGAAGTACAGGCCGTACAGGGTGCCGTCGACGCTGCCGTACTTCTTCCACACGGGCGCGTAGTCGGCGGTGATCGTCTGCTGGGCGGTCGGCGAGAGCGGCTTGAGCCAGCCCTTCTTCGCGAACTGGTCGAGGACGCCGACCTGCGGGACCATCACGACGTCGGGTGCGTTGCCGCCCTCGATCTTGCTGCCGACGACGGTGGAGACGTTGTCGCCGGTGGAGACGAACTGGGTCTTGGCGCCGGTCTTCGCGGTGAAGGCGTCCAGCACCTTCTGGAAGTTCTTCTGCTCGCTGCCGGACCAGACGCCGGCCACGGTGACGGTCTGGCCGCTGAGCGACTTGTCACCGCCGCCGGCCGAGACGGGTCCGCCGCCGCAGGCGGTGGCGGCGAGGGCGAGGGTCAGGGCGGTACAGCCGGTGAGCAGGGTGGTACGGCGTCGCATCATCATCGATGTCCCTTCAGGAGGTGGTTGATCACAGGTCGTTGAGCCACCAGGCCGCCGTGGCGCCGGGCAGGACTCCGGCCGGGCAGGGGCCGCTGGAGAGCAGCGGGGTGCCGGAGACCGGTGCGGGTGTGGGGGCCGTACCGAAGTTGACGGCGCAGACCAGGCCGTCGCCGCGGGTGAAGGCGAGGACACCGGGCGGGGTGTCCAGCCAGTGGAGCGTGCCCTCGCCCAACTGGGGCAGCGAGGCGCGCAGTTGGAGGCCGTCGCGGTACAGGTGCCAGAAGGAGCGGGTGTCGGTGACGGCGCGGTCGGTGGCGTACTCGGCGAAGTACTCGGGCTGTGGCAGCCACGGTTTGGCGGACTCCGCGCCGGAGGTGAAGCCGAACGGGGAGGCCTGCCCGGACCAGGGCAGCGGCACCCGGCAGCCGTCGCGGATGCGGGCGCGGCTGCCGGTGCGGCGGAATATCGGGTCGGTGAGCACGTCGTCGGGCAGGTCGACGACCTCGGGCAGGCCCAGCTCCTCGCCCTGGTAGATGTACGCGGCACCGGGCAGCGCCAGCATCAGCAGCGCGGCGGCCCGGGCACGGGCGGCGCCGAGGCCGCTGCCTTCGGTGGCGGGTTCGCCGTAGCGGGTGACGGTGCGGACCTGGTCGTGGTTGTTGAGGACCCAGGTGACGGTCGAGCCCGTGCCGGCGATGTCCTGCATGGCCTCGGAGATGACCTTGCGGAAGGCGTCGGCGTCCCAGGGGGCGCCGAGCAGGTCGAAGAAGAAGGCCTGGTGGAGTTCGTCAGGGCGGACGTACAGGGCGTGTTCGCGGGCGGTGGGGACGGATACCTCGCCGACGAGGAGCCGTTCGCGGCCGTCGCGGGCGGTGTACTCCTCGCACACGGCGCGCCACCAGCGCCACACCTCGTGCACCTCGGGCTGGTTCCAGGCGAGCGGGTTGACCGAGTCGCGGGTGCGGGCGTCGGCCTCCGGGTCGTCGGAGTCGGGCAGTTCGGGGTGCTTGTAGAGGCCTGCGGCGACGTCGATGCGGAAGCCGTCGACGCCCCGGTCGAGCCAGAAGCGCAGCACGCGGTCGAACTCGGCGGCGACCTCGGGGTCGCGCCAGTTCCAGTCGGGCTGCTCGGGCGTGAACATGTGCAGGTACCACTGGCCGTCGCTGACTCTGGTCCAGGCCGGACCGCCGAACATGGCGTGCCAGTTGTTGGGCGGCTCGGCGCCGTCGGGGCCGCAGCCGTCGGCGAAGTGGAAGCGGGCGCGGGCCGGGCTGCCGGGCGCGCTGTCCAGGGCCTCGCGGAACCACGGGTGCGCGCTGGAGCAGTGGTTGGGGACGATGTCGAGCAGCACCTTGATGCCGAGCCGCCGGGCGGCCGCCATCAGCAGGTCGAACTCGGCGAGGTCGCCGAAGAGCGGGTCGACTCCGCAGTAGTCGGCGACGTCGTAGCCGTGGTCGTGCTGCGGCGAGGGGTAGAACGGGCTCAGCCAGATGCCGTCGACACCGAGCTTCTTCAGGTACGGCAGCCCGGCCCGGACGCCGGCCAGATCGCCGACGCCGTCGCCGGTGCTGTCCAGGAAGCTGCGGACGTACACCTGGTAGATCACCGCGTCGCGCCACCAGTGGTGCTTACTCAACATGCATGCATGTTAGGTAGGCGTATCGCGAGGGTGTCAATGAAAAGAACAGTAGCTACTGGTGAGTTGGGGTGCCAAATACGGACTTACCGGGGCATTTTCACAACAGATGAGACGTACGCGTTACCTAACAAGTAACTAGCGGCGGGAGACAGCCGCCAGCTCCCGGGCCAGTCGGCGCACCGCCGCCGCGGGTGTCTCGTGCCCGGTCAGCGCATCGTGCACGATCGCCTGCACCACCAGGCTGACCTGGTCGTAGTGCGCACTCTTGGGGCGCGGGGCAGCGGTGAGCACGGCGGTGCGCAGGGTGGGAAGGTAGGGGAAGCGGCGTACCAGCGCGGGGTCTTCGTAGAGCGCGGCGCGTACCGGTGGCAGCGCGCCCCGGGTGAGCACCTGGCGCTGAACGGGCGCGCTGGTGAGGTAGGCGATCAGGCGCGCGGCCGAATCGGGGTGCCGGGCATGGGAGTTGACGGCGAGGTTGGAGCCGCCGAGCACACTGGTGCCCGGCCCGTCGGGTCCGGGCAGCGGTACGGCGCCGATCTTCCCGGCGACCTTGGAGCCCTTGGCGGAGGCGACGGCATAGGCGTAGGGCCAGTTGCGCAGGAAGAGCAGCCTGCCGTCCTGGAAGGCCCGCTTGGACTCCTCTTCCTTGTACGTCAGCGCCGCCTTCGGGATCCAGCCCTCGCGGATGCCGCGGGCGAGGAAGCCGATGCCCTCGCGGGCGGCCGCCGAGTCGACGGTGACCCGGGTGCCCTCGTCGCCGAGGATCGAGCCGCCCGCCGAGTAGACGGCCTCGGCGGCGTTCACGGTGAGCCCCTCGTAGGGCAGGAACTGGCCCGCGTAGCCGCCGAGTCCGTACTTCGGCGCGATGGTCTTCGCGTCGTGCTCCAGCTCGGCCCAGGTGCGCGGCGGGGGTACGCCCTCCTTGGCGAGGATGTCCCTGCGATACAGGAGAAGTCCGGCATTCGTGACGTACGGGACCGCGTACAGCCGTCCCTCATAGGTGGCCGTGTTCACGACCGGCGGCAGGAAGGTGCCGAGCGGGAATCGCTCGCTCGGGAGCGGCCGTATCCAGCCGGCCGCCGCGAACTCCGAGGTCCAGTTGACGTCGATGTTGAGGACGTCGAACCGGCCGCGGTCGCCGCCGCGCAGATCGGTGGTCATCTGCGCATGGGTCTCGTCGGCGGAGTCCGGCAGCTCGACCAGGGTGACCTTCTCGCCGGGGTGGGTGCGGTTCCAGCCCTGGAGCAGCGGGCCGAGATAGCCGGTGAGATCGCCGGCGGTGGCCAGGGTGAGCGGGCCACGGCCGGAGCCGTCGCTTTCTCCCGCCCGCGCACCGGAGGCGACGTACCCGGTCATGAGCACGGCGAGGACGAGAAGGGCCCGGCCGGCGGCGCGTATCCGGGGCCCCCTACCAGCGGCGCGTATCCACCGCATAGGTTCCTCCCTGAACACGTACACACGACTGCGGCATCCTCGCCGGGAGTCAGAGGCCATGTATACCCGTTAGGTATGGGCGATACTAGGGCCTGGAGCACATTGTGAGCAGACAGGAGGACAGCACGAGTGCGCCTTGCCCTCCTGGCACTCCTCGCCCGCGGCCCGGCCCACGGCTATGAGCTGAAGCAGGACCTTGAGCAACTGCTGGGCTCCGCGTACCCTCAGCCGAACGTCGGCCAGATCTACGTCACCCTCGGCCGCCTCGAGAAGTCGGGACTGATCGAGGGCGAGGACGTCGAGCAGTCCAGCCGACCCAACAAGAAGGTCTACCACCTCACCGACGCCGGGCGGGAGGCGCTGCACGCCTGGTTCGAGGAGACCGAGGACGAGCCGCGGGTGCGGGACGAGTTCTTCATGAAGCTCGCCCTGGCCCCGCAGACCGGTCTCGCCGACCAGATCGCCCTCATCAACAAGCAGCGGCGCCAGTACCTCACCACCATGCGCAATCTGTCGAAGCTGGCCGCGGCCGAGAACCGGGACAACCGCATCGCCCATCTGCTCATCGAGGGCGCGATGCTGCATCTGCAGGCCGACCTCGACTGGCTGGAACGGTGCCAGGAGGAACTGGAATGAGCGAGGACGGTACTCCGGTTCCGCGGGCCGAGGGCGCTGAGGTGCCGGCCGAGGGCACTCCGGTGCGGGCCGAGGGCACTCCCGTGCTGCGCGCCGAGGGACTGGTGAAGACCCACCACGGCGAGGGCGCGCCCGCGCGTGCCGTGCGCGGAGTCGATCTCTCCGTGGCGCGCGGCGAGTTCGTGGCGATCACCGGCCCGTCGGGCGCCGGCAAGTCCACGCTGCTGCATCTCCTCGGCGGGCTGCAGCGCCCGGACGAGGGCAGCATCTGGCTCGACGGGCGGTGCACGGACTCCTTCAGCGAGGCACGCTGGGCGGTGGAGCGCCGCAGGGCCATCGGGATCGTGTTCCAGTTCTTCAACCTGGTGTCGAACCTGTCCGTCGCCGACAACGTCGAGCTGCCCGCCCTGCTCGCCGGTGTCCCGCCGAAGCAGGCCCGTGCCGAGCGCGAGGAACTGCTGGCCGAGCTGGGGCTCACGGGCAAGGAGCGCAGCATGCCGGGCGAGCTGTCCGGCGGCGAGCAGCAGCGGGTCGCGCTCGCCCGGGCGCTGGTCAACCATCCCCCGCTGCTGCTGGCCGACGAGCCCGCCGGGAGCCTGGACAGCAAGGGCACACGCGAGGTGACGCGGCTGCTGTCCCGCTTCCACGGACGCGGCCAGACGATCGTGCTGGTCACGCATGACGCCCGGCTGGCGAGCGCCGCCGACCGCGTGATCAGCTTCTTCGACGGCCGTATAGCCGACGACGCGCCGCTGGACGGCGCGCCCGCGTCCCGGAAGGCGGGGATCTCGGGCGTGCTGGAGCTGAGGGACTGATGGCAAGGGGTCCGCTGGGCATGGGATCCGGCGTACGGGGCAGCCTGCGGTGGGCGCACTCCGATCTGCGGACGCATCGTGGTGAGGCGCTGTTCCTCGTGCTGGCCACCGCCGGGATCGTCGCCTCGCTGCTGCTGGCCACCGCCCTGTTCGGGTACGCCACCAACCCCTGGCAGCGGATCTTCACCCAGGCCCGCGGCGCGCATGTGTGGATCCACACCGTGCCGTCCGCCGACCCGCGCGGGCTGGCCGAGCTGGACGGCGTCGCCTCGGTGGCCGGCCCCTACCGCACCGAGTCCGCCACCGTCGCCGTACGCGGCACCCGCGCCTCCGTCGAGCTGCGCGGCACCCCTCGCCTGCCCCCCGTGGGCCGGCCGCTGCTCACCGCCGGGCACTGGCTGGACACGGCCGAACCGGACGGCGTGGTGCTGGAGAGCAGCCTGGCCCGGGCCCTGCTGGCCGAGCCCGGGGACACCCTCACGCTGCCCGGTACCGCCCGCACCCTGACCGTCGAGGGCATCGCGGACAGTGCCGAGCCCCACTACAGCCCGGGCGAGCAGCCGGGGCTGGTATGGGCCCTGCCGTCCGCCGTACGCGCTCCCGGCGGCCAAGTCATCGGGCTGCGGCTGGACGACCCGGCCGACACGGACTACACCGTGCAGCGTGCCGTCACGGTGCTGGGCTCCGGCGCGGTCGGCGAGGTCTCCACCTGGCAGCAGGCGCGCTCCGCGGCGCAGGGCGACAACCGGCTGCTGGGCCAGGTGCTCGGCCTGTTCGGCCTCGGCGCGCTGATCGCGGCGGGGTTCGCCGTGCACGGGGCGATCGCCACCCGTATCCGGGGGCATCTGCGGGATCTCTCGGTGCTGAAGGCGATCGGTTTCACACCGGGCCAGGTCGTCCGGATCTTTCTGCTCCAGCATCTGGCGTACGCGCTGCTCGGCTCGGTGGCCGCCGCGGCGCTCACCGAGGCCCTGGGCAGCCGGATCCCCGGCCGGCTCGGCGACGCCGTGGGCGTGTGGCAGGGGCTGCCCGGGCACACCGTGGCGCTGTTGGCGGTGCCCTTGGGCACGGTGCTGTTCATCGGCTTGACCACGGGGCTCGCGGCCTGGCGGGCCGGGCGGGTGCCGCCGGTTCCGGTGCCGCGTCCGGCCGCACCAGCCGGCGGCCGGCTGACCGGGCCGGCCCGGCGGGCGCTCGGACTGCGGCTGCCGGCCCCGCTGGTCCTCGGTGTCCACAAGGCGTGCGCGGGGCGCGGCCGATCGCTGGCCACCGTGGCCCGGCTGACGCTGCCGTTGCTGCTGATCGTGGTGGCGCTCAGCGCCTGGACCACGATCGACCGCTTTCACAGCGACCCGGAACGCATGGGCCTGCCCACGGCCCTCACGGTCCGCTCCGACGGCGCCCTGGACGCGTCCGGCGTACGGGCCCTGCTGACCGGTGAGCACCGGGTCGCCGCCGCCTATCCCGGGGTCGAGGTCGCCGCGCTGGTCCCCGGCCAGACCGGCACCATCGCCCTGCGAGGCGTCGGCACCCGCGCCGAGTCCTACCCCTATGCCCTCGCCGAGGGCCGCGCCGCACGCGGACCGGACGAGGCGGTGGCCGGCCAGGGCCTGCTGGACCTGCTGCACGCCCGGGTCGGCGACTGGGTGCGCATGACGGTGGGCGACCGGCCGCAGATCCTGCACATCGTGGGCCGCAGCATCGAACCGCAGAACGCCGGCCGGGTCGCGACCACCTCCCTGGACACCCTCCGCGCGAACGACCCCCAGCTGACCACCGCCTTCTACGAACTGCGTCTGCGCCCCGGCGCCGACCCGCGGCAGGTGGCCGGGGCACTGAGCCGAGCCGGCCGCGGCCACCTCGACGTGCACGCGGTGACGAACCCGGCCGACGGCCTGTCCCCGCTGCGCGCTGTCGTCGCCGGGCTGATCGCCGTACTGGCCCTGATCGGGCTGGTCGAGCTGCTCACCGCCATCGGCGGCAGTGTCCGCGAGGGCGAACGGGACGTGCTGGCACTGAAGGCGATCGGCATGTCCCCGCGGCAGATCACCGCGATCACCGTCACGGCGACGAGCTGTACGGCCCTCGCCGCGGCCCTCGCCGCTACGGCCCTGGGTCTGCCGCTGGCCCGCCGGCTGATCGACGCCCAGGGCGGCTCCAGCGGCATCGGCGCCGGCATCGCCCAGTCGCCGTCGCCGATGCTGCTCCTGTCGGTCGGGCTGACCGCGGTCCTCGGTGCCGCGCTGCTGTCCGCCCTGCCCGCGGGCCGAGCCGCCCGCAAACGACTCGCGGACACACTCAGCGCGGTGGCCTGACCGACACCGAACACACCCCCGCCTGGCTCAACGCCCGTATGGAGAGCGGAGGTTGGTCATGGTCACCCTCTGCGCGGGGTGCAGCCCCGGGTGGTCGGGCAGCCATATCCCGTATCCCCGCTTGAGCCGGGCGCCCCATCGAGGTGATCAGCAGGGAGCCGCCCCGGGACACCGGGCGGTCTGCCTCGCCCGATGCCCCGCGTCCCCGACCGGGGCGGCGCCCGACTCCTGGCTACCGGCTACCGGTTCGCGGTGGTCAGTTCCGGCCGCGCATCCGGCGGTACTTGGCGACCAGCACCTTGCTCGACGCGTCCAGTCCGGGCACCTCCGCGCCCTCGGTCAGGGCGGGCTCCACGCGCTTGGCGAGGACCTTGCCGAGTTCGACGCCCCACTGATCGAAGGAGTCGATGTTCCACACCGCGCCCTGCACGAACACCTTGTGTTCGTAGAGGGCGATCAGCTGGCCGAGGACCGACGGGGTGAGTTCCTTCGCGAGGACGGTCGTCGTCGGCCGGTTGCCCTGGAAGGTCTTGTGCGTGACCAGCTCCTCCGGCACCCCCTCCGCGCGGACCTCCTCGGCGGACTTGCCGAAGGCCAGCGCCTGGGTCTGGGCGAAGAAGTTGGCCATCAACAGGTCGTGCTGTGCCTTCAGTTCACCGCTCAGCTCGGCCACCGGCTCGGCGAAGCCGATGAAGTCCGCCGGGATCAGCTTGGTGCCCTGGTGGATCAACTGGTAGTAGGCGTGCTGCCCGTTGGTGCCCGGCGTGCCCCAGACGACCGGCCCGGTCTGCCAGTCCACCTGCCTGCCGTCCCGCGCCACGTACTTGCCGTTGGACTCCATGTCCAGCTGCTGGAGGTAGGCGGTGAACCTCGACAGATAGTGGCTGTACGGCAGGACGGCGTGCGACTGGGCGTCGTGGAAGTTGCCGTACCAGATGCCCAGCAGGCCCAGGAGCAAAGGCGCGTTGGCCTCGGCGGGCGCGGTGCGGAAGTGGTCGTCGACCAGCCGGAAGCCGTCGAGCATCTCGCGGAAACGGCCGGGTCCGATCGCGATCATCAGGGACAGCCCGATCGCGGAGTCGTACGAGTACCGGCCGCCGACCCAGTCCCAGAACTCGAACATGTTGTCCGGGTCGATGCCGAACTCGGCGACCTTCTCGGCGTTGGTCGACAGGGCGACGAAGTGCTTGGCCACCGCGGCCTCGTCACCGAGCGCGTCCAGCAGCCAGGTGCGGGCGGAGGTGGCGTTGGTGATCGTCTCGATCGTGGTGAAGGTCTTGGAGGCGATGATGAACAGCGTCTCGGCCGGGTCCAGGTCGCGGGTGGCCTCATGCAGGTCGGCGCCGTCCACGTTGGACACGAAGCGGACCATGAGGGCGCGGTCGGTGAAGCTGCGCAGCACCTCGTAGGCCATCGCGGGGCCCAGGTCGGAGCCGCCGATGCCGACGTTGATCACGTTCTTGATGCGCTTGCCGGTGTGGCCGGTCCAGGCGCCGGAACGGACGCGGTCGGCGAAGCCGGCCATCTTGTCGAGCACGGCGTGCACCTTCGGGACGACGTTCTCGCCGTCGACCTCGATCACCGCCTCGCGCGGGGCGCGCAGCGCGGTGTGCAGCACCGCACGGTTCTCGGTGACGTTGATCTTCTCGCCGCGGAACATGGCGTCCCGGAGCCCGAACACGTCCGTGGCGGCGGCCAGCTCGCGCAGCAGCCGCAGCGTCTCGTCGGTGACCAGGTGCTTCGAGTAGTCGATGTACAGATCGCCGACCTGGAGCGCGTACCCCTCGGCGCGCCCGGGATCGGCGGCGAACAGTTCCCTCAGATGAGTGTCGGCCAGCTCCTCCCGATGCTTGGCGAGAGCGGTCCATTCGGGCGTCTGGTTGAGCCTGGTCCGGCCGTCTGCGTTCATTTCCGACTTCCGCCTTCTTTCGTGCCTGTCCCAGCTGTTCCAACCTAATTGATCACCGCGGGCCATGAGCCGTCGTGACGTCGTCCGCGCGGGCAACAACAGGTACGTCCGGCTTGCGGGCCGGTATCAGCGAGGTGACGGACAGGACGAAGAAGGCGGCCGTGAGCAGTGCCGGGGTGCCCGGGCCCCAGGCCGTGGCCACGGCTCCGCCGAGCAGGGCGCCCAGCGGGGCCCCGGCGACGGCGAGGGTGCGGAATGCGGAGCTGACCCGGCCGAGCATGTCGGCGGGGGCCCGCTGCTGCATCAGCGTCGTCGTGTTGACGTTCCACAGCATGCCCATGCAGCCGAAGACGGCGAGCGCAGCCACCGCGGCGGCCAGACTGCGCACGGTGCCCATGACCATCAGCGCGCCGGTCTGCACGGTGCCGGCGAGCAGGACGGTCCGCAGCGGGCCGAGAGCCGCCGCGACCCACCGGTTCAGCACTCCGCCGGTCAGCCCGCCGGCGGTGTAGGCGGTGGTCACCGCCGCATACCCGGCCGTGCCCGCGTCCAGCCAGCCGGTCACCAGGACCACCAGGGTGGCGATCAGCGCGCCCATGCCGACGTTGCACAGGGCCGTGGCGGCGCACAGCCCGCGCAGGGCCCGGTCGCGCCCCAGGATGCGCAGCCCGGCGGCGATCTCCCGGCGCAGGGTGCTGCCCGCCCGTCTCGCCGTACGTTCGGGTGCGCCGGTCCGCAGGGAGGCGACCAGCGCGGCGGCCACCAGGAAGGTGATGGCGTCGGCCGCGAAGGGGACGGCAGCCCCGACGGCGATCAGCACCGGCACGACGGGCGCCCCCATCAGGCCGCCGGCGATCTTCTGTCCGGTCATCAGCCGGGCGTTGGCACTGCCGAGCGCCGGTCGGTCCACCAGGGCGGGCAACAGTGCCGTGGAGGCGTTGTCGAACAGCGTCTGGAGCGTGGTCAGCGTGAAGGCCAGCGTGATGAGCAGGGCGATCGAGGCGTGGCCGAGGGCGACGGCCACCGCGAAGGCGGCGACGAGCATTCCTCGTACCGCGTCCACGGCCCCCATCGCGCGCCGCTGGTCCACCCGGTCCGCCACCGCTCCGCCGAGCAGCCCGAAGACGATCCAGGGCAGATAGCCACAGGCGGTCACGGAGGCGATGAGCAGGGGACGGTCGGTGAGCGAGGAGGCGAGCAGGGGCAGCGCGGCCCCACGCAGCGCGTCACCGAAGCTGGACAGCACGGCGGCGCTCCACAGCCGCCCGAATCCGCCGCGCCACGCGGGCGCACGCCTGCCCCCCGGCTCGGCCTCCCCCGTCTCGACCGCCGTCACAACTCCCCCTCACGGTTCTCGCCTTCACGAAAACCGTAGAGGTCGCCACTGACAATCGGCCGGGCTCGCGGCGCGGATACCGCTCCGGCCAGGCACCCGCAGGTACCCGGCCGGTGTCAAGTCCTAGATCTCGCCCCGCAGTTTGGCGAGCGCCTCGGCGAGGATCGCCTCACCGTCCGCGTCGCTGCGCCGCTCCCGCACATACGCGAGGTGCGTCTTGTACGGCTCGGTGCGCGGCGGGTCCGGCGGGTTGTCCCGGTCCTGGCCGGCCGGGAAGCCGCAGCGCGGGCAGTCCCAGGTCTCGGGCACCTGTGCGTCGCTGGCGAAGCTCGGCTGGGTCTCATGCCCGTTGGAGCACCAGAAGGAGATGCGCAGCCGCGGCGCGGACTCGCCGCGCTCGGCCTCGCCCATCGGCCCCGCTCCGACCCGGCTTCCCCGGATCGCGTTGCCACTTGCCACGGTCGTAACTCCCTGCGTGATGGTGCCGCGAAGCGAGTCGGCGTTTCGCTTCGCCGCGAGCGCCTCAGTCTACGTAAGGCCCAACGCGCGTCCAGTCATTGGAGTTACAACCCCCACACCCAGACGCAAGCCCCATGATAGGCCGCGCTCAGGAGCGCGTACCGAACATGGGGCCTTACGTACCGAATATGCGTGATATATACCGCTGCGCGGAATGTCCGCGATTCATCTGTATGTCAGCTGTTCGTCTTCATCAGGATGCCGAGGACGATGATGCACGCGAACCACAGCAGGCCGACCACGATGGTGATCCGGTCGAGGTTGCGCTCGGCGACCGAGGAGCCGCCGACGGAGGACTGCATGCCGCCACCGAACATGTCGGAGAGGCCGCCGCCCTTTCCCTTGTGCATCAGCACCAGCAGCATCAGCAGCAGGCTGAAGACGATCAGGGCGATCGAGAACCCCAAAACCACGGCTGGACCAACTTCCTCGGATTCGGATGGACGACGGGGGCACGGCACCTCGGCTGTGCCCCCGCAAGGGTACGACGTATCGCCGCTACCGCCTACTCACAGCCCGTGCTACTGATCGCGGAAACGCACGATCTTGACGAACTCGTCGGCGTCCAGCGAGGCACCGCCGACCAGGGCGCCGTCGATGTCGGCCTGGGCCATGATCTCGGCGACGTTGCCCGACTTCACGGAGCCGCCGTACTGGATGCGGACCTTGTCGGCCACGTCCTGCGAGTACAGCTCGGCGAGCTTGGCACGGATGGCGGCGCAGACCTCCTGGGCGTCCTCGGAGCCGCAGACCTTGCCGGTGCCGATCGCCCATACGGGCTCGTAGGCGATCACGACGGTCTCGGCCTGCTCGGCCGGGAGGTCCTTCAGACCGCCCTCGAGCTGGGCGAGGGTATGCGTGACGTGGTTGCCCGCCTCGCGGACGTCCAGCTCCTCGCCGACGCACAGGATCGGGGTCAGACCGTGCTTGTAGGCGGCCTTGACCTTGGCGTTGATCAGCTCGTCGGTCTCCTCGTGGTACTGGCGGCGCTCGGAGTGGCCGATGACCACGTAGGTGCACTTGAGCTTGGCCAGCATCGGACCGGAGATCTCACCGGTGTAGGCGCCGGAGTCGTGCGCCGAGAGGTCCTGGGCGCCGTACTTGATCTTGAGCTTGTCGCCGTCGACCAGGGTCTGCACGGAGCGCAGGTCGGTGAAGGGCGGCAGGACGGCGACCTCGACGGCCTCGTAGTCCTTGTCGGCCAGGGCGAAGGCGAGCTTCTGGACGTGTGCGATGGCCTCTAGGTGGTTGAGGTTCATCTTCCAGTTGCCCGCCATCAGAGGCGTACGAGTGGTCATGCGGGGTCAGTCCTCCAGTGCGGCGAGGCCGGGGAGCGTCTTGCCCTCGAGGTGTTCGAGGGAGGCGCCGCCACCGGTCGAGATGTGGCCGAATGCATTCTCGTCGAAGCCGAGCGTACGCACGGCCGCGGCGGAGTCACCGCCGCCGACGACGGTGAAGCCGTCCGAGTCGAGGAGGGCCTGGGCTACCGCCTTGGTGCCCCCCGCGTAGTCGGGGTGCTCGAAGACGCCCATGGGACCGTTCCAGAAGACGGTCGCGGCGTCGGTGAGCTTCGAGGCGTACAGCTCCCGGGTCTTCGGGCCGATGTCCAGGCCCTCCTGGTCGGCGGGGATCTTGTCCGCGTCGACCACGGTGTAGTCGGCCGGCGCCTTGGTCTTCAGGTCCGGGAACTCCCGGGAGACCAGGACGTCGACGGGGAGCACCAGCTCGACGCCCTGCTTCTCGGCGCGCTGCATGTACTCCGTGACGGCCGGGATCTGGTCCTCCTGCAGGAGGGAGATGCCGACCTCGTAGCCCTTGGCCTTGAGGAAGGTGTAGGCCATGCCGCCGCCGATGAGCAGGCGGTCGGCCTTCCCCAGCAGCGCGTCGATGACGGCGAGCTTGTCGGAGACCTTGGCGCCGCCGAGCGCGACGACGTAGGGGCGCTTGACGTCCTCGGTGAGCTTCTTCAGCACGCCGACCTCGGTGGCGATGAGGTAGCCGGCGTAGTGCGGCAGCTTCTTCGGCAGGTCGTAGACGGAGGCGTGCTTGCGGTGCACGGCGCCGAAGCCGTCACCGACGTAGACGTCGGCGAGCGCGGCCAGCCGGTCGGCGAACTCGGCACGCTCGGTGTCGTCCTTCGAAGTCTCGCCGGCGTTGAAGCGCAGGTTCTCGATGACCGCGACCTGGCCGGGCTGGAGGCCGTCCACGGCGTCGTGGGCGGCCGGGCCGACGGTGTCCTGGGCGAAGGCGACCGGGGCGCCGAGGAGTTCACCGAGGCGCTCGGCGGCGGGCAGCAGCGAGAAGGCGGGGTCCGGGGCGCCCTTGGGGCGTCCCAGGTGCGAGGCGACGACCACCTTGGCGCCGGCCTCGGCGAGGGCCTTGACGGTGGGCAGGACGGCACGGATGCGGCCGTCGTCGGTGATCGTCCCGTCGGCCAGCGGCACGTTGAGGTCGGCGCGGACGAAGACCCGCTTGCCGCTCACGCCGTCGGCGAGAAGTTCGTCGATCGTCTTCATTGAGTGGACTCCAAAGGAGGGCTCGTGGTGCACCTGATCGTAAAAGGACGTGGTCCGTACGTGAGAGCAGGGCTCGGACAGCGCGACGCTGCGCTGCCCGAGCCCTGCTCTCACTTCAAGGTCTTGCTGCTGCGATCTTCGACGATCAGAGCTGGTTGCCGACGAAGACCGTGAGGTCCACGAGGCGGTTGGAGTAGCCCCACTCATTGTCGTACCAGCCGATGACCTTCACGTTCTTGCCCTCCTGGACCATGGTCAGGGAGGAGTCGAAGGTGCAGGACGCCGGGGCGTTGACGATGTCGGAGGAGACGATCGGGTCCTCGGTGTAGTCCAGGAGGCCCTTCAGCTCGCCCTCGGCGGCCTTCTGGAAGGCGGCGTTGACCTCTTCCTTGGTGACCTCGCGGCCGAGCTCGACGACCAGGTCGGTGACCGAGCCGGTCGGGACCGGGACGCGCATGGCGATGCCGTCCAGCTTGCCCTTGAGCTGCGGCAGGACCAGGGCGGTGGCCTTGGCGGCACCGGTGGTGGTCGGGATGATGTTCTCGGCGGCGGCACGGGCGCGGCGCAGGTCCTTGTGCGGGAAGTCCAGGATGCGCTGGTCGTTCGTGTACGCGTGCACCGTGGTCATCAGACCCTTGACGATGCCGAAGTTCTCGTCCAGGACCTTGGCCATCGGCGCCACACAGTTGGTGGTGCAGGAGGCGTTGGAGATGACGTGGTGGTTCGCCGCGTCGTACTTGTCCTGGTTGACGCCCATCACGATGGTGATGTCCTCGTCCTTGGCCGGAGCCGAGATGAGGACCTTCTTGGCGCCGCCGGCGAGGTGCTTGGCGGCGTCCTCGCGCTTGGTGAAGATGCCGGTCGACTCGATGACGATGTCGACGCCCAGCTCGCCCCAGGGGATGTCGGCCGGGTTGCGCTCGGAGAGCACCTTGATGGTGTGGCCGTCCACGGTGATGGTGTCGGCGGTGTGGGAGACCTCCTGCTTGAGGCGACCCAGGATCGTGTCGTACTTCAGCAGGTGGGCCGTGGTGGCGGTGTCACCCAGGTCGTTGACAGCCACAACCTCGATGTCCGCTCCCTGCTCCAGCAGCGCGCGGAAGTAGTTACGACCGATGCGGCCGAAGCCGTTGATGCCTACGCGGATCGTCACGAACCGATCTCCTCGTTGGTACGCCGGCCATGCGGTGCCGGCGAGCTCTGTTTGGGATGTCCCCGACCACCACCGACCCTACCTCTCTGCGGGCCCCGGGGTGACATCGAGATGGCCCATACACGGGCAGGCGGTCCGTACCCGCCAGTAGGGGTACGGACCATCCCGGATCGACAGTGGATTCACCCGTATTTGGTACGGAATGTCGGGCGGTTTTTGCGCCCCCTTCACTCGTTCGTGAGCGGGTCGGCTCACTTGATCAGGGGCCGATGAGGGGCGTGTTTGCGCACCGTTGAGAGGGCTCCCGCTCACCTGTTGGAACAAGGCGAGCGGGATCTGTCAATGTGGCGGCCCTCACCCGCCGAGCGTGGTGAACGCCTTCCTCAGCAGTGCTGCCCGATCGGCCGCCGACGACACCTGTTCCAGACCGAAACCGAGCAGCACGGTGTCGTCCGTGGTGACCGCTCCGTACGTCTGGAACAGCGTCCCGAAGCGCGACCAGTCCTTCAGGACTGCCGGACTGCCCGGGGGCGGTCCGGGCACGTGCCAGGCCCCGAGGGACGACTCGAAGCCCTCGGTCTCCTTGGCCGTGCCGCCGACGACGAGCGAGGCGTCGTCGGCGAGGACACCATGGCCGCCCGTGCCCGGGTCGGTGATGTAGCTGATCGACACCTCGACGGACTTGCCGGCGTAGGCGCTCAAGGCGAAGGCGACCTGCCGCCAGCCGCCGGAGCTGCCGGTGAGGCTGTTCCAGGAGCCGGTCGTGCCGCTCGCGGTGCAGGCGTTGCCGTCGAGCGTCAGATAGTGCTTCAGCCATGGATGTTCGCCGATCAGGAACCCCTGCCCGCAGTCCGCCGGTACGGCCGTCCTGGTGGCGCCCCCGGCCTCCGGCAGGGTCGTCCAGTCGTCAGCGCCCACAGTGTGCGCCTCGATCACCGCATGGTCGTAGCCCGGCTCGGTGTCCCACAGCAGCCGGGCGCTCAGGGTCGGCTTGTCGGTGGCGCTGACGCCGGTGAGGTCGATGGTGCGGGTGAGACGCTTGTAGGCGTCGTCGGTGTGCACGGCGGCGGCCATGTACGAGCCGGAATACGGCACGTAGGGATTGACGGTCCCGGCGAACCGGCCCGCGCCCGCGCTCTTGAACTGCGGGTACGTGGCGACCGGCAGCGCGTCTGAGGTGACGCCGTAGGTGCCGGCCTGGTCCAGCGGGCCACCGGACGCGTCACCGAGGGCGCCGGTGTAGCCGTCGAGGGCTCCGGAGCCGGTGAACCCGGTGGCTCCCTTGGTCGATGTACGGCTGTAGGCGCCCAGGTAGTACTGGCTGAAGTCGTCCGAGAGGGTGCCGCCGCCGAGGTCGACGCTGCCGCCGGCCAGTTCACCGGCCTCGACCAGCCTGCCGCCCTCGTTCAGATAGGCGCGCAGCTGCAGTTGGGTGGCGTTACCGGGGCCGTTCGCGCCGGAGTAGTGCACCACGGTCCGGAAGTGCTTCAACACGCCGAGCGCGTCCGGGGCGCCCTGTGTCGCGACGTCCCACACGATCGCCCGATGCCCGGCCGCCCGGACGGCGTCCACGTACGTCTGCGCCTGCGTGGCCGCGGTGCCCTCCTCGGCGACGACGAGCGTGTCGGCCCTGGGCCGCTCGGCGACCGTGTACGTGAAGTGCGAGCTGGAGACCTTCTTGCCGCTGTTCGTCTCGCCGGTGAACCACACCTCGACCTTGTCGCCCGGCTCGCCGTCACGCACCTTGGCCCGGTACTCGTCGAAGTACAGGTCGTCCTTGCCGCCGTAGGTCTTTCCGCCCTTCCAGGGCCTGAGCGTCTGGTCGAGGACGCGGCCGCCGTTGACGCGGTACTTCAGCTCCTTGTCGCGGATCGCCTTGCGGACGACGACGGAGACCTCCTGGTCCGCGCCATCGGAGTACGACGTGGAGAATGCGGCCGGCGTGAAGTCGGCGGCGCTCAGCCCGACGGAGGAGACCGGCCTGTCCGGGTGTACGGCGGTCTCGGCGACGGAGAGCGCGAACGGGATGTTCTTGGCGAACTCCTGCTGGATCAGCTTCTCGTCGTCGGGGAAGCTGAAGACCGACGGGCAGTCCTCGGGCTTCCACGCGTCGTTGGGATCGACGTTCGACGCGGTCTGGCAGGTCGACATCTCGGGGGTGAACATGGCGATGCCGTTGACGTTCGAGGCGTGCCCGTCCGCCTCGCCGTTGGTGGTGTACAGCTCCGAGGAGAGCTGCGAACGGTAGCCGGGGATGGCCGGATTGTCCGGGGTGCCGGCGAGCGCCTTGTAGAGGACGTCGTCCGGGGTGGGCGTGGCGACCTGCCAGCCGACGCCGTAGAGGAGGAGTTCGGCGGCGGAGTGATAGTTGACGGCGTACGTGAACCCGACGCGTTTCTCGAAGGCGTCCAGCGCCCTGGTCTCGGGCTCGGAGGCGGGGCTCGCGCCGCGGTAGGTCTCGCTGGTGGGGTTGGGGGACGAACCCTCGTCGTCGTAGCCCCACTTGTAGGGGAAGTTGCGGTTGAGGTCGACGCCGTCACCCGTGCCGATGACACCGTCGCCGTTGACGTCCCGCAGGTTCTTGCGCCACAGGCGGGTGCCGGAGTTCTTGAACGTGTAGTCGTAGCCGTCGGGGTTGGCCGAGATCACGAACCACAGTTCCGTCGAGTCGACAACCTTCCGGATGCGGCTGTCGTTGCGGTAGTGGTCCAGGTAGTAGTGCATCAGGCGCCGGGTCATCTCCGGCGTGATCCACTCGCGCGCGTGCTGGTTGGACAGGTACAGCACGGACGGCTTGGAGCCGTCGTCCGACTTCCGCGCGTTCTTGGTCAGTTTGAGCGCGAGGATGTCCTGACCGTTGATCGTCTTTCCGATCGATTCGACCTTGGTGAGACCGGGGTTGGCCTCAGCGGTGTCGAGAATCTCCTGTTTCAGCCCGCCGGTGCCGCTGTACGGGCGGAACACGCCTTGGGACGCTTTCGCGATGCGCGCCTGCGCCTTGGCCGAGACGGTGTGCTCGGTGAGGTCGACGCCCTGCTCGCGGAGCTTCGCGGCCTGCCGGTCGGTGAGGTAGACCTCGACCTCGGACTTTCCGCCTCGGGTGACCTGCTCGCCGAGCTCGTCACCGTCCTGGCCGGCCTTGAGAAGCAGCGGTATCTGCTCCTTGGTGACATCGGCACGGAAGACCTTGACCTGGTCAGGGTCGGACTTCGCCGGACTTCCGCTCTGTGCCTGGGCTACGGGTGCCAGGGTCGCTCCGCCGATCAGGAGCGCGCCGACAGCGAGGATCGATCTCGCTCTGTGTCTCATGAACCCCCCTAGCGGTGGTCCGCCACAGCGGCGAACAGATGCCAGGTTCATGTCAGTCCATGATCGAGTCAAGGGCGCCACATGGCCAGGCAAATGAGGGTTCGTCAGGTGCGCGAACGCCGGTGCCGAAGCCCCGACCGGGGCCCAGCACCGGCTTGTTGACCTACGTCCGGTCAGCCGGCCAGGTTGTCGGCCAGCTCCTCCGTGAGATTGGCCTCCGTGCCCGGGATGCCCAGGTCGGCGGCGCGCTTGTCGGCCATCGCGAGCAGCCGGCGGATACGGCCCGCGACCGCGTCCTTGGTCAGCGGCGGGTCGGCGAGCGCGCCCAGTTCCTCCAGGGAGGCCTGCTTGTGCTCCATGCGCAGCCGGCCCGCGGCGGCGAGGTGCTCGGGAACCTCCTCGCCCAGGATCTCCAGGGCTCGCTGCACGCGGGCACCCGCGGCCACGGCTGCGCGGGCCGAACGGCGCAGGTTGGCGTCGTCGAAGTTGGCGAGCCGGTTGGCCGTGGCCCGCACCTCACGGCGCATCCGGCGCTCCTCCCAGGCCAGCACGGACTCGTGCGCGCCGAGCCGGGTCAGCAGGGCGCCGATCGCGTCACCGTCCCGGACCACCACCCGGTCCACGCCCCGCACCTCACGGGCCTTCGCGGCGATCGACAGCCGGCGGGCGGCGCCGACCAGCGCGAGCGCGGCCTCGGGCCCCGGGCAGGTCACCTCCAGCGAGGAGGAACGGCCGGGCTCGGTCAGCGAACCGTGCGCCAGAAAGGCCCCGCGCCAAGCCGCCTCCGCGTCACAGGTGGCCCCGGAGACCACCTGCGGGGGCAGCCCCCGGATCGGGCGGCCCCTGCCGTCGACCAGACCCGTCTGGCGGGCCAGCTGGTCACCGCCGGCGACCACCCGGACGACGTACCGCGAGCCGCGGCGCAGTCCGCCGGGCGCCATCACGATCAGCTCGGAGCTGTGTCCGAAGATCTCCAGGATGTCCCGCTTGAGCCGGCGGGCCGCCATCGCGGTGTCCAGCTCCGCCTCGATCACGATGCGCCCGCTCACCAGATGAAGGCCGCCGGCGAACCGCAGAATGGCGGAGACCTCCGCCTTCCTGCAGCAGGTCCGGGTGACGGGGAGCCGGGAGATCTCGTCCTTCACCGCTGCCGTCATCGCCATGGGCCGATCCTTCCATGCATCCGAAAAATACGGTCGTACGCGGCGGCCAACAGCTCCGGGTCGTGCCGGGGACTGCCGTCGGTCCGGGCCACCGGGGCCAGCTCGACCGCGGCTCCCAGCCGTTTGGCGGCCTCGGTGAGCGAGTCGCGGTCGGGCACGGCGGCCTCGTCGGCCAGCACCACGTCCAGGGCGAGTTTAGGGGCGTGTCGCCCCAAAACCTCCAAATGACGCTGCGGGGAGAAGCCCTCGGTTTCTCCCGGCTGCGGGGCGAGATTCAGCGACAGCACCTTGCGCGCCTTGGTCTCGGTCAGGGCGTCCAGCAGCTCGGGGACGAGCAGGTGCGGGATCACCGAGGAGAACCAGGAGCCGGGGCCGAGCACCACCCAGTCCGCGTCCAGGACCGCCGCCACGGCCTCGGGCACGGCCGGCGGGTCGTTCGGCACGAGATGCACCGACTGCACCTCGCCGGGCGTGAGCGCGACCGTGGCCTGCCCGCGTACCGTGTCCACCTCCTCCGGGCGCTCCGGGTCGTGGCCCTTGACCAGGGCCTGCAGCTCCAGCGGTACGGCGGACATGGGCAGCACGCGCCCGTGCGCGCCGAGCAGCTTGCCGACCAGGTCCAGGGCCTGCACATGGTCGCCGAGCTGCTCCCACAGGGCGACGATCAGCAGATTGCCGACCGCGTGCTCATGCAGGTCGCCCTGGGACTGGAAGCGGTGCTGGATGACTCGGGCCCAGGTCTGGCCCCACTCGTCGTCGCCGCACAGCGCGGCCAGCGCCTTGCGCAGGTCGCCGGGCGGCAGCACGCCCAGCTCGTCCCGCAGCCGGCCGCTGGAACCGCCGTCGTCGGCCACGGTGACGACGGCGGTCAGGTCGCCGGTGATCCGGCGCAGCGCGGCGAGCGAGGCGGACAGGCCCATGCCGCCGCCGAG
>NZ_CM002285.1:7370221-7399749 GCF_000497445.1 Streptomyces roseochromogenus subsp. oscitans DS 12.976 | reverse complement strand
CCATCCGGCGCAGCCGGCTCAGCCGCGGTGTACGTTCCGTCATTCCCGTCCCATGTCCCGGTGTACGACCACCGTCTCCACACCCTCGGCCGCGAGGCGCGCGGCGAGCTTCTCCGACACCGCCACCGAACGGTGCTTACCACCCGTACAGCCGATGGCGATGGTCACATACCGCTTGCCCTCGCGTCGGTAGCCGGCCGCGATGAGCCGCAGGAGTTCGGCGTACCGGTCGAGGAACTCCTTCGCACCGGGCTGGTTGAAGACATAGGCGGACACCTCCTCGTTGAGGCCGGTGAACGGGCGCAGCTCCGGGACCCAGTGCGGGTTGGGCAGGAAGCGCATGTCCGCGACCAGGTCGGCGTCGACCGGGAGGCCGTACTTGAAGCCGAAGGACATCACCGTGGCTCGCAGCTCCGGCTCCTCCTCGCCGGCGAACTGGGCGTCCATCTTGGCGCGCAGCTCGTGCACATTGAGGCTGGAGGTGTCGATCACCAGGTCGGCGTCGCCGCGCAGCTCGCGCAGCAGCTCGCGCTCGGCGGCGATGCCGTCGACGATCCGGCCGTCGCCCTGCAACGGGTGCGGGCGGCGCACCGACTCGAAGCGCCGCACCAGGGCCTCGTCGGAGGACTCCAGGAAGACGATGCGCCGGGTGACACCCCGGGTGTCCAGGTCGGCGAGGGATTCGCGCAGATTGTCGAAGAAGCGTCTACCGCGCACGTCCACGACGACCGCGATCCGCGCCACGTTGCCCTGCGAGCGGGCGCCCAGCTCCACCATGGTGGGGATGAGGGCGGGCGGGAGGTTGTCCACGACGAACCAGCCGAGGTCCTCCAGACACTTCGCGGCCGTCGACCGTCCCGCTCCGGACATACCGGAGATGATCACCAGCTCGGGGATGGCCGCTTCGGGGCCTGCACCCGGCGTAGCGTCCGTGCTCACCTGTGCTCCGTTTTCCTGTTCCGCGGGCTGCTCGCCGGCCGCGGGCAGGAGCTGATCCTGCCCCGCTTCCTTGCGGGCCCGATCTCGCTCCGCTGTGGGCTGTGTGTCGTGCTCGGTCATGTCTCCTGCCCCCGTCGTTCGTCCGGGAGGCCCGCGGTTACGGGCTCCCCCGAGGAACCCGCCGTCGCCTCGGGTTCCTCCTCCTCAATGATCTCCCCAGTCGCCGTGTTCACGGCGGGTGCGGCCGGGACCGCCTGGGCGAGCGCCGCGGCGATCGTCTCGGCCGTCTTCCGGCCTATCCCGGGCACCTCCTGGATCTGTTCGATTGTGGCGGACCGAAGCTTCTTCACCGAGCCGAAATGCTTGATGAGCGCCTGTTTCCGGGTCTCGCCGAGGCCGGGGACGTCGTCCAGGGGGCCGGACCGGAAGCGCTTGGCGCGCTTGGTGCGCTGGTAGGTGATCGCGAACCGGTGGGCCTCGTCCCGGACGCGCTGGAGCAGATACAGGCCCTCGCTGGTGCGGGGCAGGACCACCGGGTCGTCGTCGCCGGGCAGCCAGACCTCCTCCAGGCGCTTGGCGAGACCGCAGACCGCGATGTCGTCGATCCCGAGCTCGTCCAGGGCGCGCCGGGCTGCCGCGACCTGGGGCTGTCCACCGTCGACCACGACCAGCTGGGGCGGGTACGCGAACTTCTTGGGACGGCCCTCGTCGTCCTTGAGGGAGCTGGTGATCGTGTCCATACCGGTGAACGCGTCCGTACCGCTCGCCTCCGAGCCGGCCAGTGCGGCGTCACCGTCGGTGAGGGAGTCCTCGGTGCCGGAGCCGTCGGCCCACTCCCCCGTCTTCTCCTTCTCGGCGAGGTAGCGCTTGAAGCGGCGGGTGATCACCTCGTGCATGGAGCGGACGTCGTCCTGGCCCGCGAAACCCTTGATCTGGAAGCGGCGGTACTCGCTCTTGCGCTGCAGGCCGTCCTCGAAGACGACCATGGAGGCGACCACGTCGTCCCCCTGGAGATGCGAGATGTCGTAGCACTCGATGCGCAGCGGGGCGCTGTCCAGGTCGAGGGCCTCGGCGATCTCCTCCAGAGCGCGCGAGCGCGTGGTCAGGTCGGAGGCGCGCTTGGTCTTGTGCAGCGCGAGAGCCTGCTGGGCGTTGCGCTGCACGGTCTCCATGAGCGCCTTCTTGTCGCCGCGCTGCGGGATGCGCAGTGAGACATTGGCCCCTCGGCGGCCGGTCAGCCACTCCTGGACCGGCAGGGCGGGTTCGGGCAGCGCCGGAACCAGCACCTCCTTGGGGACCGCGTCCCCGCTCTCCTCGCCGTAGAGCTGCTGCAGGGCGTGCTCGACCAGCGCGCCAGTGGTGATCTCCTCGACCTTGTCGGTCACCCAGCCGCGCTGGCCGCGGACCCGGCCGCCGCGCACATGGAAGATCTGCACGGCCGCCTCCAGCTCGTCCTCGGCGACGGCGATTAGGTCGGCGTCGGTCGCGTCGGCGAGCACGACGGCGTTCTTCTCCATGGCCTTCTTCAGGGCCTCGATGTCGTCGCGCAGGCGGGCGGCACGCTCGTACTCCATCTCCTCGGCCGCCTCCATCATCTGCTTTTCCAGACGGCGGAGGTAGGTGCCGGTGCGGCCGGCCATGAAGTCGCAGAACTCCTCGGCCAGCTCCTGGTGATCCTCGGCGCTGATCCGGCCCACGCAGGGGGCGGAGCACTTGCCGATGTAGCCGAGCAGACAGGGGCGGCCGGTGCGGGCGGCGTTCTTGAACACGCCGGCCGAGCAGGTGCGCACCGGGAACACGCGCAACAGTAGATCGACGGTGTCCCGGATGGCCCACGCGTGCCCGTACGGCCCGAAGTACCGGACACCCTTCTTCTTGTGACCGCGCATCACCTGCACGCGCGGGAACTCCTCGTTCATCGTCACCGCGAGGTACGGGTAGCTCTTGTCGTCGCGGTACTTGACGTTGAACCGGGGGTCGTACTCCTTGATCCAGGAGTACTCCAGCTGGAGCGCCTCGACCTCCGTGGACACCACGGTCCACTCCACGGACGCGGCGGTGGTCACCATCGTCCGGGTGCGCGGGTGCAGGTTCGCCAGGTCCTGGAAGTAGTTCGCCAGGCGCTGGCGCAGGCTTTTCGCCTTTCCGACGTAGATCACCCGGCGGTGCTCGTCACGGAACCTGTACACCCCGGGAGAGTCCGGGATCTCACCCGGCCTGGGGCGGTAGCTGGAGGGATCGGCCATGTCTCACACCCTACTGGCGAGCACCGACACCGCGTCGGGCCTGTGGACAACCCCCACGCCCGTGCCGCTCACCCCTTCGCGCACCATCCCGTGTCTGCCGGCGGAAGGCCCGTACCGATCATGTGCCGGACGATCCGGAAGGCCTCGCCGAGCGGCACGGTGTCCTCGTCCGGGCAGATGTCGCACTGCCCGTTCGCGAGCCGGAAGCCCCCGCTCGCCCCGCTGCGTCCCGCCGAGACGGCATGCGCGCCGGGAGCGTCCTCCTCGTCGAGAAACATCACCAGCGCCCGCTCGGTGTTGCCCACCACGGTCAGCAGACGCCCGGCGGAGCTGGTCAGCCGGGCTTCGAGGCGGCCCTCAGCGATCCTCCGCCGCAGGGCGACGACCGCTTCCTCGGCCGTCACGGACATGGGCTCACCGACGAATGCCCAGGTCTCCGTCACCCGTCGATCTTCCCATCGGGTGGCGCGGGCGGGCGGGCGGCCCACGACGGGCGGCTCGGGCACGGCGTCGGGACCCGGTCTGCTTCGGTCGTGGCGGGTTCGAGGTGTTGTCGGGGTCTGGTCAACACGCTTCAATGCGGGGGAACTCGGGGCCGCGCACGCCCGCGTACGGCGCGGCGTGCACAGCGACAGGCGTCCACAGCGCCCACAGGGGTGGCCCCGCACGCCAGCGCAGACGGTCTGACCAGCCGTAGCGACACCTCACAGAAAGGCGCCCCGGCATGCTGCATGCCACGGAGCACGCGCACCTCCCCACCGCGGAACTGGACACGGCCCTGCGGGGCGGCCCCTTCCATGTGGCGCTGCGCGCCGCGATCGCCGCACGCGGGCTGCCGCTCCAGCGCGTCCAGCACCATCTGTCCCGGCACGGGGTCAAGGTCGGTGTGACCAGCCTGAGTTACTGGCAGCAGGGCGCCCGTCGCCCCCAGCGCCCCGAGTCGCTGCGGGCGGTACGGGCGCTGGAGGAGATCCTCCAGTTGCCGGACGAGTCGCTGATCCGGCTGCTCGCCGAGGTCGACGAGCGCGCGGTGACCGGCCGCCCGGCGGGGCGCTCCTACCGCTCCCTGATCGAGGCCTCGGACGTCCTGGACCGGCTCCGGGCCGAGCTGGGCTGGTCCCTCGACGGTGGGCTGCACACCCTCGGCCACCACGAATGCGTCCGCATCGGCGCCCGGCGCGAACTGGCGAGCCGCGAGGCCCACCACATCGTGCGGGCCCACCGCGACGGCGTGGACCGCTTCGTCGCCGTGCACCACGGCGACCCCGGCTGCCGCCCGCGCGACATCAGAGTGCGGGCGCTGGAGAACTGCCGTACAGGACGCGTCCGCTGGGATCGGGAGACCGGCGTCCTGGTGGCGGAGCTGCTCTTCGGCACCCGGCTGCGCTCCGGGGACACCTTCCTCTTCCGGTACGGCATCGAGGACGGCACGTCCGGGCCCTCCCGTGAGTACCTCCACCGCTTCAGCTTCCCCGGCGGCCAGTACGCGCTCCAGGTGCGCTTCGACGCGACCGCACTACCGGCCCGCTGCCATCGCTTCACCCAGCACTCTGCGGCGGCCCCCCGCAGCGGCCGGCACGAACTGCCGGTCAGCGGCCCCCACCACTGCGTCCACGTGGTCGAGCCCCGGATACGTCCGAGCATCGTCGGCATCGCATGGGAGTGGGAGTGAAGTCGCCTCGGGCGTAGGCCAGTTGAGGCAGCCTAGGGCCATCGCGGGCGACACCCGGGGCTTCCCTCCCGGCTCGGTGGCTCGGCGCTGGGCGGTTACGTGCGAGCCAGGGCAGCTGCGCGGCTGGCGGCCGCGGAGGGACGGTCGTGCCGACGGCTGGGGAGGGTGATGGTCGTGCAGCTGCGCAGGTGCAGCCATCGGCCGCGCGAGGACGGTCGTGCGGCATCGGGGAGGGGACGGTCGGCGACTGCGCAGGGACGGTTGCACGGCAGCACAGGGACAGGCACGCGGCCTCGCGGGAACGTCCTGAGGCTGTGCGGGGATGGTCGAGTGGCTGTCCGCGGGGACGGTCATGCGGTCGCGCGGCCAGGACGCCGGCGCGGCCGTCAGGCGCCCGGGCCTGCGATGATCCTGCCGTTCGTGGTCTTCACGGCCAGCTCGGCCAGGGGCTCGGTGGCCGGTGACTGGACCACCTTGCCCGTCACGGCGTCGAACTGGCTGCCGTGGCAGGGGCAGATCAAGGTCGTCCCCTGCAGCTTGTTGATGGGGCACCCCGCGTGCGTGCAGATCGTGCTGTAGGCCTTCAGCGTGCCGTTTCCGTCACGGCTGACAACCACGTTGTGGTCCCCGTAGAGCTTGGCGCCGCCCTTCGAGACCTCGTTCTCGGCACCGAGGTCGACCGGCGCCGTCGGGGTGGCCGCGACCGCGCTGCCCTGGCCCGGCGCCGAGCACGCGGCCAGGCCGAGCCCGGCGACCGGAGCCACGGCGGCCCCTCGAAGAACGGTGCGGCGGCTGGCGGAGGATCGGGCGGGCATCTGGAACTCCACTGCTCAGGGGGTGTGCAGGGCGACGATACCCGGGCAGAAGGGTCGGCCCCGAGCCGGGGTGGCGACTGCGGGGAGGGGCGTCAGGCAGTGGCGGTGAGGGGGCCAGGCGGTAGCGCGGAAGGACCGGGGCGGTGCCGAGGAGGGCTGGCGCGGTGCTGGTGGCGGACTGGAGGAGGCGGGACGTAAACGCTTGCGCAAGCGTTTACGCGAGGGCGGTCGATGAGATACCGTCCCGGCCAGAAAGCCTGCGCTCGATCAGTTCAGGGAGGGAACCGCCATGCCCACCATGGCCGACGTCGCGCGGAGCGCCGGGGTCTCCGTCGCGACCGTCTCCCACGTCCTGAACGGCACACGTCCGGTGCTGCCGCACACCCGCCAGGCCGTGCTGGACGCCATCGACGCCCTCGGCTACACCCCCAACACTCTGGCCCGTTCCCTGGTGACCTCCCGCACCCGCTCCATCGGGCTCGCGGTGTCGGCGATCAGCAATCCGTACTTCACGGAGATCCTCCAGGGCGTCGAGGCCGCCGCCCTGGAGGCGGGCTACAGCCTGCTCATCGCGGACCCCCACGACGACCCCGGGCACGAACGCAAGGTCGTACAGCTCCTCCATGAGCGCCGGGTGGACGGCATGATCGTCGCACCTTCCGCGCATCCGCATGATCTGGTCGGCTATCTGCGCCGCCATGCCGTACCGACGGTGTTCCTGGACCGGGTGATCGACGCGGGCATGACCGACGGGGGCGCGACCAGCGATGGAGCGGGTGGTGGCGTGGGCGCCGCCCATGGTGAGGGCACGCCGTGGTACGACCAGATCTGCGCCGAGAGCACCGAACCGACCGCCCGTCTCGTCACCCACCTCGCCGGATTGGGCCACCTCCGGATCGGCCTGGTCGCGGGCCTGCCCGGGCTCAGCACCACGAGTGAGCGCGTGGCCGGCTACCGGGACGGTCTCACCGCCGCCGGCCTGGCCCACGACGAACGGCTTCTGGTCTCCGGGAACTCCGAGTCCGCGGGTGCCGAGCAGGCCACGGCCGCCCTGCTCGCCCTGCCCGATCCGCCCACGGCACTCGTCACCGCCAACAATGCGATGACCATCGGCGCCCTGCGCGCCCTGCGCCGGCAGGGCCTGTCCGTCCCGGACGACATCGCCCTGTGCTGCTTCGACGACTTCGCCTGGGCCGACTTGTTCTCACCCCGGCTCACCGCGATCGCCCAGCCCAGCAGGGAGTTGGGCGCGCATGCGGTGCAGGTACTCCTGCACCGCCTGAACGAGCCGCACCGGCCGACCCGGACAGTGCGGCTGCCGTGTGCATTCGTCCATCGCACGTCCTGCGGGTGCCTGGAGGAGCCGGGCGGGTCGGAGGATCCCGCGCATACGGCATCAACCACGCTGTCGGAGAAGGGAATTGCCTCGTGATCGTCGTCGCCGGTGAGGCACTGATCGACCTGGTGCCGCAGGGCCCCGGTGCCCTCGCGGACCTGAAGCCGGCGCTCGGCGGCGGCCCGTACAACACCGCCGTGGCCCTCGGCCGGCTCGGCTCCCCCACCGCGTTCTGCTCCCGGACGTCACACGACGCCTTCGGCGAGGCCCTGCTCGACGGGCTGCGAGGGGCGGGGGTGGACGTATCCGGCGTGCAGCGCGGAACAGAGCCGACAACCCTGGCGGTGGCCACGATCGACGGCAACGGCTCGGCCGCCTACTCCTTCTATGTCGAAGGGACCGCCGACCGCCTGTTCACCGCCCCGGCCGCGCTGCCCGCCGGCACGCGCGCGGTGTCCTTCGGCACTTGCTCGCTCGTCCTGGAACCGGGGGCGAGCGCCTATGAGGAGCTGATGCGCGCGGCCGCGCGTCAGGGGCTGTTCACCGCACTCGACCCCAACATCCGGGCGGGACTGATCCCGGACGCGGGCGCCTACCGGGCGCGTTTCAAGAGCTGGCTGCCCTCGGTGACGCTGCTGAAGCTCTCCGCGGAGGACGCCGAGTGGCTGGGCGGCACCCCGGGCGAGTGGCTGGCCGCGGGACCGGCGGCCGTCGTGGTGACCCGGGGCGAGGACGGGCTGAGCGTGTTCACCCGGGACGGCGCGGAGTACTCCGTGCCGGGTGAGAAGGTCGCCGTGGTGGACACCATCGGCGCCGGTGACACCGTGAACGCGGCCTTGCTGCATGGGCTTTCGGCCCTGGACGCGCTGTCCGCGGACGCGCTCGCCGCCCTCGGGACAGAGGGCTGGACGCGGCTGCTGCGCTTCGCGGCACGCGCGGCGGCGATCACCTGCTCCCGGGCGGGGGCCGAGCCGCCGTACGCCGCCGAGCTGGGTGAACTGTGAGCGGCTCTTTTCCTCTCTGCTGTTGTCAAGGTGCGGCCGGACCCGTGGTACGGGGGCCTGTCGGACCGCAGGGCCGGGGTGGCTGACAGGGGAACGAGCGGCGCCCCGCGGGAAGTTCCCGCGGGGCGCCGCTTTTTTGGTGGTGTGTCAGGCCTTGCGTGCTCGCGTCGTCTTCTTCGCGGGCGTCGTCTTCTTGGTGGCCGTGGCGGCCTTCTCGGTCGCCGTGTTGTTGGCCCTGGCCGTCACCGTCTTCTTGGCCGCCGTCTTCGCCGCGGCCGTCTTCCTGGCCGTGGTGGCACGCGGAGCCTTCACCGGTTCCGCGTCGCTGATGCGGTCGGCGCCAAGGATCTCGCGCAGGAACTTGCCGGTGTGGCTGGCCGGAACCCCGGCGACCTCCTCGGGCGTGCCCTCGGCGACCACGAGGCCCCCGCCGGCGCCGCCCTCCGGACCCATGTCCACGATCCAGTCGGCGGTCTTGATCACGTCGAGGTTGTGCTCGATGACGATGACCGTGTTGCCCTTGTCGACCAGGCCGCCGAGGACCTTCAGCAGCTTGCTGATGTCCTCGAAATGCAGACCGGTGGTCGGCTCGTCCAGGACGTAGACCGTGCGCCCGGTGGACCGCTTCTGCAGTTCGCTGGCCAGCTTCACGCGCTGGGCCTCACCGCCGGAGAGGGTGGTGGCGGACTGGCCGAGGCGGACGTAACCGAGGCCGACGTCCTTCAGCGTCCTCAGATGCCGGGAGATGGCCGGGACGGCCTCGAAGAACTCGGTGGCCTCCTCGATCGGCATGTTCAGCACGTCGGCGATGGACTTGCCCTTGTAGTGGACCTCCAGGGTCTCCCGGTTGTACCGGGCGCCGTGGCAGACCTCGCACGGGACGTAGACGTCCGGGAGGAAGTTCATCTCGATCTTGATCGTGCCGTCGCCCGCGCAGTTCTCGCAGCGGCCGCCCTTGACGTTGAAGGAGAAGCGGCCGGGCTGATAGCCACGGACCTTCGCCTCGGTGGTCTCGGCGAACAGCTTGCGGATGTGGTCGAAGACACCGGTGTACGTCGCCGGGTTGGAGCGCGGGGTGCGGCCGATCGGCGACTGGTCGACGTGCACGACCTTGTCGACCAGGTCGTCGCCGTCCACGCGCGTGTGCCGTCCGGGGACGTTCCTCGCGCCGTTCAGCTCACGGGCCAGGTGCGTGTAGAGGATGTCGTTGACCAGCGTCGACTTGCCAGATCCGGACACGCCCGTGACGGCCGTGAACACGCCCAGCGGGAAGGACACGTCGATGTCCTGCAGGTTGTTCTCGCGGGCGCCGTGCACCGTGAGCTGCCGGGACGGGTCGAGAGGACGGCGGATGTCCGGCACCGGGATCGCCTTGCGGCCCGAGAGATACGCCCCCGTCTGCGACTCGGTGTTGGCGAGCAACTCCGTCAGGGAGCCGCTGTGCACGACCTTGCCGCCGTGCTCACCGGCGCCGGGGCCGATGTCCACCACCCAGTCGGCGACCTTGATGGTGTCCTCGTCGTGCTCCACGACGATGAGGGTGTTGCCCATGTCGCGCAGCCGGACCAGGGTCTCGATCAGCCGGTGGTTGTCCCTCTGGTGCAGACCGATGGACGGCTCGTCCAGGACGTACAGGACGCCGACGAGGCCGGAGCCGATCTGGGTGGCCAGGCGGATGCGCTGGGCCTCGCCGCCGGAGAGCGTGCCGGCCGCGCGGTTCAGCGAGAGGTAGTCCAGGCCGACGTCGACCAGGAAGCGGAGCCGTTCGTTGACCTCCTTCAGGACTCGCTCGGCGATCTTCTTGTCCCGGGCGTTCAGCGTCAGCCGGCCCAGGAAGTCCGCGCAGTCGCTGATCGACATCGCGGAGACCTCGGCGATCGACTTCTCCATGACCGTGACCGCGAGGACTATCGGCTTCAGACGCGTGCCCTCACAGGAGGGGCAGGGCACCTCGCGCATATAGCCCTCGAAGCGCTCACGGCTGGCGTCACTCTCGGCCTCGCTGTGCCGGCGCTTCACGAACGGCACCGCGCCCTCGAAGGGCGTGGTGTACACGCGCTCGCGGCCGTACCGGTTGCGGTACCGGACCTCGATCTGGGTCTTGTGGCCGTAGAGCAGGGCCTTCTTCGCGCGCTGGGGCAGGCCCGCGAACGGGATGTCCGTGCGGAAGCCGAGGGCGTCCGCGAGGGCGCCGATGAGGCGGCCGAAGTAGTCCTTGGTGTGTCCGTGCGACCAGGGGTGGATGGCGCCCTCGTCCAGGGACTTGTCCGGGTCCGGGACGAGCAGCTCCGGGTCGACCTCCATGCGCGTGCCGATGCCGGTGCACTCGGGGCAGGCGCCGAAGGGCGAGTTGAAGGAGAAGGAGCGGGGCTCCAGCTCCTCGAAGGACAGGTCGTCGTACGGGCAGTACAGGTGCTCCGAGTACATGCGCTCGCGCTCGGGGTCGTCCTCGGGGAGGTCGACGAAGTCGAGCACGATCATGCCGCCGGACAGGCCGAGGGCGGTCTCCACGGAGTCGGTGAGGCGGCGCTTGGCGGAGTCCTTGACCGTGAGGCGGTCGACGACCACCTCGATGGTGTGCTTCTCCTGCTTCTTCAGCGTCGGCGGGTCGGAGAGCTGGATCGTCTCGCCGTCCACGCGCGCGCGGGAGTAGCCCTTGGTCTGGAGGTCGGCGAAGAGGTCGACGAACTCGCCCTTGCGCTCGCGCACCAGCGGGGACAGCACCTGGAAGCGGCTCCCCTCCGGCAGCTCCAGGACCCTGTCCACGATGGCCTGCGGCGACTGGCGTGAGATCGGGCGGCCGCACTCCGGGCAGTGCGGCTTGCCGATGCGCGCGAAGAGCAGACGCAGATAGTCGTAGACCTCGGTGATCGTGCCGACCGTCGAGCGCGGGTTGCGCGATGTCGACTTCTGGTCGATGGAGACCGCCGGGGACAGGCCCTCGATGAAGTCGACGTCCGGCTTGTCCATCTGGCCGAGGAACTGCCGGGCGTACGAGGAGAGCGATTCCACGTAGCGGCGCTGGCCCTCCGCGAAGATCGTGTCGAAGGCCAGGGAGGACTTGCCCGACCCGGACAGGCCCGTGAAGACGATGAGCGAGTCACGAGGCAGGTCGAGCGACACATTCTTCAGATTGTGCTCGCGCGCGCCACGGACGATGAGACGGTCGGCCACGCCGGTCCGCACCTTTCTTGAGAGAAGTGACAGGGGCGGGGCCCCCGTGCTTCTTCAGACTAGGGGGAGCCACTGACAACGCCGGTCGGATTGCCCGGTTGCATAACAACCTCCGGCCATCCAGCATGCCCGACGCCGCCTCCGACGATATAGCACGTGCTTTCGATTAGCGGACGAGGTTCACCACCTTCACCCAAAGGTGTGGCCGGGCTAGTGTCAGGCTCATGATTGATCACGCTCATGACCTGGCCTGTGTACGTGACGCGACCGAGCGGCTCCTCACCGCGGTCGCCAAACTGGACAACGCGTCGCTCGCCGAGCCGTCACGGCTCCCCGGCTGGACCCGCGGACACGTCCTCGCCCACCTCGCCCGCAACGCGGACGCGCTGGTGAACGTCCTGGAGGGTCGCCCCATGTACACGAGCGCCGAGGCGCGGGACGCCGACATCGAGCGGGACGCCCCGCGCCCCCTCGACGCCCAGCTCGCCGACCTGCGCGAGAGCACGGCCCGCTTCCAGACGGCGGCGGACGCGCCGGCGGACTGGACGCGCACGGTGGAGCTGCGCAACGGGGTCACCGACTCGGCGTCCCGGGTGCCGTTCCGGCGGTGGGCCGAGGTCGAGCTGCACCATGTGGATCTCGGCATCGGGTACGAGCTGGAGGATGTTCCGGCGGAGTTCGTCGAGCGCGAGATCGACTTCCTGGCGGACCGCTTCGCCGGGCACAAGGAGGTGCCCTCGACCGTCCTCGCCGCCGGCGACGGCAGGTCCTGGACCACCGGCGGCGGCGCGGCGGGCGGACCGGTCGCGGTCGAGGGTACGGCTGCCGACCTGCTGGGCTGGCTCGCCGGGCGGCGCGACGGCTCCCGTCTGACCGCGAACGGCGCGCTGCCGAAGCTGCCTCCGTTGTAGGCCGCCGACGGTCCGCGGGCCCCTCTCCGCTATAGGCTGATCACCATGACGTACACCGGAGAAGTCAGAGTCGGCGGACCGGCGGATGTGCATGAGCTGAAAGACCTGATGATCACGAAGATCGCGGTCGGCCCGATGGACAACAACGCCTATCTGTTGCGCTGCCGGGCCACCGACGAGCAGCTTCTGATCGACGCGGCCAACGAGGCGGAGACGCTCCTCGGCATGATCGGTGACGACGGCATCGCATCCGTCGTCACCACACATCAGCACGGCGACCACTGGCAGGCGCTCGCCGAGGTCGTCGCCGCCACGGGCGCGCGTACGTACGCCGGCCGGGAGGACGCCCCGGGTATCCCGGTGCCCACCGATGTCGCGGTGAACGACGGCGACGTCATCAGGGTGGGGCAGGTGGAACTCACCGCGCGGCATCTCGTCGGGCACACCCCGGGTTCGATCGCGCTGGTCTACGACGACCCGCACGGCCACCCGCACGTCTTCACAGGCGACTGCCTCTTCCCGGGCGGCGTCGGCAACACGCGCAAGGATCCGAAGGCCTTCGCCAGTCTGATCCACGACGTGGAGACGAAGATCTTCGACGCACTCCCGGACGAGACCTGGGTGTATCCCGGGCACGGGAACGACACGACGCTGGGAGCGGAACGGCCGCATCTGCCGGAGTGGCACGCGCGCGGGTGGTGAGCGCGGGGCGCGGGTGGTGAGCGCCGGGCACGGGTAGCGAACGCCAGGCGCGTTTTCATCGCGCGCGCCCCGTGTGAACTTTTCGCACACGTCGGCGGCGCGTGCGCGCTCCCGGCGCGCCCCGTCGCGCGGTCAACTGGCAGCAGCGCCGCAGAGGATGACGGCTCCTGTGCGGTGGGGCCGCCGGTCTCCCACCCCGCCCTCGGCCGGCGGCCCTGGCCAAAGACCCGCACCGCACGCGTCGTTCACACAGCTGCCGTTCACACGACTGCAACACCCGTTCCCACTATGCGAACAGTTGTGGTCGTGACCTGGACAAACGGGGGGCCGGCTGTCAATCTCCCGCCATGCATCTCGCCCCCCGCACCACGCGTTCCCGCGCCCTGCGCCGCGCGCTGGCCGCCGCCACCGTAGCCCTGCTCGCCACCGCTGTCGGCTGCGCTCCGCAGCCTGAGGACAAGGCGTCGGCCGGCCCCTCCGGCTCGGCCGCGAAGAGCTGCGCCAAGGGCAAGTTGGCCTCCAAGACGTCCGGGAAGCTGACGATCGCGACGGACGAGCCGGCGTACGAGCCCTGGTTCAAGGACGACAAGCCGGCCAGCGGCAAGGGCTTCGAGTCGGCGGTCGCCTACGCCGTGGCCCGCCGGCTGGGTTACGACAAGAGCGCGGTCGTCTGGCAGAGCGTGCCGTTCAACAAGGCGTTCGCGCCCGGCGTGAAGACCTTCGACTTCGACATCAACCAGGTGTCGATCAGCGCCGAGCGCAAGAAGGCCGTCGACTTCTCCTCCGGCTACTACGACGTGCGCCAGGCCGTCATCGCGCTGAAGGGCGGCAAGGCGGCCAAGGCGACGAGCATCGCGGACCTGAAGGACCTCAAGCTGGGCGCCCAGGTGGGCACCACGAGCCTCGACTACATCACCGACGTGGTGAAGCCGAAGCAGGAGGCCGCCGCGTTCGCGAAGAACGACCAGGCCAAGTCGGCGCTGCAGAACGGCCAGGTCGACGCCATCGTCGTCGATCTGCCGACCGCGTTCTACATCACCTCGGCCGAGGTGACGAACGCGAAGATTGTCGGCCAGTTCGAGAACCAGGGCGGCACGCCCGAGCAGTTCGGGCTGGTGCTGGACAAGGGCAGCGCGCTGACCTCATGCGTGAGCGGCGCCGTGGACGCCCTGCGCAAGGACGGCACGCTGGCGAAGCTCGAGAAGCAGTGGCTCTCCGACGCCGTCGACGCCCCGGTGCTCAAGTGACGGTCACCAAGGGCGAGTCGGCCCGGGAGGGGGCCGACGGCAAGGACGGCTTGACCGGCGCTGCCACCGGTGATGGCTACGCACCCTCCGAACGGCGGCTGGAACGCGAGCGCCACAAACGCGCGCGTGCCCGCCGCGCCACGGCCATCGCGGCGCTCTCCACCCTGGTCACGGCCGTCGTGCTGTACCTGGTCGTGGTCAACGCGCCGGGCTGGCCGCGCACCAAGGAGACGTTCTTCAGCGCACAGTACGCGCGCGAGGCGCTGCCGAAGGTCCTCGAAGGGCTGTGGCTGAACGTCCGCCTGCTCGCGGTCTGCGGCGTCGCCGTCCTGGTCCTCGGCATGCTGATCGCGATCGCCCGCACCCTGCGCGGCCCGGTGTTCTTCCCGCTGCGAGTGCTGGCAGCCGCCTACACCGACTTCTTCCGCGGCCTCCCGTTGATCATCAACCTGATGATCGTGGTCCTGGGCGTCCCGGCACTGCGGCTGCAGGGCGTGACGGTCGATCCGGTGCTCCTGGGCGGTACGGCGCTGACGCTGACGTACTCGGCGTACGTGGCCGAGGTGTTCCGGGCCGGAATCGAGTCGATCCACCCCTCGCAGCGCGCCGCGGCCCGCTCCCTGGGCCTGACCAACCGCCAGGCCCTGCGCTATGTCGTCCTCCCCCAGGCGGTACGGCGTCAGGTGCCGCCGCTGCTGAACGACCTGGTGTCGCTGCAGAAGGACACCGGTCTGGTGTCGATCGGCGGCGCGGTGGACGCCGTGCGGGCCGCCGACATCATCGTGGGCCGCAGTCTGAACTACACGCCGTACATCGTCGCGGGGCTGGTGTTCGTGGCGCTGACCATTCCGATGACCCGCTTCACGGACTGGGTGACGGCCCGGATGGACCGGCAGCGGGCCCAGGGAGGATCGCTATGAGCGACGCAGACGCGCCCGTCCTGCGCATGGAGTCCGTCCGCAAGACCTTCGGCGGCTCCGTCGTACTGCGGGACGTCGGTCTGGAGGTCGCGCCGCACACGGTGACCGCGCTGATCGGCGCCTCCGGCTCGGGCAAGTCCACACTGCTGCGCTGCGCCAACCTCCTGGAGGAGATCGACGACGGCGCGATCTGGCTGGACGGCGAGGAGATCACCGATCCGCGCGTCGACCAGGACGCGGTGCGGCGCCGGATCGGCGTGGTCTTCCAGGCGTACAACCTCTTCCCGCACATGAGCGTGCTGGACAACATCACGCTGGCCCCGCGCAGGGTGCACGGCGTCTCCCGCGCGGACGCCGAGGAACGGGCCAGGGAGCTGCTGGAGCGCCTCGGACTCGGTGCCAAGGCGGATGCCTACCCTGACCGGCTCAGCGGCGGTCAGCAGCAGCGTGTGGCGATCGTACGAGCGCTCGCCGTGCGGCCCCGGCTGTTGCTGCTGGACGAGATCACGGCGGCGCTCGACCCCGAACTCGTGGGCGAGGTGCTGGAGGTGGTCCGGGGGCTCAAAGACGACGGCATGACCATGGTGCTGGCGACGCACGAGATGGGCTTCGCGCGGGACGTCGCCGACCAGGTTTGTTTTCTGGACGGTGGGGTCGTGCTGGAGCGCGGCAGCGCCGAGCAGGTCTTCGGTGATCCGCAGCAGGAGCGCACGCGGCGCTTCCTGCGGCGGATCGTGGAGGCGGGCCGGCTGTAGCGGCGCGTCGGCCCGGGCCGCCGGTTCCGGCTACGCGTCGGCCTGGGCCGCGCCCACCAGGGCGGCCACGCGCTCCACGCCGAACACATAGCCCTGCACTCCGCATCCGGCGATCACGCCGTCCGCGCGCAGCGAGACGTAGGAGTGATGCCGGAACGATTCGCGCTGATGGATGTTGGAGATGTGCACCTCCAGGACGGGCATGCCGTCACAGGTGTTGAGTGCGTCCAGAATCGCGACCGACGTGTGGGAGTAGGCCCCGGGGTTGATGACGATCCCGCAGTGGTTCAGACGCGCCTCGTGGATCCAGTCGACCAACTCGCCCTCGTGGTTGGACTGCCGGAAGTCCACCGTGCCACCGTGCGCGGCCGCGGCTTTGGCGCACAGCGCCTCGACGTCGGCCAGTGTGTCCCTGCCGTAGATCTCGGGCTGGCGCTGGCCGAGCAGGTTCAGGTTGGGCCCGTTGAGGATCATGATCGGGGCGTTGGCCAGGGTGCGGGGCACGGTTCCTCCGGTCCGTTCGGGGCGGTACGCCTACGACCGCCGCTCGCACCCGGTCTATCACGGTGGCCACAGCGGACGACGAGCCGCGCGCGCCGTCGCCTCGGCGCACACTCCGGTCGCTTCATCACCTCCACGCGCCCCCCGTAACCCGTGATCACCGTGGGTAGTTGACGCAGCATGGCACCTGCACGCACCGTGAGCACACCGTCGATGCTGCGGCTCGCCGTGGCCTCCCTGGCGGGGACCGCGATCGAGTTCTACGACTTCTTCGTCTACGGCACGGCGGCCGCCCTGGTCCTGGGGCCGCTGTTCTTCCCGGCGTTCTCGCCGCTGGCAGGGACGCTGGCGGCGTTCGCGACGTTCGGAGCGGGGTTCGTGGCTCGGCCGCTGGGCTCGGTGTTGTTCGGGCACCTCGGCGACCGGCGCGGACGCCGGCCGGTGCTGGTGCTCTCGCTGCTGCTCACGGGCGCCTCGACGGTCGCGGTGGGCTGCCTGCCGTCATACGGATCGATCGGCGTCGCCGCGCCCGCGCTGCTGCTCGTGCTGCGCTTCCTGCAGGGTCTGGGCCTCGGCGGGGAGTGGGGCGGGGCGGTGCTGCTGACCGCCGAGCACGCACCGCCCGGGCGACGCGCCCTGTGGTCCAGCTTTCCGCAGGTGGGGCCCGCGTTCGGGTTCGTGCTCGCCAACGGGGTGATGCTCGCGCTGTCGGCGACGCTGTCCGACGCGGAGTTCGCGCGCTGGGGGTGGCGGGTGCCGTTCTGGGCGGCCGGTGCGCTGGCGCTGGCCGGGCTGTGGCTGCGCTCCTCGCTCGCCGAGAGTCCTCGGTTTCTGGAGATCGACGACCACGCGCGCGTGCCGTTCGTCGAGGTCGTACGGCACCACGGGCGGCTGGTGCTGCTGACGGCCGGGGCGCTGGCCGCGGGCTACGCGGTCTTCTACGCGGTGACGACCTGGTCGCTGGCTTACGCGACGGAGCGGCTCGGGGTGAGCCGGACGGTGATGCTGACCTGTGTCATGGCCGCGGTGGTGGTGAAGGCGTCTCTCACGCCGTTCATGGCGGTGCTCGGCGACCGCTACGGGCGCCGGCCGATGTGTCTGACGGGCTGTGCGGCCTGCTGCCTGTGGATGTTTCCGATGGTCGCGCTGCTGGCCACCGGCCAGCCGCTGCTGATGTTTCTCGGCATCCTGGGCGCCCTGGTCTCCTTCATCACCATGTTCGCGGTGATCGCCGCCTATCTGCCGGAGCTGTACGAGGCGCGCGTGCGCTGCACGGGCGCCGCGGTGGGCTACAACCTCGGCGGAGTCCTGGGCGGCGCCCTCACCCCGATCGTGGCCACGGCGCTCGCGGAGCACAGCGGCCGGGTCCCCTGGAGCGTGGGCGTCTATCTCACGGGCGTCGCGCTGCTCAGTCTCGCGTGCTTCGCCCTGCTGCCCGAGACCCGCCCGGTGTCCGTACCGGCTGTGGAGCCGGCGACAAGCTGACGGCTGAGGCCGAACAGACGGCTACGGGTTGATCGCCAGTTCCAGGTAGGCCGCGAAGATCACCAGATGGACTCCGCCCTGCAGCGGGGTGGCCCGCCCGGGCACCACCGTGAGGGAGCTGACCACGACGGTCAGCGCGAGCAGCACCATATGGGTCGAGCCGAGGCCGAGGACGAGTGGTCCGGACAGCCAGACGGAGGCGAGGGCGACGGCCGGGATGGTCAGGCCGATGCTGGCCATGGCCGAGCCGAGTGCGAGGTTGAGGCTGGTCTGTACCCGGTCGCGGCGTGCGGAGCGCAGCGCGGCGATCGTCTCCGGCAGCAGGACGAGCAGGGCGATGATCACACCGACGACGGCGTGGGGCAGGCCGGCCGCCTCCACTCCCGTCTCGATGGTGGGCGACACGCCCTTGGCCAGGCCCACCACGCCGATCAGGGCCAGGCCGAGCAGACCGAGGCTGATCCAGGCGGTGCGCGCGGACGGCGGTGTGGCGTGGTCGTCGGCGGTGATGACCTCGCCCTGCCGGGTGATCGGCAGGAAGTAGTCGCGGTGGCGCACGGTCTGGGTGGCCACGAACAAGCCGTACAGAATCAGTGACGACACCGCGGCGAAGGCCAGCTGCACCGGGGAGAACTCGGGTCCGGGCTTGCTGGTGGTGAAGGTCGGCAGCACCAGGCTGAGCGTGGCGAGCGTTGCCACGGTCGCCAGGGCGGCGCCGGTGCCCTCGGGGTTGAACACCGCGGTGCCGTGCCGCAGGGAGGCGACGAGCAAGCAGAGCCCGACGATGCCGTTGCAGGTGATCATCACGGCGGCGAAGACGGTGTCCCTGGCCAGGGTGGAACTCTTGTCGCCGCCGTCGGCCATGAGGGTGACGATCAGAGCCACCTCGATGATCGTGACGGCGACGGCGAGCACCAGGGACCCGAAGGGTTCACCGACGCGGTGGGCGACGACTTCGGCGTGGTGCACGGCCGCCAGGACGGAGCCGGCGAGCACCAGGGTCACCAGCGCGACGACCGCGCCCGGCAGGTCACGGCCCCAGGTGAAGGCCAGCAGGACGACCGCGAGGAACGGCACGAGGATCGTCCATCGCCGGGTGAGCGACCGGAGCCGAGTGATCATGCCGCGATGGTCGCAGAGACGTACAGGATTCGCATTCCACTCTTTTCGGATACTTTGCATCCTTTCCGCCCCCGGCCCGGCAGCGACGGAAACGGGTATCTGCTTCGCGTAGCCCCGCTCCCGTCACGACCGCACCTGTCGCGGGCTTGGTCAGGCGTCGACGCTGTCCTTCGGGGCACTTTCACCACCGGTGTGCACCGCCTCGACGGCGGTCTGCTTCCTGGTGGCCATCAGGCTGGTGATGGTGGTCACGACCAGGACCGCGCAGATCACCCCGAGCGAGACCGGGATGCTGATCTCGGGGACGCGGACGCCGGACTCGTGCAGGGCGTGCAGCATCAGTTTGACGCCGATGAAGCCGAGGATGATCGACAGGCCGTACGAGAGGTGGACCAGCTTCTTCAGCAGGCCGCCGATGAGGAAGTACAGCTGCCGCAGACCCATGAGAGCGAAGGCGTTGGCGGTGAAGACGATGTACGGGTCCTGGGTCAGACCGAAGATCGCGGGGATGGAGTCCATGGCGAACAGGACGTCCGTTGTACCGATGGCGAGCATCACGACCAGCATCGGGGTCATGACCCGCTTGCCGTTCCGCTGGATCCACAGCTTGGTGCCGTGGTAGCGGTCGGCCACGCCGAACCTGTGCTCCGCGGCCTTGAGCAGCTTGTTCTCCTCGTACTCCTCGTCCTCCTCGTCGGCGCGAGCCTCCTGGACGAGCTTCCAGGCGGTCCAGATCAGGAAGGCGCCGAAGAGGTAGAACACCCAGGAGAAGCTGGCGATGATCGCGGCTCCCGCGGCGATGAAGACGGCTCGCAGGACCAGGGCTATGAGCACGCCGACGAGCAGGACGCGCTGCTGGTACTGCGGGGGCACCGCGAACTTCGCCATGATCAGGACGAAGACGAAGAGGTTGTCGACACTCAGCGACTTCTCGGTGATGAATCCGGCGAAGAACTCGCCGGCCGGCTGTCCGCCGCCGAAGAGGAGGAGGCCGAGGCCGAAGAGCCCGGCCAGGGTGATCCAGACGACGGTCCAGGTACCGGCTTCCTTGATCGACACCTCATGGGGCTTGCGCCCGATGAAGAAGTCGACCGCGATCAGGGCGGCGAGACCCACGACGGTCAGGACCCACAGGGTCACGGAGACTTCCACTGCACCTCCGGCATTACGTCACGGCAAACACGTCAGCGTCGTCGCTGCCGGAGGTCTCTTCCACCCGCCATGGGCCAACACCCCGGGACCGGAACCGGTCCGTACTGACGGGTGCGCCGCAGCCAGGGAGTACTCCCCTCCGTACGGAAGACAGTACCAAATCACCAAGGAAAGGTAAAGAGAAAGGCAAAAGAAGGACCAAAGTCCATGGTCAGGCTCCTTTACCTGTGCTTGGTCAAGGCTCTGGCCACCTCGGTGAGGACCTGGTGAACGATCTGGCTGCCGGCCGGCACCAGCGACGGTTCGTAGGTCCAGGCGTGCCCGACCCAGGGGTCGGCGAAGTGGTCGTCGGGAACGGGCGTCAGTCGCAGCAGCGAACGCCACAGCGGATCGAGCAGGGGGCCGTAGGCGGTGGCGTCCTCGCGGTCCGCCACCAGCAGGAGGTGCACACCGACGGCGGGCCCCTCGTCGGCCAGGTAGCGCAGCCGGGTCACCGCCCGGTCGTCGAAACCGTGCGGGAAGTCGTGGACGATCAGCAGCTGACTCGCGGTGTCGACATCGGCCGGCAGAGACTCGGGCGCGCCGGCGCGCAGCGCCATCTGCACCAGGTCGACCCGCCGGGTGAGCTGCTCCAGTAGTTCCGTCACCCCCGCCGCCCCGGTCGCGGGAGGCGCGGCGAGCACGCCGCTGCGCAGCAGCGGGCCGAACGCGGCGGCCCCGGCGCCGGCCGGGTCGATGACCTGCACGGCGAAGTCCCCCGCCGGATGCACGGCGAGCAACCGCACCGCGAGCGCCACGGCCGCCTCCAGGGCCAGGTGCCGTAGCTCTGCGGAGTCCGGGAAGTCGTCGGCCGCCCCCGCGCCGCTGTCGAGCCACAGGCCGCGTTCGAGCGGGAGCCTGACCAGCAGGGGGATGCGCAGCGGCACGCTCTCGGGCAGGTGGAGATCGCCGAGGCGCAGAGCCATCGGGGGCCCGGCGGGGACGCGGTAGCCGTGCCAGACGGGGTTGTCCCAGCGGGCGTAGGCGGGCGGAAGCGCGGGCTCGACCACCTCGGACTCGGTGGTGAGCTGGGCGAGGTCGCGGTCGAGGACCGCGCGCGCCTTGTCCACCAGCTGCGTCCGTCGGGCGTGGGCCGCCTCGCGCGCGGCGTCACCCGCGCTGCCGAGCCGGCCGCGGGGGTCGGCGAGGGCCTGGTCGAGTTCCTTCTCCAGGCGGGAGTCGGCGAAGTCGACGGCGCTGCGGTACGCGGCCGTCGTGCGGGCCAGGTCCTCGAACATGCCCCAGACCTGGTTGTACAGCCGCTCCTCCATCGACCAGCCCGCGGCGTCGCCCGCGACGGGCTGTGCGGGCCGGTCGTCGGCGGCCGGAGCCGCCGGTGGCGGTGTGCCGTGCGGTCCCCGGCCGGGGTGTGTGTAGTCGACCCGGCTGCCTAGGTCTCGCGGGGCGGTGCCGGGCGCCTGGGCGTCGTACGGGTTCTGCGCGTCGTACGAGGGTGCCTGCTCCGGCCGCTGCGGGGCCGACGACGGCGTCTGCCCGGTACTCCCGGAGGTGCGGGTCTCCTGCGGTTCGGGCCCGTAGGGGTCGAGTGGCGTGGCAGCCGGGGTGTCGTGCGCCGTGGCGGCGGACGCGTCGTGCGGCACGGTCGCGGAGGTGTCGTGCGGTGCGCGGTCCGCGGTGTCGTGCGGTGAGTGTGCCGAGAGCGGTGCCGGCAGCCCGTGGGACGGGTCGTGGGCCGATGGCTCATAGGCGTGGGCCGACGCTTCGTGGACGGCGGCCGCGAGGTCGGTGGCCTTGGGCAGTCCCTGGTCGGCGAGGAGTGCCGTGAGGCCGGCCGCGTAGCCCTGGCCCATCGCGCGCACCTTCCAGGCGCCCTGTCTGCGGTACAGCTCCAGAGCGAGGACGGCCGTCTCGCTGTCCAGGCCGGTGAGGGTGTAGCAGACGAGTTCGGTGCCGTCGAGGCCCTCGACCGTGGTGTGCGGGGCGGCGACGGCACCGAACCGGAGCAGTCCTTCGGTCCCTGCGGGCAGGGCGAGGAAGACATCGACCCGGTGCACGGCTTCCGGCAGGGCGCCCAGGTCGACCGCCAGCCGGTGTCCGGTGGCGGCCTGCCGGGACACCTCGACGCCGGGCAGAGCGGGAGCACCGGGATGAGCCACCCACTGGGGGCCGTGCACCGTGCCGTTCTCGTCGCAGAGCGCGGCTCCGGCCAGGACCGGCACCCCGGACGAGATCCGGATCACCAGCCGGGTCTCGGAGAGCGGGTGGTTCTGCCCCCGCACCAGCTCGGCCGTCATCGCGGTCGCCCCCTGTGTCGTTCCGTCGTACGCACCCCGCCGGTTGCGGCGGCGGTCCTACAGGTGCTGCTGGATGGCCGGCATCAGGTCCTGGAACGTACGGCCGTACGCCGGGGCGCCCAGCGCGGTCATCGTCCAGCCCGAGCCCGCGCGGTGCACCTTCGCCATGATCTGGGCGGTGTAGTCGCCGCCGCCGTCCAGGGTGTAGCGGGCGAGTTCCTGGCCGTTGGTCTCGTCCACGAGGCGGCAGAACGCGTTCTGCACCTCCTGGAAGGTCTGGCCCGTGAAGGAGTTGACGGTGAAGATGATCTGGTCGATGTGGACCGGAACGCGCTGCAGGTCCACGAGGATCGCCTCGTCGTCCCCGCCCTGACCGACGCCGCCGACGAGGTTGTCGCCGGTGTGGCGGACGGAACCGTCGTCGCTCACCAGGTGGCGGAAGAAGACGACGTCGACCGGCTCCTTCTCGGCGAAGAGGACGGCCGAGGCGTCCAGGTCGATCTCGCGGGTGCGGGAGCCGAACAGGCCGCGTCGCTTCGCCGCCTGCCAGCCGAGCCCCATACGGACCGCGGTCAGGGTGGCCCCGTCCTTCTTCTCCAGGCTGATGGCCTGACCCTTGCTCAAGTTGACGGACACCGCTGAATCCCCTCTCGAAGGTCCCCTGTTGCCGCGCAGTGCGCGGTTGTCCAGAACCCTACGCAGGGGCACTGACAGTGCCGAACCCCGGCCCGCGCTTTGTGTCGGTGTTGCAACACTTGGCGCATACGCCGAGGTCCGGCGGGGTGGCGGGAGCTCAGGCGAGGCCGGCTTCCCGCATCTGGCGCAGTTCCTTCTTCATCTCCGAGACCTCGTCGCGCAGCCGGGCCGCGATCTCGAACTGCAGCTCCGCGGCGGCGGCGCGCATGCGCTCGGTCATCTCCTCGATCTGCTCGGCGAGTTCGGCCGCCGGGCGGTCCGTGGGCACCGCCTTGCCCTTGGCCGCCTTGCCGGCCTTCGCGCCCTTGGCCGCCTTGTCGCCCAGCGACGGGACGGGTGCCTTGGCACCCTTGCCGTCCTTGGACTTGCGGTAGCCGGAGCCCAGGAGCTGCTCGGTGTCGACCTCCTCGCGGGCGATCTGCGCGACGATGTCGTTGATCTTCTTGCGCAGCGGCTGCGGGTCGATGCCGTTGGCCTTGTTGTAGGCGACCTGCTTCTCCCGGCGACGGTTGGTCTCCTCGATGGCCTTCTCCATCGCCGGGGTGATCTTGTCGGCGTACATATGGACCTGGCCGGAGACATTGCGCGCCGCGCGGCCGATGGTCTGGATCAGTGAGGTGCCCGAGCGCAGGAAGCCTTCCTTGTCCGCGTCCAGGATCGCCACCAGGGACACCTCGGGCAGGTCGAGGCCCTCACGCAGGAGGTTGATGCCGACCAGGACGTCGTACTCACCGGAGCGCAGCTCGCGCAGCAGCTCGACGCGGCGCAGGGTGTCGACGTCGCTGTGCAGATAGCGCACCTGGATGCCGAGCTCCAGGAAGTAGTCGGTGAGGTCCTCGGCCATCTTCTTGGTGAGCGTGGTGACGAGAACGCGCTCGTCCTTCTCGGTGCGCTTGCGGATCTCGTGCACCAGGTCGTCGATCTGGCCCTCGGTGGGCTTGACCACGACCTCCGGGTCGACCAGGCCGGTCGGGCGGATGATCTGCTCGACGACGCCGTCGGAGCGCGACAGCTCATACGTGCCCGGAGTGGCCGAGAGGTAGACGGTCTGGCCGATGCGCTCCTGGAACTCCTCCCACTTCAGGGGGCGGTTGTCCAGCGCGGAGGGCAGACGGAAGCCGTGGTCGACGAGGGTGCGCTTGCGGGAGGCGTCGCCCTCGTACATGGCGCCGATCTGCGGGACGGTGACATGCGACTCGTCGATGACGAGCAGGAAGTCGTCCGGGAAGTAGTCCAGCAGGGTGTTGGGCGGGGAGCCGGGCAAGCGGCCGTCGAAGTGCATCGAGTAGTTCTCCACACCGGAGCAGGAGCCGATCTGGCGGAGCATCTCGATGTCGTACGTCGTACGCATCCGCAGGCGCTGGGCCTCCAGGAGCTTGCCCTGCTTCTCCAGCTCGGCCAGGCGCTCCCCCAGCTCCTTCTCGATGTCGTTGATGGCCCGCTCCATGCGCTCGGGGCCGGCGACGTAGTGGGAGGCGGGGAAGACGTACAACTGCTCGTCGTCACTGATGATCTCGCCGGTGAGCGGGTGCAGTGTGGACAGCGCCTCGATCTCGTCGCCGAACATCTCGATGCGGACGGCCAGTTCCTCGTAGACCGGGAAGATCTCGATGGTGTCGCCGCGGACCCGGAAGGTGCCGCGGGTGAAGGCCATGTCGTTGCGCGTGTACTGGATGTCGACGAAGCGGCGCAGCAGCTCGTCCCGGTCGATCTCGTCGCCGACGCGGAGGGGGACCATCCGGTCCACGTACTCCTGCGGAGTACCGAGGCCGTAGATGCAGGACACCGAGGCGACCACGATGACGTCGCGGCGGGTGAGCAGCGAATTCGTCGCCGAGTGGCGCAGCCGCTCTACCTCCTCGTTGATCGAGGAGTCCTTTTCGATGTACGTGTCCGACTGCGGGACATAGGCCTCGGGCTGGTAGTAGTCGTAGTACGAGACGAAGTACTCGACCGCGTTGTTCGGCAGCAGCTCGCGGAACTCGTTGGCCAGCTGGGCGGCCAGCGTTTTGTTCGGCGCCATCACGAGCGTGGGGCGCTGGAGCTTTTCGATCATCCACGCCGTGGTGGCGGACTTGCCGGTGCCGGTCGCGCCCAGCAGGACGACGTCTTTCTCACCGGCCTCGATGCGCTGGGCCAGCTCGGCGATGGCCGCCGGCTGGTCGCCGTTGGGCTGGTAGGGGCTGACGACCTCGAAAGGCGCCACCGTGCGTTCGATGTGGGAAACGGGCCGCATGCCATCCACCGTACGACCCCCCACTGACAACGGGCCCGGTTCAGCGGTTCTGCGGGGTCCGGGAGGCGTGGTGCTCGGCCCTGCGGACCGGCCGGCGCCCCTCCTGGAGAGCGGGACGGCGGTCCGGGTGGGAGGCTACGGCGGCGGCCGGGACACCCGGTTTCTGCTCGACGGGTATCGGGACGGGGCGGCCCATGACCATCAGCGGATCGAAGATCACGACGATGCCCGCGAGGAGCAGGAAAGCGAGCGGGCCGATCAGCATGGGCGCGAGCACCGACGGCTCCGGCGCGCCTCCGGCGGCGTGGGACGTGCCGTCGAGGTGGACGCCCAGGGCCGCCATGCCCATGTAGTGCATACCGCTCACCGCGAGCCCCATGACGAGGCTCGCCCCCACGCTCCACATGAAGCCCCGGACGCGCCCGGCGGCCCACAGGGCGGCGGTGGCGGCCACGACCGCTATGACCACGGAGGCGGCGACGGTGAACGTGTTGTAGGTGAAGTGCCCGTGGAAGTGCACGCCCGCCATGCCGAGGTAGTGCATAGAGGCGACGCCCAGACCGGTGATCGTGCCGCCGGTGAACAGAGCGGCGCCGGTCGCGCCCCGGTAGCCGACGATGAAGATCCCGACACCGACCATGACGATGGCTAGGCCGAGGCTCGCGTAGGTGATCGGCTTGTCGTAGTGGATCGGCGTCTCCTTGATGGCGAAGCCCATCATGGCGACGAAGTGCATGGTCCATATGCCGGAGCCGATCGCAGCCGAGCCGAGGGCCAGCCAGGCGGGTCGCCAAGAGTGCGTGACCAGCAGGGACCGTGTGGTGCAGCGCAGGCCGAGGGCGCCACCGAGGCAGGCCATCAGATAGGCCACCAGCGGGGTGACGGCCCCGTAGCTGAATCCGTCGACCGTGCCTTGCATCCGCGGCTGCCCTTCCGCCCTCTTGCGTCCCGGAATCCTCGAAATGTTCCCCCGGCCCAGGACCGCCCGCGCGGTCAGGGTTGTCGCAGAGAGTATGACCCCCACCGGAATGGTCGAACGATTTTCCGGCAAAGAAACACGGCCTTGCCGCAGTTGTGCGGCACCCGTGAGCGGGCATGGACATCTCCGTTGAGTGTGTGGCCATCGTGCACACAGGTGTCGTTGACCGTCTGCTGTCAGTCTGGTTGCTGTCCGTATTCGCTCGACGCGAGGAGTCTGCATGCACGCGCGCGTAGTTGCCCCCATGGCCGCCGCGGTCCTGGGGACGGTGGCCCTGCTGCTGAGCCCCACCTCCGACGCCCGGGCCGGTGACGAAAGCGAGACCACGGTGATCGCCCACCGGGGTGCCTCCGCCTACGCCCCCGAGAACACGCTTGCCTCGATCGACAAGGCCGCGCAGCTGGGCTTCACCTGGGTCGAGAACGACGTCCAGCGCACCAAGGACGGCGAGCTGGTCGTCATCCACGACGACAGCCTGCAGCGCACCACGAACGTCGAGCAGGTCTTCCCCGGCCGGGCGCCGTGGAAGGTCAAGGACTTCACCGCGGCCGAGATCGCCCGCCTGGACGCCGGCAGCTGGTACTCCCCCGCGTACGCGGGCACGCGCGTGCCGACGCTGAAGGACTATATGTGCCACATCGAGCACAACCACGAGAAGCTGCTCCTGGAGATCAAGAACCCGGAGCTGTATCCGGGCCTCGCGCAGCAGATCCTGAAGCAACTCGGCAGCGAGGGCTGGCTCGACCAGAGGCATCTGAAGCGGCTGATCGTGCAGAGCTTCAGCGCCGACAGCATCCGGACCGTGCACGAGCTGAGGCCCGCGATCACCACCGCCTACCTCGGGACGCCCACCGCGGCGCAGCTGCATCAGTTCGCGCGCTTCACCGATCTGATCAACCCGTCGTACGGATCTCTCTCCAAGGGGTACGTCTCGGCCGTGCACTCCTTCGAGGGGCCGCACGACAAGCCGCTCAGGGTGTTCGCCTGGACGGTGAACGACGCGGCCACCGCCCGCCGGGTCGCGGGCTACGGCGTCGACGGGATGATCACCAACAAGCCCGACGTGGTGAAGGCGGCGCTGGGTTCGAACTGATCGCGGCGGACGTTGTCAGTGGCGGGTCGTACCGTGGGCGCATGGACAGCCATGGGCAGGATGAACAGCGGGTCGTGTGGGCCGTGGTGGGCACGGACATCGGGCCGCTGATGCTGGCAGCGACCCGGGACGGCCTGGTCAATGTGGTCTTCCACGCCACGGACGCGGTGCGCGACCGCGCCGTGGAGCGGCTGGCCGACCGGTTGGGCGGCGCTCCCGTGGAGGATCCGGACTCGCCGCTGCTGGCGGAGGCGATACGCCAGCTGCTGGCGTACTTCGCGGGCGAGCGGCACGACTTCGAGCTGCCGCTGGACTGGTCGCTGATCTCCGGTTTCAACCGGCAGGTGCTGCGCGAGCTGGCGGCCGGTGTGCCGTACGGCACGGTGGTGGGGTACGGCGATCTAGCCGGGCGGGTCGGGCAGCCCGGCGGGGCGCAGGCGGTCGGCGCGGCGATGGGTGCCAATCCGCTGCCGGTGGTCGTGCCGTGTCACCGGGTGGTGGAGAGCGACGGCGGCATCGGCGGCTTCGGGGGCGGCCTGGAGACCAAGCGCAGGCTGCTCGCCCTGGAGGGTGTGCTGCCCGAGCCGCTGTTCTGACCGGGACCGGCCACTCGACTCCGACCAGTCCCTTCCGCTCGTCGCCGACCGGGTGCGGCTACTCGTCGTAGTGCCGGGCCTCGAAGACGTTGCCGTCGGGGTCCCGGAAGTAGAAGCTGCGCGAGGCCTTGCCGCGGGCGCCGAACGAGTTGTGGCCGATGTCGCTCAGGGGTACGCCGTGCTCCGCCAGCCGGGTGCGCAGGGCGTCGAAGGCGTCGGCGGGCAGGGACAGACAGATGTGGTTGACCGGGTGGCCGGCGCTGGCGGCCGCACCGGGCAGCATCTTCATGCGTTCCGCGAAGGCGAGCAGGGCGAGGTCCAGGATGGTCTCGTCGTTGACGCGCACGGACGGGAACGCGGCCTTTCCCTCGGCGAACTCGGCGACCCGCACGGGCTCCAGTCCGACGGCCCCTTGGTAGAAGCGGGCCGCGGCGAGCGGATCGGTCACCCACAGGACGATGTGGTCGAGACGCATGCTGTTCTTCGTCATGCGGCCCAGGCTGGTGGCGTCCCCCACAGACCGCAAGCGTTTAGCGGCCGCCGAGGCTCGCCAGAGATGAGGAAAAGCCGACGGACGGGAGGCGGTGCCTGGTGCTGGTGGTGTCGGAAGAGGTCCGGGAAGCGATCGACGCGCGGCGACCGGTGGTGGCCCTGGAGTCCACGATCATCGCCCATGGTCTGCCCCGCCCGCGCAACCTGCAGGTGGCGCTGGAGCTGGAGGACGCCGTGCGGCGAGAGCGCGCCGTACCGGCGACCATCGCCGTGCTCGACGGCCGGCCCCGCGTCGGCCTGGACAAGGAGCAGCTGGAGCGGATCGCGAACGAGGAGGGCATCCGCAAGCTGGGCCACCGCGATCTGCCGCTCGCCGTGGCGGCCGGCGTGAGCGGGGCGACCACGGTGTCGGCGACGGCACAGCTGGCCGCGCTCGCGGGCATCCGGGTGTTCGCCACCGGCGGGCTGGGCGGTGTGCACCGGGAGTGGACGGTGACTCAGGACGAGTCGGCCGACCTGGGTCTGCTGGCCCGCACCCGGATCACCGTGGTCTGCGCGGGCGTGAAGTCGATCCTGGACGTGCCGGCGACCCTGCAGCGGCTGGAGACCCTGGGCGTGGCCGTCGCCGGGTACGGCACGGACCGGTTCCCCGGCTTCTATCTCTCGGATTCGGGGCATCCGGTCGACTGGAGGCTGGACACCCCGGATCAGGTCGCGGATGTCATGCGGGCCCAGGACGCGCTCGGCGCGCCGGAGTCGGCTCTGATCGTCGCCCATCCCGTCCCCGCGGCGGAGCAGCTCGATCCCGCGCTGCACGCACGCGTGCTCGCCGACGCTCTGCGCGCCTGCGCGGAGCAGGGCATCACCGGGCAGGCCGTGACCCCGTTCCTGCTGGACTACCTGGTCCGGCACACCGACGGCGCCTCCCTGAGCGCGAATCTGGCGGCCGTGCGCGGGAATGTACGGCTGGCGGCGCGGATCGCCACGGCGTGGGCCGGCAGGTGACCACGGGCGGGGGCGGGGCCCTGCTGGTCGTCGGCGACGTGGTCACGGATGTGGTCGCCCGGCACCGGGGGCCGCTCGCGGCCGGCACCGACACGGCCGCCGCGATCAGGACGGTGCCGGGCGGCGCGGGCGCGAACGTGGCCTGCTGGGCCGCGC
>NZ_CM002285.1:7364458-7369247 GCF_000497445.1 Streptomyces roseochromogenus subsp. oscitans DS 12.976 | reverse complement strand
CACGGGCTGCGCGGACGTACGGCTGCTCGGGCGGGTGGGCGCGGACTCGGCCGCGTGGCACGAGCGTGAGCTGGCCGCGGCCGGGGTGCGGCCCCGGCTGGTGGTCGATCCGGCGGCGGCGACCGGGACGGTGATCTGTCTCGTCGACACGGGTGCGGCGGCGGAGCGCACGTTCCTCACGGACAGCGGAGCGTCGTTGCGGCTCGAACCCGCCGACTGGTCGGACGCGTTGCTCGACGGCGTGGCCCGGCTGCATCTGTCGGGCTATCTGCTGTTCACGGAGCCGAGCCGGGAGCTGGCCGAGACGGCGCTCGTGGCGGCACGCGCGCGTGGCGTGCCGGTCAGCCTGGATCCGGCGTCGGCGGGCTTCCTGGTACGGCTGGGCGTGGACCGCTTCCTGGCGTTCGCGGAGGGGCTGGACGTGCTGCTGCCCAGCCGGGACGAGGCGTGTCTGCTGACCGGGCTGCCGGATCCGGTGGACGCGGCGGCCAAGCTGAGCCGTCTCGTTCCGCTGGTCGTGGCCAAGGCGGGTGCGGACGGTGCGCTGGTGGCCCGGTCCGGCAGCGCACCGGTCAGGGTCCCGGCGACACCGGCGGTCCCTCGGGACACCACGGGCGCGGGGGACGCCTTCACCGGCGCGTTCCTCGCATCCCTGCTCGCGGGCGCGGACCCGGAGGGGGCGGCAGCACGGGGCTGCCGGGCGGGCGCGGAGGCCGTACAACGGGTGGGTGGCAGACCGCCGTGTGCGGGACGCGCCGACTAGCCGGCTGCCGTCACCGACACGACGCCGGGCGGGCGGACAGGTGCGGCTCGGTCCGGCCCGGCAGCGCGAACGCCGAGGCGGAGCAGCCGAATTGAGGCAGAACGGGCGCCCTGCCCGATTGGCAGGCGCCTACGGCCTGTCCGGCGGATCCTGTCGCGGACGCGGGGGCAGGCACGCCCTCCCCCTCCCTCACTGCCTCAAGGGCGTGGGGACCCCCAGCGGCTTTGTCGTCGGTCCCCGACTCCCCACGCTCGACTTCGCTCGCGCGGGGGGCACCCGCACAGACCCCGCTCACCTGCGCTGATGAGGTGCCGTTGATGTCCTGCGACCTGATCCGCCGGACAACTAAGCCTTCCTCCCCCACGCCGAGATCATCGGCGCGGTGGCCAGGTCCATGGCACCGGACTCGACGTTGGCCAGGTGCCGGTCGATGTCCTCGTCGGTGGCGAGTCCGGCGGTGACGAGCCGGTCCCGGATCTGACGGACCGTCGCGGCCTCCAGGGTCGTACAGGCAGGCGATGCCACCGGGAAGAACGCATCCGCCTCCACCCCGCTCAGGCCGGCCTCGCGAAGCAGACGCGGGACTTTGCGGCCGTACGACAGATCGGCGCCGCGCTCGGCAAGCAGTGTGCGAAAGCCCTGGCGCAACCGGTTGGCCAGCTGCTGCTCGGGGCCGTACTCGTCGGGGCAGGGCAGGGACTGGAGGGCGGGGTCGGCGTCTTCGACCAACAGCCAGCCGCCGGGCCGCAGGGACTGGATCATGGAATGCAACGCCCTTGCCCGGTCCGGGACATGGACGAGGACGAGCCGGGCGTGGACCAGGTCGAAGCCCTCACCCGGCGGTTCCTCGGCGCCCACGTCGTGGACGCGGACCTCCAACGGCGAACCGGCGACGGCAGCGATCCGCGAGGTGTCGATGTCGGTCGCGACGACCTTGCCGGAGGGGCCCACCGTCTCGGCCAGCCAGGACACCACGGAGGTGCCGCCGGCCCCGACCTCCCAGCAGCGCCAGCCGGGCCCGATACCGAGCGCCTCGATGTGCCGGAAGGTCGTGGGATCGAACAGGGCGGCGAAGGCGTCGAAGCGCTGTCCCGCCTCGTTCTGCCGGTTGTCCAGGAGGTACCCGTCGGATCGCGTCATACCGCGATCATCCCAGTCGCCCGGCTTGTCCGGATCGGCGAACGCTCCGTCCCGGGCGAGGACCGATCCGTCGAGCAGCGGCAACCGATCCGTCCACACTCGGGAATCGATTCTCCAGAGGCGGGCACTCGTCCGTCCACAGGCGGGAACCAAGCGGAACATCCTGTTCCCACAGCCTTACCCACGCCCTGCTCTCGGCTGGCAGACTTGCCCGGCAAGGCGCGAAAGCGTTGCGTGAGGAGATCCATGCGAGGAGATCCAGATGTCCATGGCGGGGAATCTGCGGAAGGTCACGGGGCTGGGCAGGGTCGGCGGACTGCGCAAGGTGGCGCGGCTGGCCGGGCGGCGGCCGCGCGTGGACCTGAGTCATCCCGCCAGGTCACCGCTGGGCTCGTCGGTGGTCAACTGCGTGATGTACCAGGATGGCGTACGGGTGCCGCAGTGCACGGACCTGGTGGACGCCGTGCGGATGGTGCGCAAGACCGGCGAGGGGTTCGTCTGGCTGGGGCTGCATGAGCCGACGGACCGTGAGTTCGCGGGCATCGCCGAGCTGTTCGACCTGCATCCGCTGGCGGTGGAGGACGCGGTCGAGGCTCATCAGCGCCCGAAGCTGGAGCACTATGGGGACACGCTCTTCGCGGTGTTCAAGACCGTCTGTTATGTGGAGCACGACGAGCTGACGGCGACCAGCGAAGTCGTGAACACCGGCGAGATCATGGTGTTCGTCGGCGAGGACTTCGTCATCACGGTCCGCCACGGCCGGCACGGCTCACTGGGCCCTCTGCGCGAGGAGCTGGAGGCACATCTGTACCAGCTCTCGAAGGGACCGGCGGCGGTGCTGCACGCGATAGCCGACCATGTCGTCGACGACTATCTGAACGTCACGGACGCGGTGCAGGCCGACATCGACCAGGTCGAGACGGAGGTGTTCTCGGAGAACGGCGCACGGCTCGACCCCGGCCGCATCTACCAGATGAAGCGTGAACTGCTGGAGCTGAAGCGGGCGGTGGTGCCGCTGGGCCGCCCAGTGGAGGACCTGGCCACCCGGCCCATACGAGTCGTCGCACCGGAGATACAGGCCTATTTCCGGGACGTGCTCGACCATCTGATCCGGGCCAAGGAACAGATCGCCGCGTTCGACGAACTGCTCAATTCGATCCTGCAGGCCCATCTCGCGCAGGTGACAGTCGCGCAGAACGAGGACATGCGGAAGATCACGGCCTGGGCCGCGGTGATCGCTGTGCCGACGATGGTGTGCGGGGTGTACGGCATGAATTTCGACAACATGCCCGAGCTTCACTGGTGGTTCGGCTATCCGCTGGTCATGGTCGTCATGGTGGGGGCGTGTCTGGTGCTGTACCGGGGCTTCCGGCGCAACGGCTGGCTCTGAGCCGCGGGAGGTCGGCGGCCGGGCCGGGCGGCTCAGCCGCTCCAGGCGGGATGGCGCGGGTCGTCGGCCCGTACCAGGACGTCGGCCATGTCGGCCGGGTCGGTCTCGTTCTCGTAGCGCTCGAAGGCGGGGAGCGTCCAGTGGTCGGCCTCCGGGGTACGGCGGCGCAGCGCGCCCGGGGAGAGGAGGAGGTGCACGGTCAGGTCGAAGGGGAACCAGTGGCGCAGCAGGAGGGGGCCATGGAGCAACAGGATCCCGCCGGGCGGGAGTTGGACATACGGGCTGCGGGTGGCCCGGTCGGTGACCGGATCCCACAGGTCGGGCAGGATACGGCCGCTGCCGCCAGGGTCCAGCGGGCCGAAGACCTCGCGCCACAGGGCGCCGGTGTCGAACCATCCGCCGTAGTACGATTCCGCGTCCCGCCGCCCGTGTTCCAAGCGCAGTGAAGCGGGACGCAGGAAGCCCTCGGCGCCGACCACGAGCGAGGGCCGACCGCGCACCCGCAGCGCCTCCGCGACCCGCGAGGCGAGATCACCGGGCCGGACTGCCGGGGCCCCGTCGAAGCCGACACGCAGCCAGGCGCCCCCATCGGCCGGCTCCAGTCCGGCCAGCCGGTCGGCGAGCAGCTCGGCGAGCCGGTCCCAGGTGATCGCTTCGAGTCGCACAGGGCCCATGATGCCGGGTGGCGGGAAGTGAGGTGACAGCAGAGCCTGCCGGGAGGGGCGGGCGGTGCGCCGGACTCTTGGTGAAGGCGGCTGACGAACTACTCGACGGGCTCGCCGAGGCCGGGAGCCGGCTGGTTCCGGTGCGGCTGTGTGCGCATCTGCTCGGCCCGGACGGGCGGCCGGCGATGGAGGACCCGACGGTGTTCCCGCCGGAGATCCGTTCCTTCGCGCGGGAGCACACCGCGGGGCTGGAGCGGCTGCGGGAACGGCCGGAAGGGCCCGTCGACTGGGTGCTGCTCACAACCGCCGGGCACGTGGAGCGCGGCGGGCCACGGGCGGAGCCGGCACCGCGCGCCGGTGTCGGTGGTCAACTTCCGGCGCGGGAAGGAGAGCCGGGACGAAGAATCGGGAAGGAGAACGGCATGCGGGAGGAGGAGAAGGAGTAGGCCAGGCGTGGGAGGCATGGGCAGCGGCGGGGAAAGTACCGCGTATGGCGCTTCCCTCAACTCCCCACTCCCCCGGTCGGCTTGTCGCCTTCCAGGCGCTGAGGCCCAAGCGGTGTGCCGCTTGCCGGCGCGGGCCGCTGTCGCTGCTCGTGCTGGAGGACGGGGCGCCGCGCTGTCTGCACTGTGCGGACCTCGGACACCTGGTGTTCCTGCCGCGCGGGGACACCGCGCTGACCCGCAGGTCCAGGGAGGAGAGCGGACTGTCAGTCGTGGTGGTGCGCTTCAACCGGCGCAAGGGCCGTTACGAGCGGCAGGGCGTGCTCGTGGAGGAGGCGGCGCTGGCCCGGGCCGAGGCCCGCTGTCTGGCGGACGCGGAGGCGCGGCG
>NZ_CM002285.1:7350453-7364079 GCF_000497445.1 Streptomyces roseochromogenus subsp. oscitans DS 12.976 | reverse complement strand
GCGCGGCGACCGGGCGGCGGAGGACGAACGGTTCGCAGCGGCGTTCGCGGCCGAGATCCTGCGGCTGTTTCCCGGCTGCCCGGCGGACCGGGCGCTGGCCATCGCGGCGCACGCGTCCGCGCGGGGCAGTGGGCGGGTCGGGCGCAGCTCGGCCGGGCGGGCTCTGTCGGAGGGGGCGGTGATCTCGGCGGTCGTGGCGGCCGTACGGCATGTGGACACGCCGTACGACCAGCTGCTGATGAGCGGGGTGTCACGGTACGAGGCACGGCGCCGGATCGCCCCGGCCGTGGAGAGCGTGCTGCGGGCCTGGCAGGACGCCGGGGCGGACGTGGGCTGAGAGCAGTGAGAGGGGAGAGGGAGGAAGAAAGGCGACGTGACGGGAGTGGGGGGAGACGCTCGCGTAGGGCGCCGCGGCCCCCGGACACGGTCGACGCCGGTTCCTGGGCGTTCCCTGGGGTCATGGAGATGCCGGGCCCGTACCGGGCGGAACGAGACGCCGCGACGCCCTGCGCCGGCGGCAGCGTGGCGAGCCCCCGCATCACGGCCCTCATCTGCATACTCGCCCACACGTGACCTCCGCAGAAGCCCTTCGCCTGACCCGCCCCTGACAACCCCACCCTCCGGTGCCGGGCTGAGGGCCCGCGCCAGAAAGCGCTGTCCGCCGCTCTGCGCGGTGGTCTGAGCGGACGTATCGTGGCCGAAAGAGTGCCGAAGGCAGCCGCAGGAAGACGATCATGGCCGATCCCAAGGGGTTCATGACCACGCCGCGCCAGGAGTGGGCGCGGCGGCCCGTCGAGGAGCGGGTTCGGGACTGGGACGAGGTGTACGTCCCCGGAGCGCTGCTGCCCATCATCAGCAAGCAAGCCGACCGGTGCATGGACTGCGGGATCCCGTTCTGCCACGACGCCTGCCCGCTGGGCAATCTGATCCCGGAGTGGAACGACCTGGTCTCGCGGGAGGACTGGCGGGCGGCGAGCGACCGGCTGCACGCGACGAACAACTTCCCCGAGTTCACCGGCCGGTTGTGTCCGGCGCCCTGTGAGGCGGGGTGTGTGCTCGCGATCAACCAGCCGGCCGTGACCATCAAGAACGTCGAGTGCGCGATCGCGGACCGGGCCTGGGTGGAGGGTTTCGTCCCGGCACGCCCGCCGGAGCGGCTGTCGGGGATGACCATCGCCGTCATCGGCTCCGGGCCCACCGGGCTCGCCGCGGCGCAGCAGCTCACGCGGGCCGGGCACACGGTCGCCGTGTACGAGAAGGACGACCGGATCGGCGGGCTGATGCGGTACGGGATCCCCGCGTTCAAGATGGAGAAGCGGCATCTGGAGCGGCGGATCGAGCAGATGCGGGCCGAGGGCACGAAGTTCCGTACGTCGACGGCGGTCGGGCGGGACGTCGGCGCGGTGGAGCTACGGGGGCGGTACGACGCGGTGGTGATCGCCACGGGAGCGACGGCGTGGCGGGAACTTCCCGTGCCGGGCCGGGAGTTGAAGGGGATATACCAGGCGATGGAGTATCTGCCGCTGGCGAACCGGGTGTGTGAGGGGGATCTGGAGGTTTCACCGCTGTCGGCGGCAGGCAAGCATGTGGTGATCGTGGGTGGCGGGGACACCGGGGCGGACTGTCTGGGGACCGCGGTGCGCGAGGGGGCCGCGTCCGTGACCCAGCTGGACATCTACGCGCAGCCGGGCGCCGAGCGCGACGAGGACACCGAGCCGTGGCCGACGTACCCGAAGATCTACCGGCTGTCGGCCGCGCACGAGGAGGCACGGGACCTGCGTACGGCGCCGGCGGCGGACGCGGACGCGCGGCTGTTCGCGGCGTCCACGCTCCGCTTCGCCGGGGACGAGAGCGGGCGGGTGCGGTCGCTGCACCTGACGGAGGTCGACGAGCTGCGCCGTCCGCTGCCGGGCTCCGGGCGGACTCTGCCCGCCGACCTCGTGCTGCTCGCTCTCGGGTTCTCCGGGCCGGACCAGGAGGACGGGCTGATAGGGCAGTTGGGGCTGGACCTCGCCCCGCGCGGCACGATCGCGCGGGACGACGGCTTCGCGACCAACGTCCCCGGGGTGTTCGCCGCCGGGGACGCGGCGCGCGGACAGTCGCTCATCGTCTGGGCGATCGCGGAGGGGCGGGCGGTGGCGGCGGCCGTCGACCGCTATCTGACCGGGAGTTCACGGCTGCCCGCGCCGGTCTCGCCTCGGGATCGGCCGATGAGGGTGTAGGTGTGGCTGATCGGTTGCGCTGTGGCCATCGAGTGAGAGGAAGGCGGCGGGCTCGGGTCAGCCGTTCCTCTCGTCCGTGCCCGCCACCTTGCCCGTCGACAGGGCCACCCGGTTCCAAGTGTTGATCGTGCAGATCAGGGCGATGACGTGGGCCAGTTCCTCCTCGTCGAAGTGGGCGGCGGCCTCGGCGTAGACGGCGTCGGGGACGCCCGCGTCGGCGACCAGGTCAGCGCCTCCGTGAGCGCCAGGGCGGCCCGTTCTTTCGGGGTGAAGAAGTGCCGGGCCTCGCGCCAGACGGCGACCATGTGCAGCCGGTCCTCGCTCTCGCCGGCCTTGCGGGCGTCGTTGGTGTGCATGTGCAGGCAGTAGGCACAGTGGTTGAGGAGGGAGGAACGGATCTGGATCAGCTCGACCAGCGCCGGGTCGAGGCCGGCCCGGGCGGCGGCGTCGAAACCGATGATGGCGCGGAAGACCTTCGGGGCGGACTTCGCGAAGTCCAGCCGGGTGCGGGCGGCCTCGGCGGCGGTGATCGCGGTGGTCACGTCGGCTGCGGTGATCGTGTTCGTCGTCATGGCTTCAACCTACGAGCCGGAAAGACCGGCTGTAGGGTGCATTTCCATGACGGAATCATGGGTCAATTCCGCGGAGCGGATCGGTGCCGATCTGCATCTGGAGCTGTCCGGTCCGGGCGGGCGGCGGGCCGCGCTGATCCGGGCGCTGCGGGAGGCCGTGCGCAGCGGACGGCTGGTACCGGGCACCCGTCTGCCGCCGTACCGGTCGCTCGCCACCGATCTCGGCGTGGCCCGCAACACGGTGGCCGACGCCTACGCGGAGCTGGTCGCGGAGGGCTGGCTGACCGCCCGCCAGGGTTCGGGCACCCAGGTGGCCGACCGGGCGGAGCCGCTGCGGCACGCTGTACGAACGCCCGTGAAGACACCTCCACGCGCGCGTGGCCCTCGACATGATCTGCGGCAGGGCACGCCGGACGCCTCGGCGTTCCCGCGGGCGGCCTGGTCGGCCTGTTATCGGCGGGCGCTCCAGGGAGCGCCGAGCGAGGCGTTCGGGCCAGGGGATCCGGCCGGGCGCCGGGAGCTGCGAGAGGCGCTGGCCGAATATCTGGCACGCGCGCGTGGCGTGCGGACCGAGCCGGACCGGATCGTCGTCTGCTCGGGCTTCGCACACGCGCTGCGGCTGCTGTTCGGCCAGGGCGCCGGCGCCGTGCTGCGCGGTCCGCTGGGTGTGGAGGCGTACGGGCTGGGCTTCCACCGGGAGCTGCTCGCCACGGCCGGGGTGCGCACCATGCCGCTCCCGCTGGACGAGCACGGCGCGCGCGTGGACGTACTCGGGCGGGAACGTGCGGTGCTGCTCACGCCGGCGCACCAGTTCCCTACCGGCGGCCCGCTGCATCCGGAGCGCCGGGCGGCCGTGATCGGCTGGGCACGCGCGCGTGGGGCGGTCGTCCTGGAGGACGACTACGACGGCGAGTTCCGGTACGACCGCAAGCCGGTCGGCGCGCTCCAGGGCCTCGATCCGGAGCGGGTGATCCATCTCGGGTCGGTCAGCAAGAGCCTGTCGCCGGCGCTGCGGCTGGGCTGGATGGTTCTGCCGGAGCGGTACGTCGCGCCCGTGCTCGCGGCGAAGGGCGAGCGGGAGGGCTGGGCGAGTGTCCTGGACCAACTGGCGCTGGCGGAGTTCATCGTCTCCGGGTCGTACGACCGTCATGTGCGGCGCATGCGGCAGCGCTACCGGCACCGGCGTGACCGGCTCGTCGCCGCGCTCACCGCGCACGCGCCGCATGTCGAGGTCACGGGCATCGCGGCCGGGCTGCACGCGGTGCTGCGGCTGCCGCCCGGTACCGAGCGGTCCACGGTGAAGGCCGCCGCGTGGCAGGGTGTCGCCCTGGACGGACTCGCCGCGTTCCGGCATCCGGAGTCGGGGGTGACGGCGGGCGACGGACTGGTGGTGGGATACGCGGCCGCCGCCGAACACGCCTACGGCGCGGCATTGCAGGCGCTGTGCGGGGTACTGCCTCCGGGGTGAGCAGCGGGCCACCCGCCGACGCAGGCCACAGCCGCCTCCCGGAGAGGAACAAGCACCCGCCGGATCGGGCACGGGCCGCCACCCGGAGAGGAACGGGTTACCAGCCGAGGCTGCACGAGCCGCCTCCCGGAGAGGAACGGGCACCCGCCGGGTCGGGCACGGGCCGGCTCCCGGGTGAGGAGCGGGTTGCCGCAGCGCGGCCACCGCCTGCGCCCCACCGCCCCGTCCCCGGAATCACCGCGTCGTCCTGGACCGGGACGGCCGCCCTCGGCTTCTCGGTAGCGGCCGCCGACTCGTCGGGGTGAAGTCGGCGGTGGCGTGGGTCGTCATCAGGTAGCTGCCGGAGGGCAGTTCGGCGAGCGGCCGGCCGACCGGCTCCAGCGCGCCGTCCTCGGCGGAGATGAAGTGCGGCAGCGCGAAGTGGACCACCCGGGCTTCAGGCGATAGGGAAGTTGAGCGAGAGACAACGCACGGTCGGGGTCAGGACAGCAGGAAGTCGGCCTCCCCGGCCTTGGCGCCCTCGATGAACGCGGTCATCTCATCGGCGGTGTAGATCAGCGCCGGGCCGTCCGGGTCGGTGGACTGGCGAACGGCGATCCGGCCGTCGGCCAGCTTCATGGCCTCCAGGCAGTTTCCGCCGTTGCCGCCGCTCCAGGGCTTGTGCCAGCCCTCGCTGCCCAGCTCCCGCGCGGGCATGCCGTTGTAGACGTGTCCGCGCGGCTCGATGCGATCCATTCACAGCTCCTTGCGGAGATCCCGGAGGATCTCCTTCGTGCGTTGTGCCGTAGCGGCCTGCGCCGCCATGCGGTCCATGACCTCGAGATGGGTGGCCACCTCGGCGCGCGCGTCCAGGTAGACGGCGCCGGTCAGGTACTCGCTGTAGACCATGTCCGGCAGCTCCGGCATGGCGAATCGGAACAGCACGAACGGCCCGTACGTCCCCGGATGCGGTCCGCTCGCGTACGGGGCGACCTGGAGCGTCACATGGGGCAGCTTCGTGGCCTCGAGCAACTTGTCGATCTGCGCACGCATCACCTCCGGACCGCCGACCGGGCGGCGCAGGGCCGTCTCGTCCATCACCGCCCAGAAGCGCGGGGCGTCGGAACGGGTGAGCAGCTGCTGGCGCTGCATACGCAACGCGACGTGCCGCTCGATGTCGTCCGGGCTGGTCTGGCCGATGGCACCGGACTTGAGCACACCACGCGCGTAGTCCTCGGTCTGCAGCAGGCCGGGGACGAAGTGCGGCTCGTAGGAGCGGATGAGGCTGGCCGCGCCCTCCAGGCTGACGTACATCGAGAACCAGCCGGGCAGGATGTCGTGGAAACGCTGCCACCAGCCGGGCCTGTTGGCCTCCTCGGCCAGCTGGACGAAGAGTTCGGCCTCGTCGTCGGGCACGCCGTAGGCCTTGAGCAGCAGTTGCAGATACGGGATCTTGAGGGCGACCTCGGCCATCTCCATACGGCGGATGGTGGCGGGAGCGACACGCAGGACGCGGGCGGCCTCCTCGCGCTTCAGTCCGGCGCGTTCCCGCAGGTCCAGCAGGCGCCGACCGAGGACCACCTGACCCACTGTCGGCGCGGACCGCGGTTCGCTCACGCTCCCACCTCCACCGAAGACTCCACCGAACTCCCCAACGCTCCCCAACGACAGCCACGCCGGCGGTCCCATCGGCAGTCCCATCGGCAGTCCCATCGACAGTTCCGTCGACGGCCCCACCGACAGTTCCACCGAATTGATTTCCGACAGCCCTGCGGCGCCATTCGAAGATGCATTCGAAGACCGAGCCGGATCTCCGATGCCCCCAATTGGCGCCGCTCGACGTGCTGTTGCGAAGCAGTGTGCCACGCCCTCTGACCGAGTCACACAGCACTCTGCATTTTTCAGAGTGACACTTGCCAAGTGTTCACGGCGGGGAGATAGTGGCAAGCGTGATTCCGTCCGCGCCCTTAGGAACAGACGCCGCAGACCGTCCCGGTCTCGGCGCAGCCGCGGGAGCAGCCCCTCAAGGGGGCGCTGCCCGGCGCCGGTTCCGTTTCGAGTTGGCCGCACATCCGGGTTCCGTCGCCCAGGCAAGACGTCTGACGCATGCCCGGCTGAGCGGCTGGTCGGTGTGCGCGGACACCTGTGACAGCGCGGCTCTGGTCATATCCGAGCTGGTCACGAACGCGATCGTGCACACCGCGAGCAGTCGTGTCGTGTGCGAGTTGCACGACCACGACGACACCGTGCGCATAGCCGTACGCGACTGGGGCTGTGCCCCAGGCGAACCCCACCCGTCCCCGCGTCGGCCCGACGAGGAGCACGGGAGGGGATTGCTTCTCGTCGACGCGCTGTGCCAGGCCTGGGGCGCCCAGGAACACGGACCCGGACTGCTGGTCTGGGCCGAGCTGGACCGCCGGGCCGACGCGGGGCATGACACGGCAGATCCGGCAGATCCGTACGACGTCCCGGGTTCGGCTCACGGCACCGCGGGTCTGTACGACGACCTGGGCGCGGCCCACGACACCGCGGGCCTGGGCACGGCTGCCGGCACCACGGGTCCGCGCAACGACCTGGGCTGGGGTGCTCGCACCAAGCCGGGCCGCCCTGACGACTCCGACGAGGACGAGTCGCCGGAGGGCCGGCACCCGGGCTCCGGGCGCGTCCCGCACCAGCCCGCCGATCAGCCGCACCGTCACGGAACTCCGGAGCCGCACCACCACGTGGCACCGGAGCCGCACCGGCACCGCGCCCCGGACCGGCCCGCGCACCAGCCGCTGCACCGGGCTCCCGAGCAGCGCCGCGCCGGGGAACGCCCGTGACCAGCGCCTACGGCTCCGACCGGCGAGATGTCGTGGACTCCAGGCAGCGCGGCCACGCCCACTCCGATGGTTCCGAGCGGTCCCTCGGACTGGACACCCTGGTACGGCTGCGGCGTCGCCGGGCCGTCCCGGACGCGCCCCGCCGGCTCACCGTGCCCGACGGCATGACCGCACCGCTCGGCTGGGACGCCGTGGCCGTGCCCGACCGGCTCGGTCCGCTGGTCGTACCCCGGCTGCCGCGGCTGGGCTGTGTGTACACCGACGGCGCCCGCTGGTGGTGGATCGTTCCGTCGGACTCCGACTACGCCCTTTCCTGGCCGTCCCCGGCCCACTATGCCCCCGGCGCCCTGGCCACCGACACGGCCCGGCTCATCCACCGCCCGGAGGGTACCGCGCCGTACACCCCGCCGATCCCGCTGTATCTGGCACTGTGCCGGGTGATCGGGACGCCGCCGGACTTTCCGCGGCGCGTGGCTTGGCCGTGACGCCCATGGAGGTGCCGGGTTCTGTCGCGGGGGCGGCGGCCGCAGGTTGTCTGTGGCTGGGCGCGCAGCTCCCCGCGCCCCTTGAGACTGGCTGCCCCCGAGTCGGCTGACGGGCCGGCCTCCGCGTCCGGAGTCTCGTCGTACGCCCCCTCTCGCTCCCCCTGGCACTCCCTGCGCGCCCTCCCCCTCCACCGGTGCGGCAGCGATGGCGGCCCTTTCGTCGGGGTCCGCGAGGTCACGGTGGGGAAGAGACGGGGGGCGGCCGATCCGACGGTGTCACAGTCGGAGCGGCTGCTCCTCGGGGGCCACTGCGGTACGACATGGGCTGGAACGAGCATGCGGACGCCTACCTGGAGCTGGGCTTCCGTGCGATGGTGGTCCGGCTGCCCGGCATGCTGGCGTCCAGTCTCCGGCTGGCCCTGCGGGCCGACGCCGGGCCTCGCGTGTCGTGCCGGCCGCCGAGGCGGTCCGTGGCGTCGCCCGGGTGATGAGCCTGCTGGCTGTGAACAGCGCGCTCGGCAGCCTGCTGACCGGCCCGGACATCGGACAGCGGCTGCGTTCGGCGGCCCCCGCCCCGGCCGTCGTGGCCGCCGTGTCGCCCGTGTCACGTACTGCTGCGGGCGGCCGCCACCTGTGCCACCGGGCGGCGAACGTGGCGCTGGCCGCGATCGAGGACCACGCCTGCCGCTCGGCCGGATCATCGCGCTCGTCGGCGAGAACGGCTCCCGCAAGTCCAGGCTGGCAAAACTTCAGCGGCAGGCACGAGCTGTCCGGCTGTCAGGGGCAGCGGCTCGGCATCGCCCGGGCCGCGCACCGGTGCGGGCAGGTGCTGATCGTGGACGAGCCCACGGCCGCGCTGGACGCGCGTGCCGAGCCGGAGGTGTTCGAGAAGATCCGGGCGCTGGCCGGCAACGGGCAGACGGTCGCGCTGATCACCCACCGGCTGGCCTCGGTCCGCCACGCCGACCTGGTGCATGTGCTGGAGCACGGGCGGCTGATGGAGTCCGGCACGCCGGAGGAGCTGCTGGCCAGGGGCGGTGTCTACACCGAGCTGTACGCGCTCCAGGCCGAGCAGTTCACGGCGGAGGTACCGGCGCCGAAGCCGGCCTGAGCCCGCCCGGCGGCCGCCGCCGGCTCACTCCGCGCCGTCGCCGCCCCGCACGATCACCAGGAACGTGTCCGTCGCGAGGTCCATGACGACCTCGGCGGGCAGGCCTTCCAGACGCCGCGCATACGCGAACTCCTCCGCGGGCCAGGATCCCCGGGGACCACCGGCGGGAAAGCGTTCGAGCACGGTTCGCCCGTTCACCATCTCGCACCTCCAGAAAGCGTCGTCCTTACGGGAGTTAACGCCCTGGAGAACGGAAACGCCTCGCTCGGTGAGGGTACTGAGACATTACCGACACCGGTTCGGCGCGGACCGTGATGATGCGTTCACTTTGTGACACGAAACGCACCCTTCGTGTCAGAAGTCGTACTCGTCGTGAAGGCGGAGCGGCTCACTGTCGGCGGGCCCGCGGCCGAGGGCGGTGAGGTCGAGCAGACCGGCGAGGGTGCCGAGTCCGTCCAGCCCGTCGTCGTAGGCCGAGTAGGTGTGGAAGACGCGGTCGTGGTCGCGCAGGAAGCAGCTGATGCCGGGGCGCTCGGCCAGACCGCCGCCCGGCTCCGCGGTGGCCACGGTGACTTCGAAGTCGCGGTTGAAGTCGCCGTGCGCCGAAGAGGAGGCCGAAGAGGACGACGAGTACCAGGGCACCGCCCAGCCCATTCGCGCCTTGAACGGCAGGATCCGGGTGAACGGCGCCCGGGAGACGGCCGCGAAAGAGGTGTTCCGGGCGCGCAGATGGGCGAGGTGGCCGATCTGGTCGAGGAAGGCCGAGCAGCACGGGCAGCCGGTCTCCCACTCCGGCGCGAACATGAAGTGGTGGACGACGAGCTGGGCCCGCCCCTCGAAGAGGTCCAGGAGGGTGGCCTTGCCGTCGCCGCCCTCGAAGACGTACTCCGTGTCGACCTCGACCATGGGCAGCCGGCGCCGCTCCGCGCCGAGAACCTCGCGCGCCCGCCTGACCGCCTCCTCCTTGCGCAGCAACTCCTCGCGCGCCGCGCGCCACTGCTCGCGCGTGACGATCTCCGGGAACGACATGGGCCCTCCTGCCGACGGCCGGTGAGAAAGTGGTGACCGTCGGTGGGTACGGAACTCATCGCCGTGCACGGAGAATGTTTCCGGACGGATTTTCCGGACGACGTTTTCCGCACAGCGTCTTCCGGTTCCTTTCGGACTCTTCCGGACGGCGTCTTCCGGAAGATGTCTTCCAGACGGCGTCTTCCGGGCGGATTCGGCCGGCCGGCGCTCAGTACCTCACCGGCAGGGCCAGCAGTCCGCGAGCCCGCAGCGACGGACGCCACTCCAACTCACGCTCGCCCAGGCTCAGTTCGGGGAACCGCTCCAGCAGGGCCGTCAGGGCGATCTCCGTCTCCGCGCGGGCCAGGGGCGCGCCGAGGCAGTAGTGGATGCCGTGGCCGAGGGCGAGATGTGCGGCGGCGTCGCGGGTGAGGTCGAGGCGGTCGGGGTCGGCGAAGCGGGCGGGGTCGCGGTTGGCGGCGGACAGGGACACCAGGACCGTCTCGCCGGCGGGGACGGTGACACCGGCGATCGTCACGTCCTCGACCGGGAACCGGCGGATGGCGAGCAGCGCGGGACCCTCGTAACGGACCAGCTCCTCCACGGCGGCGGCTATGCGGGCCGGATCCCTGCGCAGGGCGGCGAGCTGGTCGGGGTGCTGGAGGAGGGCGAGGACGGCGTTGCCGATGAGCTGGACCGTGTTCTCGTAGCCGGCGAAGAGGATGAGGAAGACCAGCGACATCAGCTCGTCCTCGCCGAGCCGGTCACCGTCCTCGTCGCGTACGGCGATCAGGTCGGAGAGCAGGTCGTCGGCGGGCTCGGCGCGCTTGGCGGCGAGGAGCCGGGTGAAGAAGCCGAGCATGGCGGCCACCGCGTCCCGGGCGGCCTCCGGCCGTGCCGGGTCCGGGGCGACGAGGGTGTCCGTCCAGATCCGGAAGTCCAGACGATGACTCTCCGGCACGCCGAGCAGGTCGCAGATGACGGTGATGGGCAGCGGGGCGGCGTAGGCGGCGATCAGGTCGGTGGTGCCGTGCGCGGCGAACGCGTCCAGGAGCCGGTCGGCGGTACGGCGGATGGGCTCGCGCAGCTGCTGCACACGGCGTGGCGTGAACGCGCGGCCGACCAGGCGCCGGATGCGGGTGTGGTCCGGCGGGTCCATGTTGAGCAGGTTGGCGTCCAGCGCGGGCGGCAGGGCGAACCCCTTGTAGGTGCCGGCCGACGCGTGCCGCTTGTCCAGTGAGAGCCGCGGGTCGGCCAGCGCGGCCCGGACGTCCTCGTACCGGGTGACGAGCCAGGCGGGGGTGCCGTCGGGTCCGGTGATGCGGTGCACGGGCGCGGTGTCGCGCAGGCGCCGGTAGACGTCGTGGGGCTGGTCGATGAGGCCGTCCGCGAGTTCCATGATCTTCAGCCTACGCGGACTCAGGTGTCGTACTCCTGGATGCGCCGCCCGTGGCTCCGGTCGGTCAGTGCGGGCAGGCGGCGCCCCAACTCACCTACGACGGCGGGGAGATCGAGGGTGAGCAGTTCGCGGTCGCGCATCAGGATCCGGCCGTCGACGACGGTCGTGCGGACGTCCGAGGACCGGGCGCTGTGCACGAGGGTGGCGGCGAGGTCGTGGACGGGCTGGGTGTGCGGGCCGGAGAGGTCGACCAGGATGAGGTCGGCGCGCCGGCCGGGCGCGAGGGTGCCGACGCTGCCGCCGAGGCCGACCGCGCGGGCACTCTGCAGGGTGGCGTGGTGCAGGGCCTGACGGGAGGTCAGCCAGCGCGGGTCGCCTTCGGTGGACTTCTGGATCAGGGCGGTCAGCGTCATCGACTCCCAGACGTCGAGGGAGTTGTTGGAGGCGGCGCCGTCCGTGGCGAGGCCGACGGGGACGCCGGCCTCGCGAAGGGCCCGTACCGGGGTGGTGGCCGGCCAGGCGAACTTGAGGTAACCGCGGGGCGCGGTCGCCACGGCCGTACGGCCCCCGGTCCTGGCCAGCAAGGGGAGGTCGCGCTCGATGATGCCGGTGCCGTGCGCGATGAGCAGGTCGGTGTCGAGCAGTCCGGTCCGGTCCAGGACCTCGATGGGGGTGAGGCCGTGCCGGGCGAGGCTGGTGTCGGTCTGGTCGCGGTTCTCGGCGGCGTGCAGGTGGACGGGCAGGCCGTGTGCGCGGGCGAGTTCGGCGGTGGCGGCGAGGTCGGCGTCGGTGACGGTGTAGGGGGCGTGCGGGGCGAGGGCGGTGGTGATACGGCCGTCGGCGCCGCCACGGTGCCGGAGCGCGAACTCGGCCGACCGCTCCCGCCCTTCGGGGCCCTGACTGGAGAAGTAGGCCTCGCCGAGGTGGGCGCGCAGCCCGCACTCGGTGACGACGGCGGCGACCTCGTCCATGTGGAAGTAGTGGTCGGCGAAGCAGGTCACCCCGCCCCGGATCATCTCGGCGCAGGCGAGCCGGGCGCCCAACTCCACGTCGCCGGCGGTGAGGTTGGACTCGGCGGGCCAGACGACGTCGTTGAACCACTCCTCGATCGGCAGATCCTCGGCCAGGCCGCGCAGCACCGTCATCGACGCGTGCGTATGGCAGTTGATCAGCCCCGGCATGGCGACCTGCCCGTGCGCCTCGATCCGCTCCGCGGCCGGCAGTTCCCGCACCTCTGCAGCCGTCGTCACCGACTCGACGACCCGGTCGCGTACGACGATCGCCGCGTCCGGACGGAACCCGATCCGCTCCTCCTCGTCATGGACGAGCACGGTGCAGCCGGTGATGACGAGGTCGGCGGGAGAGGCACGCATGGGCCCACCGTACGGCTACGCGGCGGCCGGCAGCGGCACCTTCACCCCCCTAGTCTCCAACTCTCGTAGTGCTTCCCGTAGTTGCCCGAGGTGCCGAGGTGTGAGCCGGCCTGTGTCGTCGAGGTGGACGGCACAGGCCGTGGTCGTGTCGACAAGCAGCTCCAGGATGTCCGCGACGGCGTCCGTGCCCGCGGTGTGCCGGGCGAGGGCGGGAAGTTCGGCGGCGGCCAGCGCGATCGCGGTACGGGCCTCGGCGAGGGTGCGGTAGGCCTCTCGGCGCAACGCCCACCGCTCGGCGCGGTCGCCGGGGCGTCCGAGGACGCCGGAGTCGCCGGACCGGTCGAAGGCGCCGGACCGGCGGAGGACGCCGGACGTGTCGTGGTCGCCGAGGCCGACGGATTCACCAAGGTCGCCGGACCCGCCGAGGCCGACGGAGCCGCCGCGAGCGCCATGCTCGCCGAGAGCACCGAGCTCACCACGGTCGCCGGACTCAGCGACAGCGTCGGACGCGCCGAGGACATGCGCGAGATAGGCCTGCGCGGCGCCGCCGGCCGTGGCGAGGCGTGCCCGCACCGCGCCGCCGCGTCTGCCTGGCATCGGCAGATGCCCGACGATCAGCACGAGTACGCAGGCCAGCAGGGTCTCGCCGATGCGGCTGACGGAGGCCTGCGGCTCGCCGCCGGCCATGACCAGGGCGAGGACGAGGACGGTGACGACGGCGGTCTGCGCGGCGAAGTGCCGGGTGGCGACCGGGACGAGCGCCCCGCAGACCGCGACCAGCGCGATCAGCCCGCCGGGCCGGGGCAGCAGCGCGGCGAGACCGGCGAACACCAGGGCGCCCAGCACGGTCCCGGCGGCCCGGCACAGCACCCGGGAGACGAGCGGCCCGAGGTCGGGCTTGACGAGGAAGACGGCGGTGGCGGGCAGCCAGTACCAGTGCTGGTGCTGGCCGTGCCAGCGGGTGTGGTGCAGCGCCTGGGCGATGGCGGCGCTGGCCCCGAAGCAGAGGGCGACGCGCAGCCCGTACTCGCGTCCGCCGGTGCCGAACGCGGCGCGCAGGGCGTCCTTGGCGCCCCGGTGCCGGGTGAGCAACCGCTGCCGCGGGCCGTCCGCCCGGTCGAAGGCCTCGGCGGCGCGCAACAGGGCGTCGTCGAGGGCGCGCAGGGCGGGAACGGACCGGCTGGGGG
>NZ_CM002285.1:7341598-7349418 GCF_000497445.1 Streptomyces roseochromogenus subsp. oscitans DS 12.976 | reverse complement strand
CACGGCCTCGACCAGGGCGGCGACCGCGTCGTACACATCGGCGACCGCCGCCCGCTCCCCGTCGAACCGGAAGTCCCCGGTGAGCGAACCGGGAGTGGGCAGAGCGAGCCGCAGCAGGAGCAGCCACCCGGCTCCGGCGAGGAAGGCGAGCGCCCGTAGCAGGCCGCTCTCGGCCGCCGGCATCCCGGCGCCGAGCGCGGCACCGACGAGCAGGTGGGTTCCCGCGGCCGAGGCGACGGGCCCGACCGCGCTGATCCCGCCGGCGACCAGCCCGAGAGCGGTGAGCGCCAGGGTGAGCGGTACGGCGGCCAGCCCCTGCCCGGCGTACGTGCCCACGTGCAGCCCGAGGGCACCGGCCAGCGCGGGCACCCCGAGCCGCTCCACGGCGGCCCGCCGGCTGCCGGGCCGGTCGTTGATGCCGGCGAGCATCGCGGCGACGGCGGCGAGCAACCCGAGGGGCGTCCGCCCTGCGAGCACCCCGGCGAGCAGCAGCGGTCCGGCGGCGAGCGTGCCCCGGATCACCGCACCCCAGGGCACGGGACCGCGCTGCGCGCGCAGGGCATGGGAGAGCCAGAGGGGTACGGCGGGCCGGGACACGGGGCTCCTGTTCGTACGAGGGCGAGGTGGGCCTGCGGACGACAGTGGCCGGTGGACCGTGCTTCCACGGTAGGGCGGGTTCGCCGGGCGAACGGGGCGATCACGTTTCAGGGAGGTGAAAGATGCCTGGGACGACCGGGTTCTTTATGAACGCAATCCATCACGCAATCCATCACGCAATCCATCAACGCGATTCCCCGACATTCATGAACTCGATGGACTCATGGACTTGGTGAACTTGGTGAACGCTCTCATGGACGCGTCGACCCGACGATCCGCTCGGCGTCGGTGACGGCGCGGACCAGCGCGTCGGGTTCGGCCCGCAGCCCACCCACCACCGCGTCGATCCCGCGCAGCCCGGCCCGCTCCAGCAGCCGTTTCTCGTTCGTCACCCACTCGCCGCGTGCCGCGAGCACGGCGTGCGCGGCCTGGGCGGCGGCCGTGGCGATGGCCCCGGCGGTCTCCGTGAGGCGGCCGTGGGGTGCGTGGTTGGCCTTGGCGTAGCCGAGAGTGGCCCGGGCGGTGCCGTACCAGCGCTCGGCGGCGGTGACGCGCAGCTTGGCCGGGTAGCCCGCGGGGCGGGGCAGGGTGCCCCTGAGCACCTGGTTGACGGCGAGTTCGGCCACGATCAGATAGGTGGGAATGCCGGCGAGGTGGAAGAGCAGCGGCTCCACCCGGAACCGGCCCTCCGCGACCTCCGCCAGCTCGTGCTCGACCACGTCGAGATCCCGGTAGTGCACATCCACCCGGCGCCCGTCGACGGTCAGCCAGGCTCCGCCGTTGAACACCCCGCCACCCCACTCACCGACCTCGGACACCTCCCCGTCCCAGCCGACGGCCCGCAGATCGTCCGGGTCGAACGGGCCGCGGTAGTAGACGGCCAGGTCCCAGTCGCTGTCGTCCCGGTGGGTGCCCTGGGCCCGGGAACCGCCGAGGGCGACGGCCTGGACGGTGGGGAGGGCGGCGAGGCGGTCGGCCGTACGGCTGAGGAAATCGGAGTCGGAAGTCTCGGGCATGGCCTCAGCCTGCCGCAGCGATCCCGAAGTCCGCTCCCGAAATTTCCGCGAGGCCCTCCGCGATGCGCCGCAACGGCTCGCGCGGCGCCGCGAGGTCAGCCCGCATCCGATCCGCACCCGATCCGCCTCCGGCCGGGCCGGCTCGTGGTCGAGCGGTGCGACGTCGGCGGGGCGGCGAGCCTCATACGTGGCAGGCCTCGTACGGGGCGGGCCTCGTACTCGGCGAGCCGGGGTGCCAGGTGGTCCGCTCCCTCACCGGCCCGTCCGGACTACCCGATCGACCGGCAGAACCCGCACGCGACGCTGTGCGGGGCCAGATGCTGACGTTGCGCACCGCTTGCCCGAGATTCTCGCCACCACGAGCCGCACGCGGCCATCGGGCATCCGCGACACTTCCGCCGACGACCAGGGCCCGCGGGAGTGCGAGGCCAGGACGAGTACCGGGGCGCCGTTCAGCGCATCGGGCCACTGCTTGCGGGCGAAGAAGTACTCGAAACGTTCAGCCGCGGCCGACACGGGACGGCCACCGGAGAACGACACCTTCTGGAGAGCCGGTTCACGACGTGATCCGCCGGGCCACGGCACGGACGTATTGAACCGCTTCTCCGTGCCGGGAAATCGGGATGCGGCAGCGCTACCGAACGCGGATGATCGGGTGGTTGCTGGCCATTTCCCTGGGAGCCGCCATGATCCGACGAGTCGACGCGCCCGGTCTCTTCCCGCCGCCCACCTATGCGCATGCATCCGTGGTGGAAGCGGGCAGCAGGCTCGCCTTCCTCGCAGGGGCCGTGCCGCTCGACGAGAAGGGGGAGATCGTCGGTCCGGGTGACCCCGTGCGGCAGACCGAGCAGGTGATCGCCAATCTTCGGGAGCAACTGGCCGCCGTCGGGAGTGACTTGGCGCATGTCGTCACCACGGACGTGTACGTGGTGAGCAGTGAGCCCTCCGTGCTGTCCGCGGTGTGGGAGGTCGTCGAGGCGTCCGGGCTGAGCGCGGGACCGCACTCGTCCACGCTGCTCGGCGTCGCCTGCCTCGGGTACACCGGGCAGCTGGTGGAGATCACGGCCACGGCCGCGGTGCCGGAGCGGGAGGAGAGCCGGTGACCGGCACGGTCGTGCTGCGGCGGGCCGCACCGGCCGACGCGCGTGCGGCGGCCGATGTGTGGCTGCGGTCCTTCCGGGCGGCGCTGCCCACCGTGGTCCGGCCGCGCTCCGACGACGATGTGCGGGAGCACTTCCGGGATGTCGTGGTGCCGGCGCGGGAGACCTGGGTGGCGGAGGCGGCCGGTGGCGGGATCGTCGGTGTGATGGTCCTGCACGAGGAGGAGCTGTCCCAGCTGTACCTGGACCCCGCGTGGCGGGGGCGCGGCATCGGCGACCGGTTCGTCGCGCTGGCCAAGGAGCGCAGCCCGGGCGGGCTGACCCTGTGGACCTTCCAGGTCAACAAGCCCGCCCACCGCTTCTACGAGCGCCACGGCTTCACCGCCGTCGAGTCAACCGACGGCAGTGGCAACGAGGAGCGGGAGCCGGACGTGCGTTACGTCTGGCGCCCCTGAGCCCCTCGTTCCGGCTCGCCCGAGGAGCGGCCCCACAGTCGGACCTTGGGCAAGGGCGTGCCGTAGCTGCCCGCTCGGCTCGTCGTCAGACCCAGGGTGGCCAGGGATTCCGCGAGCTTGACCGCCGCCGCCACCCCGTCGACCACCGGCAGCCCGAGCTTCTCCCGCACTGCCCGCTGCAGTCCCGTCATCCCGGCGCAGCCCAGGACGAGGACCTCGGCGCCGGCGTCCCGGGCCCGTTCGGCCGCCGTCAGGAACGCGGACTCCGTGCGGCCGGGGTCGTCGGCGAGGTCGAGGACGCCGAGGCCGGTACCGACGACGACGGCGCAGTTGCGGGCCACGCCGGCGGTCTCCAGGCTGTCCTCGATCTGGCCGCGGGCCCGGTCGAGGGTGGTGACGACGCCGTAGCGACGACCCAGGAGGCAGGCGAGGTGGGCGGCGGCCTCGGTGATGTCCACGACGGGGACGTCGACCAACTCCCGTACGCCTTCCCGGCCGTGCTCGCCGAAGCCGGCCAGGACGACGGCGTCGTACGCGGGTCCGTCGTACGTCCGCAGGGTGTCGAGGACGGCCGCGGCCGAGAGGTAGCTGTCGAGCCAGCCCTCGGCCGATGCCGGGCCCCAGGCCGGGGTCAGGCCGGTCACGGTGGTGCCCGGTGCCGCGGCGGCCCGCGCGCCGCGGACGATCTCCCCGGTCATCTCCCGCGTGGTGTTGCAGTTGGTGACGATGATCCGCAACGCGTCAGACCTCCTCCGTCGTCGCCGTGCGCTCCCGGCGGGCCGGCAGCGCGTACAGGGCGGCGCCGAGTGCCGTGCCGATGAACCAGGAGTACGGCGCCACATCGTTGAAGCTCTTCACCAGGGCCAGTACGGCGGCGACCGCGGCGGCGGGCAGGAACGCCCACAGCGCCCTCGGGTTGACGCCCTTGCGATAGTGGTACGGCGAGCCCGGGCGGGCGTCGAACAGTGCGTCGACGTCGACCTTGCCGCGCTTGACCCAGTAGTAGTCGACCATGATCACGCCGAACAGGGGGCCCAGGAAGGCACCGAGGCCACCGAGGAAGTAGTTGACGACAGTCGGGTTGGAGAAGAGGTTCCAGGGGGTGACGACCAGCGCGGCGACCGTGCTGATCATGCCGCCGACCTTGAAGGTGATCTTCTGCGGCCAGACGTTGGCCAGGTCGTACGCCGGTGAGACGAAGTTGGCGACGATGTTGACGCCCATGGTGGCGACCGCGAAGGCCAGCGCCGCGATGACGAGCACCCAGGTGTTGTCGACCTTGGCGACCAGTTCCGCCGGGTCGGTGATGGCCTGTCCGAACGCCTTCAGCGAGCCGGCCGTGACGATCACCGACACGACGACGAAGGCGGTGGAATTGATCGGCAGGCCCCAGAAGTTGCCGCGCCGCACGGTCCGGTAGTCGGGTGCGAAGCGCGAGAAGTCGCAGAAGTTGAGCATCAGCGTGCCGTAGGTGGCGAGGATGAGGCCGATCGCGCCGAACCACTGCCGCCACTGCTCGCCCGTGGACACCGGGTGCGGGGTGGAGGTGAGCGAGATGCTCCAGTGGGCCTTGGCCAGGACCCAGACCGCCAGCGCGATCATCACCAGCCAGATCACCGGGCCGCAGAAGTCCTGGAACTTGCGCACCGCTTCCATGCCCTGGCTGATGATCACCCACTGGAGCAGCCAGAGCGAGACGAAGGAGATCCAGCCGAGCGCGTCGAGGCCGAGGAAGGAGTGATGAGTGAGGGATGCGAGGCCGGGCCAGGCCGCGAGCAGCATCACGTTGACGGCGACGGAGGCCAGATAGGTCTGGATGCCGTACCACATGATGGCGATCACGGCTCTGATCAGCGCGGGGATGTTGGCGCCCCAGACGCCGAAGCTGATGCGGCTGACCACCGGGAAGGGCACGCCGTGACGCTGGCCGATCTTCCCCATCCGGTTCATGCCGATGTAGATCAGCACGAAGCCGGCGAGCAGGGCGGTGAAGACCTGCCAGACGTTCATACCGAGGACCAACAGACCGGCGGCGAAGGTGTAGTTGCCGAGGTTGTGGACGTCGGACATCCACATGGCGAACAGGTCGAAGACCTTCCAGTTCCACTGCTCGGCGGGGGCGAGGTCCTCGTTGACGAGGCGGGGGTCGGGGACGAACGCGGGTGCGCCGGTGGCTTCGGCGCGGTCGGCGAGGGACACGGGGCCTCCTGGGCGGGGGGACGAAGGGGCCGTACCGCAGGTGTCGCAGCTAGTCGCAGGTGTCGCAGGTAGGGGTCCGGGCACACCATTGGCCGAAAGCCAGCAGTGCGGTTTGCGATTTGGTATACCAAACTGCCGACATGGTGCCGTCGTCAAGCGTTCGGACCGATGTCGTTGCCGTTACGGCCCCGTAAAAGTCGCCTGGCGTCGGCGAAGATGGGCCCATGACGACGATCGAACCCCTGGGCGCGGTGCGCGAGCGGGTCCTGGCGAGCCTGCGGGAGGACATCATCGCCGGGCGCCTGGGGCCTGGTGACCGGCTCGTCGAACGGGAGCTGGCCGAGCGGTTCGGCGTCTCGCGGGTGCCGGTGCGGGAGGCGATCCGCGCCCTGGTCGCCGAGGGCTTCGTCCTCTTCGAGTCGGCCCGCCGCACGGTCGTACGCCGGCTGACCCCGACCGATGTCCGGGAACTCTTCGAGCTGCGCGAGGCGTTGGAGGTGTACGCGGCGGGGCTGGCGGCGTCCCGGGTGACCCCGGAGGCCCTGGCGGAACTGCGGGAACTGCTCGACCAGGCGGAGCGGGCCACGAAGGAGGGCGATGCGGAGGCGATCACGGACATCAACACGCGCTTTCACGACCGCATCCGCACCCTGGCCGGCAACAGCATGCTGATCTCGGTCATGGAGCCGGTCGACGGCCGCCTGCGCTGGCTGACCCGGCGGAACGAGGAATGGCCCCAACTCCTCACCGAGCACCGCGAGTTGTACGAGGCGATCGCCTCCGGCGACCCCGACCGCGCCCGCACCCACGCCCTCGACCATGTCCGCGCCAACTATCGCTCGACGGTACGGCACCTGTTCGGAGCCGATGCCGCCGACGGGAACTGAGCCGAAAGCGACGGAGGGGCCACGGCCGACGCCTGAGGGAGCGGCCGTCGGCTGCGAGGTGGCTCCCGGGGAGAGAGACCGCACCCGGCCGACAGACGGCTGCCGGCCTACGGGACGACTACCGGCCTACGGACGGCTGCCGCAGGCCGGCCGCCTGTGCCGCGGTGCTCAGCACCTCGCGGAGCATCTGCGGGGTGAGCCGGCCGGTGAAGGTGTTGCGCTGGCTGACGTGGAAGCAGCCGAAGAGGTCCAGTCCGTCGAGCTGGACCCGGGTGCCATGGACGAAGGCCGGACGGGGCCGGGGCACGGTCCAGCCCGCCTCGGCGAACGCGGGCAGCGCGGCCTGCCAGCCGAAGGCACCGAGGACGACCACGGCCTTCAGTGTCGGGCGCAGCAGCCTCAGCTCCTGAACCAGCCAGGGCCGGCAGGTGTCGCGCTCGCCGGGGGTCGGCTTGTTGGCGGGCGGGGCGCAGTGCACGGGCGCGGTGACGCGGACGCCGTACAGTTCCAGCCCGTCGTCGGCACTGACAGAAGTGGGCTGCGAGGCGAGCCCCACGTCGTACAGCGCCTGGTAGAGCACGTCTCCCGAGCGGTCGCCGGTGAACATGCGGCCCGTACGGTTGCCGCCGTGCGCGGCCGGGGCCAGGCCGATGATCGCCAGCCGTGCGTCGGCCGGACCGAAGCCGGGCACCGGCCGCCCCCAGTACGTCCAGTCGGCGAACGCGGCCCGTTTCGTACGGGCCACCTCCTCGCGCCACTCGACCAGCCGGGGGCAGGCCCGGCACTGCGCGACCCGCCGGTCGAGCCGGGCAAGCCCGTCGAGCCGGTCGAGAGCGCTGCTGTCGTCCATACGGCCACCGTATGCCCCACCAGTTCACACAGGTGCATCCAGCCGCTCGCTGCCTGCCAGGCGGTGACGTTTGTTGCACGGCGTCGGCGTCGAACGCGATCCCTACAACAGCCTCCGCGGCGCGGAGGCCCGGCGCATCCGGGATGCGCCAGGGGGGCGCGTCCCACCACTCCGCCGGTCACCACCAGCCCTCCGGCGAAAACGCCTCCGGCTCACCCGGCTGAGGGAGTTAAGGTCGGGGCATGGCTTCCGAGGATGCGGACGAGAACGTGAACCGCGGCACCGGCGGACCGGACGGAACCAGCCCCGCCCCAGGCGCCGACGACGCCCAGACGGCTCAGGGCTCCGCTGCCTCCGCCGACGAGCCCGTCGATCCTAAGATCGCCGACGCCGTGGCCGCCGCCGAGGCCGCGGGGCCGGCGAACGGCGAGACGGTCCGGATCGACAGCTGGATCTGGGCCGTGCGTCTGATCAAGACGCGTTCCCTGGGCGCCACCGCCTGCCGGGGCGGCCACGTCCATGTGAACGGCGAGCGGGTGAAGCCCGCCTACTCCGTACACATCGGCGACGAGGTGCGCCTGCGGCACGAGGGCCGCGAGCGGGTCGTGATCGTCAAGCGCCTGATCCGCAAGCGGGTCGGCGCCCCGGTGGCCATCCAGTGCTACATCGACAATTCGCCTCCGCCTCCGCCCCGCGAGGCCGTCGCCCCCCGCCGG
>NZ_CM002285.1:7332353-7340672 GCF_000497445.1 Streptomyces roseochromogenus subsp. oscitans DS 12.976 | reverse complement strand
TGATGCGAAGACGGGCGAGCAGGGCTGGTCCGGGACCGGCAAGCCCGGCCGATCCGGGGACGGGCGAGCAGGGCCGATCCGAGTCCGGCGGGCCCGGCGGATCCACGTCCGGCGGAACCAGCAGGCACGGCGGATCCACGACCGCTGGATCGGTAGGCATGGCGGATCCGGGACCTGCAAGCGCGGCACATCCGCATCCGGCGGGCCCGGCCGGTGTACCCCAGGACGGCGGCCCAGAGCCCTCACCCGTAGGCGTCACCCCCTCGCCACACCCCGGCACCGCCGGCCAGGCCCCCGCGCCCGGTCGGCGGTGCCGGTGCTGTGTGCCAGGGTCACCGGCGCCGCGCCCACCGCAGCAGTTCCCCGTTGTGCCCGCGTCGGGCCCAGGCGATCAGGGCGAGCGGCACGATCAGGATCAGCGGGGTTGCCGCGTTCTGGCCGTGGAAGACCGTGAGCTGGACCATGAACGCGCCCACCATGAGAGCGCTGAGCGCGATCGCCGCCACGGACTGGAGCACAGGGATCAACAGCGCGACGGCTCCGGCGAGTTCGAGCGCGCCGATGGTGTACATGGCCCCGCTGCCCCAGCCGATCTTGTCGAAGGACTCGACGGCCGCAGGGTACGCGATGAGCTTGGGCAATGCGCTGGCGATGCCGTAGAACAGCGCGAGCAGCACCTGCAAGGACCGCAGCGCGATCCGGGCCGCGCGCCTCCGGCCGCTGAGGGAGCCGGTGGAGGCGACGGGAGCGATGGGGGCGGCAGAGGCGGTGGTCTCGGACATGAGGGTCTCCTGGGGGAAGCGGTGCCGGTTGCTTTCACCGAGGTAGACCCCACGCGGTCCGGGAACTCATCGCTCTCCGGCCAGCCGATGCGACCCAGTACCCGCTATGCCTTCGGCACCGCCCGCACCCATGTCCCGTCCGGTGTCAGATACGCGTCCACCTCCAGTCCCGCTTCCTCCAGTGCCGACTCGAACTGCTCCTTCGTCAGGGGCCGGGCCAGGAACGTCTGAGTCCAGGCCGCGTCCGGGAAGACATACTCCGCGTGGACCGAGTTCACTCCGTCTCCGGCAGGCTCGACCGAGGCGATCCGTATGGTGAAGCCGCTCGGGTCGACGCGCTCCCTCGGCACGTTCGTGTGGTAGTCCTCGCCCTCCCGCTGGATCAGCACACAGCCGCCCTCCCTCACATGCCGGGCGCAGGTGCGCAGCATGCCTCTGCGGACCTCCTCGTCGCCGGCGTGGACGAGGAACGACGCCAGCATCACCACGTCGAACTTCTCGCCGCCCAGGTCCAGTTCCTCGATGGGGCCGCATATCGTGCGCGCCCCGCGGACCCGGCTCAGCATGTCGGCGGACTCGTCCACCGCCGTGACCGTGAAGCCGCGGTCGAGCAGGGGGTGGGTCATCCGGCCCACTCCGCTGCCCAGCTCCAGGATGTGCGCCCCGGCCGGTACCGCCGCGGCGATGATGTGCGGCTCCTCGCCCACCGGCAGCCGCTCGTACAGCTCGACCGCGCAGCCGTCCGGGGTGATCGCACCGGGTCCCGTGCCCTCGTATCCCTCACGCATTTCGACGCTCATGCCCGAACAACGGCCCGCCTCCGCACGCCCGTTCCCGTTCGGCCTCGGTTCACCCGTTCGAGCTATTTCGCCGCCGCGGGGCAACCCCGGCTAGTCAGCAAGAGGTGGCTCGGTCCGGAACGGGAACCATCCGTGCCCGATGTACCAGTGGCCGCCCGCCCGCAGATGGTCCCCCACGGCCCGCTCCACGGACGTGCGGCGCGGCAGCTCCGCAACCGGCAGGCCGGGGTCGCCGAAGACGAACTGGACGGGTTCGGTGTCGGACGGCTCGGTGTCCTCACGGGCGGTGCGGAAGCGTTCCTGGAAGCGGACGATGTTGGAGTCGGCCGGCAGGTACCGCTTCAACTGCGGGTCGAGCAGCCAGGAATGGCACAGCGCCGCGACCGGCCGCTCCTCGGGGAAGTGCCGGGCGAAGAACTCACGGGCCAAGGCCAGCGAACGGTCGCAGGCGGACGGGGTAAGCGGGCCGTGGAAGTCGGGGATGTGCAGGTTGAGGCAGGACGTGCCGGGGACGGCGTCCAGCCCGGCCGCCGCGAGCACCGGTGCCGAGCGCTGCCCGAGCCGCGCCCGCTCGAACTGCAGCCGGCCCAGCTGGAACAGTTCGCCGCGGAAGTGGCGGACGAGCCAGCACCGCGCGTTCACCCCGGTCGTGCCGTGCCGTCTGCGATGCACCGCAACCTGACGGCCCAGGTCAGCAAGGGTACGCCGGGAGACCTCCGGCGATACGCCGCGTTCCCGGTGCCGGGCGAGGGTGCGCGGGAGCGCGGCGACGAAGACGTACACGGCGAAGGTGCCGCTCAGCCCGGCCGGCGCCGCGGCGAACAGTTCGGCGAGGTCGGGTGGGTGACCGGTCCCCTCCGGTCCGCGGAACACCTCCTCGACGCACTGCTCAAGGAGTCTCAGCGCGCCCGGGTCACCGGTGACCCGGGACCGCAGGGCCACCAGCGCGTTGATGTCCTCGTGCGGCACGGCCAGGTCGAGGAGCAGTTCGGGCAGGTCGTCGGCGTCCGGCAGCATCGGTTTCCCCCTTCGGCGAGCGGCGGACGAGTTCGATGAGCGGCGGTCGGGCGCCGTTGATGAACGTCGTCACCGAAGAGTACGTTGCAAGAAGGAGTGGTGATCCGATGCGTACGGGCAGTGAACCGGCGACCGCGCGCAGTGCTCTGCGGGCGCGGTTCTGGCTGAGCGTGTGGGGACTGGTCTGGTCGGTCTTCGGCACGGCGGCGTTCGCGCTCGTCGGGCGCCCCGGCTGGGCGGCGGCCTGCGGGGTGCTGTGGCTGGTGGTGACCGTCGACATGGCCATGATCCTCCGGCACATCCGCCAGGGCCCGCACTATCAGCCGGGCCGTGACGTGCCGCCGTACCCGCCACCGGAGAGCGGACCACCGTTCCCGGGCCACCACGGCACCGCCATCCGTGATCGACTGCGGCACCGCCATCCATGATCGGCCGAGGCCGACGGCATCGTGATCCACCGAGCCACCGGCACCCGTGATGTACCGAGAGCCAGAGGCAGCCGCGGCACATGCGTGCGGTCGCCGCTCAGTCGTCGAAGCGAGCGGCCTTCAGATACTGCGGGTTGGGGTCCAGCGCGGCCGCGAGCCGGAAGTGGCGTTTGGCCTGGTCGGAGCGGCCCTGGCGTTCATAGGTGCGGGCCAGTGCGAAGTGCGCGAACGCGTTGTCCGGCTCGCGCTCCAGCACGATCGTGAACTCCAGCTCGGCGGGCCGCAGTTGTGCGGCGGCGAAGAACGCACGCGCGCGGAGCAGACGGGCCGCCGTGTTCTCGGGATGCGCGGCGATGACTCCATCGAGCAGCTTCACCGCGCCCTGTGGGTCCCGTGAGTTGAGCAGATGCTCAGCCGCACGGAAGTCGATGACATGCGTCTCTGGAGTACGTCCGGTGGAACCGCTGGTCTCGGGCACGGCAGAGTCCTTCCCTCACTGCAGGGTTTCAACGCCCGCGGAGGGGGCCGCTATTCCGAGTCCTGTTCCGCGGAACGCTCGCGGGCCCGCCGTACGAGGTCCTCCCACACCTCGGCGACGCGCTTGCGCAGCGCGTCCAGAGGTACGTCGTTGTCGATCACGATGTCCGCGATCTCGCGGCGCTGCTCGCGACTGGCCTGCGCGGCCATACGCGCGCGTGCGTCCTGCTCGGTCATCCCGCGCAGCCGGACCAGCCGGTCGAGCTGGGTCTCGGGGCTCGCGTCCACGACGACCACGAGGTCGTACAGCGGTGCCAGGCCGTTCTCGGTGAGGAGGGGTACGTCGTGGATCACGACGGAGTCGGCGGCCGCGGTCTCCTCCAGCTCGCGGGAGCGGGCGCCCACCAAGGGGTGCACGATCGAGTTGAGGACGGCGAGCTTCTCGGGGTCGGCGAAGACGATCGAACCGAGCTTGGGCCGGTCCAGGCTGCCGTCGGCGGTGAGGACGTCCGTGCCGAACGCCTCGGCCACGGCGGTGAGGCCGGGGGTGCCCGGTGCCACGACTTCGCGCGCGATGCGGTCCGCGTCGATGAGCACGGCCCCCTGCTCCACCAGCAGCCGTGACACCTCGCTCTTGCCGGCGCCGATCCCACCGGTCAGGCCCACTTTCAGCATGAGCGGAAGCTTAGGCCCTGCCACTGACAGCGGGCCCGGCGGAGGTCAGTGGTCGCCCTCCCGCTCCGCCAGGAACCGCTCGAACTCGCGCCCGATCTCGTCGGCCGACGGGATCTCCACCGGCTCGGCGAGCATGTTGCCCCGGGTCTCGGCGCCCGCGGCCGCGTCGTACTGGTGCTCCAGGCCCTGGACCAGCGCGGTGAGTTCCTCGTCGCCCTCCTGGATCTGCCGGTCGATCTCCGTCTGCGTGCGATGCGCGTCGGTGCGCAGCGAGTGCGCGATGCCCGGCAGCACCAGCCCAGTGGCGGCCGTGATGGCCTCCAGAACGGTCAGGGCGGCGTCCGGGTACGGCGAGCGGGCGATGTAGTGCGGGACGTGCGCGGCGACGCCCAGGACCTCGTGCCCGGCCTCCATCAGGCGGAACTCGACCAGTGACTCGGCGCTGCCGGGCACCTGGGCCTCCTCGAAGGGGCTGCGGTGGCCCGGGACGAGGTCGGGGCGGTTGCCGTGCGGGGTGAGACCCACCGGGCGGGTGTGCGGAACGCCCATGGGGATGCCGTGGAAGTTCACCGACAGGCGGACGCCGAGCCGCTCCACGATCTGCTGTACGGCCGCCGCGAACCTCTCCCACTCCACGTCGGGCTCGGGACCGGACAGCAGCAGGAACGGGGCGCCCGTGGCGTCCTGGACCAGGCGGACCTCGATGGCGGGCACCTCGTAGTCGGTCCAGCGGTCCCGCTTGAAGGTCAGCAGGGGCCGACGGGCGCGGTAGTCCACGAGCCGGTCGTGGTCGAAACGGGCGACGAGCTGGTGGGGCAGCGAGTCGAGCAGCCGGTCGACGATCTGGTCCCCGGTCTCACCCGCGTCGATGTATCCGTCGAAGTGGTAGAGCATGACAAGGCCGGCCGACTCCTGGGCGAGCGCCATGTCGACAACGGCGAGGCCCTTCGGCTCCCATGCGTACAAACCCTGCGGATCAAGCACTGTGACCGCTCCTCCTCGTGTTCGTCATCGTCAACACGCCTCGGATGACGGGCATTCCCACGACACGCCGTTGATCAGGATCTCGGGGGCGGTACGAAGGAGAGCGTGGGCAACCGCAACTCCCTGAGGGGCGCGGGGAACTGCGCGCGCAACCACAGACCACCCGCGGCCGAACGACAAGCGCCACGGCCCCCGAACACGCTTGAGGGGCCGCACCCCGAAAGGTACGGCCCCTCAAGAACCAGCTATCGGCTAAGCCTCAGCGGCTAGCGTTCAGCTCTGGCCACCGGCGAGCTTCTCGCGCAGCGCGGCCAGCGCCTCGTCCGAGGCCAGCGCACCGGAGGTGTCCGCGCCCTCGGAGGAGTACGAGCCACCGGTCGCGGCCGGAGCCGCAGCCTCGCCACCCTCGGCGGCGGCAGCCGCGTCGGCCTCGCGGGACTTGATGACCTGCTGCTGGTGCTGCTCGAAGCGGGCCTGCGCCTCGGCGTACTGGCGCTCCCACTCCTCGCGCTGCTTCTCGTAGCCCGGCAGCCAGTCGTTGGTCTCCGGGTCGAAGCCCTCGGGGTAGATGTAGTTGCCCTGGTCGTCGTAGGACGCGGCCATGCCGTACAGGGTCGGGTCGAACTCGACCGAGGCCGGGTCGGCACCGAAGGACTCGTTGGCCTGCTTCAGCGAGAGGCTGATGCGGCGGCGCTCGAGGTCGATGTCGATGACCTTGACGAAGATCTCGTCGTTGACCTGGACGACCTGCTCCGGGATCTCCACGTGGCGCTCGGCCAGCTCGGAGATGTGGACCAGACCCTCGATGCCCTCGTCCACGCGGACGAACGCACCGAACGGAACCAGCTTCGTGACCTTACCGGGCACGACCTGGCCGATCTGGTGGGTGCGGGCGAACTGCTGCCACGGGTCCTCCTGCGTCGCCTTCAGCGACAGGGAGACACGCTCGCGGTCCATGTCGACGTCGAGGACCTCGACGGTGACTTCCTGGCCGACCTCGACAACCTCGGACGGGTGGTCGATGTGCTTCCAGGACAGCTCGGAGACGTGGACCAGACCGTCGACGCCACCCAGGTCCACGAAGGCACCGAAGTTGACGATCGAGGAGACCACACCGGAGCGGACCTGACCCTTCTGCAGGGTCGTGAGGAACGTCTGGCGGACCTCGGACTGGGTCTGCTCCAGCCAGGCACGGCGGGACAGGACCACGTTGTTGCGGTTCTTGTCCAGCTCGATGATCTTGGCCTCGAGCTCCTTGCCGACGTACGGCTGGAGGTCGCGGACGCGGCGCATCTCGACCAGGGAGGCCGGGAGGAAGCCACGGAGGCCGATGTCGAGGATGAGACCACCCTTGACGACCTCGATGACGGTACCGGTGACGATGCCGTCCTCTTCCTTGATCTTCTCGATGGTGCCCCAGGCACGCTCGTACTGGGCGCGCTTCTTCGAGAGGATCAGGCGGCCTTCCTTGTCCTCCTTCTGGAGGACCAGGGCCTCGATCTCGTCGCCGACGGCCACGACCTCGTTCGGGTCGACGTCGTGCTTGATCGAGAGCTCGCGGCTCGGGATGACACCTTCGGTCTTGTAACCGATGTCGAGCAGGACCTCGTCCCGGTCGACCTTCACGATGACGCCGTCGACGATGTCGCCGTCGTTGAAGTACTTGATCGTCTCGTCGATCGCGGCGAGGAAGGCTTCCTCGTTACCGATGTCGTTGACCGCTACCTGCGGGGTGGTGGCGGTGGTCTCGGTGCTGCTCGTCATGTGGGAAAGGGCTCCGGTACGGACATTGAAGTCGTAGGTACTGCTTACGCCGGGAGCCCGTTTCGCTCTGCAGAAGCCGGACAGCCAAGGAAGCGCCACCATATGGACACCGGGTGCCCGGTGGCGCCTCGAAAACCGAGGGGACATACATACAGATGCGAGCGCAGCCTGCTACGTCTGAGGTGCGCAGGCCCGCAGCGCAACTTGTAGCATACGGGGGCAGCCGGACAGGGTCAATGCGCGAAGGCGCACACCCGGGGCAGATCGCTGCATATCCGGCAGAAGAAACGTCCCTTGAGGCCACGCAGGCCGACGGGACCACTTCCGTGGCGGACCCCTGAAGGGTTGGACGGAAGAGTACGACGAGGGAGCCGATCATCCAAGAGCCGGAAGCGTACGAGCCCGAACGACCCGAGGCGTCCGAGCCGGAGGCCACGCGACGTGATGCCGGCGTCGCGGAGAGCTCACGGGCCAATCGGGGCTGGTGGGACCGCAACGCGGACGAGTACCAGAGCGAGCACGGCACGTTCCTCGGCGACGACCGCTTCGTTTGGGGCCCGGAGGGCCTGGACGAGGTGGAGGCCGAGCTGCTCGGCCCGCCGGAGGAGCTGAAGGGCAAGGACGTCCTGGAGCTCGGCGCGGGCGCGGCGCAGTGCGCGCGCTGGCTGGCCGCCCAGGGCGCCCGCCCGGTGGCGCTGGACCTGTCGCACCGCCAGCTGCAGCACGCCCTGCGAATCGGCGGATCGTTTCCCCTGGTCTGCGCGGACGCCGGCGCGCTGCCCTTCGCGGACAGCTCCTTCGACCTGGCCTGCTCGGCATACGGAGCGCTGCCGTTCGTCGCGGACCCGCGGCTGGTGTTGCGCGAGGTGCGCCGGGTGCTGCGGCCGGGTGGCCGGTTCGTGTTCTCGGTGACGCATCCGATCCGCTGGGCGTTCCCGGACGAGCCGGGCCCCGAGGGCCTGTCGGTGTCCTCGTCCTACTTCGACCGCACGCCGTACGTGGAGCAGGACGAGGAGGGCCGCGCGGTCTACGTCGAACACCACAGGACGCTCGGCGACCGCGTCCGGGACATCGTCGCGTCCGGCTTCCGGCTGGTGGACCTGGTGGAGCCGGAGTGGCCGTCCTGGAACACCTCGGAGTGGGGCGGCTGGTCGCCGCTGCGCGGGAGCCTGATCCCGGGTACGGCCGTCTTCGTGTGCGAGCGCGACTGAGCCGGCGCCGGCGCCCACGCGCGCGTGGGGGCGGTTTTCGCCGTCGTACGACACTGGGGACGTGATCCGTTACGACGCCCTGGACGCGCTGCCCGTGCGCTCCGCCCTGCCCGCCCTCGCCGATGCCCTGGAGAGCGCCGGCACCGCCGTGCTCGTGGCGCCGCCCGGCACCGGCAAGACG